>JAJRQK010000034.1 GCA_024280295.1 Bacteroidota bacterium
AATATCTTGAATTGGTTTTGAATCACTCGATCGGTAGCGAGAAATGTAACGCTCTCCAGGATTCATGTCCAGTTTAATATTCGCAACACCAGCTCCATCTTGACCACGATTATGTTGCTTCTCCATCAATAGGTGGAGTTTATTTAGCCCATAAAAAGCTGTTCCATACTTGTCAAAATAATACTGAAGTGGCTTCTTCAGACGGAGTAGGGCAATGCCACACTCATGTTTAATCGGATCACTCATGGTTTAACGCTAAATATTCGCGACAAATTTACACATATAAACGAGTGTAGTCAAAGATTCTCGGCTTAGTTTTTGTACTGTGATTTTGGCAACCATTTGAAAATTTAAACGATTTAGTAATAGATAACTGATTTAACTGTCCTGTTCATTGATTCTGCGGCTAGAAGATGTCATAGATTTGTTGTAATTTCCCATCTTGATGAGAAACGTAATTATCACAGTATTAACACTTGCGCTATTTGGATTTATATCTTATGGCCAGGAAGTCTGGATGCACCCAAATGCAGGTCAATGGGATGAGCGTATTCTTTACAAGGTAGATTTAAGTCAAGGAGAAATGTACATCGAAAAGGATGGATTCATGTTTAACTTGCATGATGGCAAACAGAAAATGTCTCATTCACATGAAAGTGGTGAAAATCAGATAGATGAACACGCAGATGATGAAGATTTTTTGGTTCATGCGATTAAATCAAAGTTCATAGGATCATCATGGGGAGGTAATATTGAACAAGGAGTACCTTCAAGTTTTTACAGAAATTACTTTATAGGAAACGATCAATCTAAATGGAAAAGTAAACAATACGCATATACTGATATTCGAATGAATGATTTCTATCCAGGAATTGACCTTCTGGTGGAAGGAAATGATGGGAGTTTGAAGTATTCTTTAGTGGTTGAACCTGAGAAGTCTGCAGAGATTATCGTATTCGAATACAATGGACAATATGGTTTACGAATAGATGAAGATGGTAACCTGCGAATTAAAACACGTTTTGGTGAAATCATTGAAGAGCGCCCGGTTGCATGGGCAATTGGCCCAAATGGGAAGGAAGAGGTTGAAATCGAATTCGCGCTTGAAGGAACAAAGGTTCATTTTGAGTTTCCTGAGGGATATGATATTCAAAAAACACTTTTAATTGATCCAAGTTTGACGTTTTCGACCTTTTCGGGATCAACGGCAGATAATTGGGGTTTTACAGCTGCACCAGATGCAAACGGAAATTTATTTGGTGGAGGTATCGTTTTTGGGACAGGATATCCACTAACTCCTGGTGCTTATGGCACTACATTTATTGGATTGATTGATCTTGGGATCACAAAATTTAACGCAGATGGTACGGCTTTGCTCTATTCAACATATATTGGCGGATCAGGATCCGAAACACCAAACAGTATTGTAAGTTCACCAACTGGTGACTTGTATATTTTTGGAATAACTTCTTCACCGAATTTCCCAATGGCTGGTGCGCCATATGATAATAGTTTTAATGGCGGACCGAGTATTCCTGGTGGAACTTCAAATGGTTTGGATTTCGGCAATGGATCTGATTTGTTTGTTGCGCGATTAAATGCAACGGGAACTTCTTTACTTGCATCAACTTATGTAGGTGGTTCAGGTACTGATGGATTGAACACTTCTAGTCTTCGGTACAATTATGGAGATCAATTTAGAGGTGAAGTTATACTTGATGTTAATGGGGATGTATATATAACATCTACAACTCAGTCCTTTGATTTTCCAGTTGTACTCGGAACTCAACCTGCACTTTCAGGAACGCAAGATGCTGTGTTATTCAAGATGACTCCTGGGTTGAATACGATGATTTGGTCAACTTATTTTGGAGGAAGCGGCCAAGAAACTGGAAACGGAGTTCAAATTGCAAGTAATGGGGATGTTTATATCGCTGGTGGATCTAGTTCTGCATCAATGCCCATGTTCTCAGGAAATGATCTAACATTTAACGGCGGTCTATCTGATGGTTATGTGGCTCGTTTTAATGGAGCTAATGGATTGAATTTATCAGGAACATTTATGGGGATGAACGAATATGATCAAACGTATTTTGTTCAGTTGGATATTGACGATAAGGTCTATGTTTTAGGTCAATCTGAATCTGATTGGGGAGTTTCGCCAGGTCGTTGGGGTGTTGCTAATTCGGGGCAGTTTATTCGTAAATATGATGCTACCCTAACTACCATAGAATGGACGACCATGATTGGTGCAGGAACAGGAAGTGTTGAGATATCACCAACTGCATTCTTGGTTTCAGATTGTTATGATATTTATCTCTCTGGATGGGGTGGAAATCTTAATCAAAATGGCCCCGCAAGTAATTCAACTACAAATGGATTCCCCGTAACTTTTGACGCTTTTCAGGCAACAACTAATGGCAGTAATTTCTATATCGCCGTGCTAGATCAAGATGCAACAGCATTGAAATATGGGACATTTATGGGCGGAGTAGCGAGTAGCTTCAACCATGTGGATGGGGGGACAAGTCGATTTGATAAATCTGGACGAATTTACCATGCTGTTTGTGGGGCTTGTAGCGGAAATCCGAATGGGTTTACAACTACAGCAGGTGTTTGGTCTCCGCAGAATCAAAGTTCGAACTGTAATTTAGCAGCCTTTAAATTTGAATTGAGTTCAATCGATGCGATTGTGTCGAATCCGAATCCAATTATCTGTATCCCGGATCCAGTGATATTTAATAATAATAGCGCAAATGGAAATCAATTCTTTTGGGACTTTGGAGATAACACAACATCAACCGATGTGAATCCAACTCATTTTTATGCAAACCCTGGTGATTATACAGTTACGCTAGTAGTTTCGGATTCAAATGGTTGTTTTTCACCAGACTCTGTGACATTTATAGTCACGATTGGTGATTTCCAAGGTGGAGTTATCCAACCTCCTAGTCCAATTTGCCCAGGTGATTCATACCAACTTGAAGCTTATGGAGGATCAACATATGAGTGGAGTCCTGCTCAGTTTTTAGATAACCCAACAATAGCAATGCCTACTGCTACGGTCAATCAAACCACGGATTTTACTGTAATAGTTTCTGACAGTTGTGGTATCGATACGGTATCTGTTACGCTTGTTGTTTATAATGATGGTGCTAATGCATCTAATGATACCAGTGTTTGTATAGGAAGCAGTGTGAATCTTTTAGCTTCAGGCGGAGGAACGTATTCATGGAGTCCAGCTACTTATCTGAACGATCCTACAATAGCGAATCCATTGTGTACGCCACTAAATGACATTACTTATATTATTGACATTATTTCTCCTAATGGTTGTCTATTGAGCGACACATTAGTAGTCGATGTTTTCTTTAATCCTCCTGTACCCATAATGCCTGATACTGTGCATTTTTGCACAGGTACAACTATGGATATTTCAGTGTCCGGAGGTGCTTACTATTATTGGTCTCCAAATATTAATATTACCCCAATCACTGGACCAAATGTTACAATTTCTCCGACTTCTAATATGTACTATTATTGTGATTTTGTGAACGCTTGTGGATCAACTTTTGATAGTATGTTTGTACTCCTAGAAACGGCTAATATTATTGCAGGAAATGATACGACTATTTGCCCAGATCAAACAGCAACTCTTTGGGTAAATAATGGATTGAGCTATAGTTGGAGTCCTTCTGCTTCATTAGATAACTCTACGGGTGAAATTGTTCATGCGACACCATCTAGCCCAACTGCTTATGTTGTTGTTGGAACGGATGAGTATGGTTGCATTGATTCTGACACCGTTTTTGTTGACCTCTTTCCTGAGGCGTTTATTCAAACTGTTCCTGATATTATTGCAACTTATGGAAGTGTTTTGCAGCTAGGTGCTATAAGTACAACTTCAGGCCCCTACATTTGGTCTCCTCCCGATTTTTTAAGTTGTGTTTATTGTGAGTCACCAACGGCAAAACCAAACCAAAATTACTTCTATTTTGTAACTTACACGGATGAGAATGGATGCTCCGATTCTGATACTGTTAATATTCATTACGCTCCGATTTTATATGTCCCAAATGCATTTACACCAAATACTAACTTTAATGGATATAATACGGTGTTCCAAGCTGTCGGAGTTGATGTTACAAGTTTCAAAATGGAGATATTTAATCGTTGGGGTGAGTTAATTGTTACACTCAATTCTTTAGATGAATCTTGGGATGGAAAATATCGGGGTGTTGAATGTCAAGACGGCACCTATACATGGAAAGTAGTATTGGGTGGCTATAGTGGTGAGAAAGAAGTTCATGTCGGTCACGTCAACCTTTTAAGGTAATTCCATTATATTTTGAACAGACTTCATTAGTTCTGTTTATTATCAATTATTATTAGTCGAATTTAGTTAAAATCAGTACCTTGTTATTGAACTATACTATACGCATGCTCTCAAAAAACTACTACCTAAGAATTTTGGTATTTGTTACCAGTTTATTTACAATTCCTGTCGCAATTTCTCAAAATGCAATTTGGATTGAAGATTTCGATGATGGAGGCGGAACACGCTGGACGTTAGAAAATGCTCCAGGGTCTTTAACTAGTCCTACCCCTCTTGGAATTGTTGGATTAACCTATGGAACAAATGCGGTCGTTGCCCACGATAATTTCATCATTAATGATCAAAACACTCCTGAATTGGGTAGCGATATTGCAGTTGGTTTATCCTCAAATGCACAAGGTCAATTGGTTCAAGGTCGGCATTATGCATGTGCTCCTCCTAATAATTTACCGAATCCATTTATTAATACGCCTCAACCAGGACCAAATCAAAGTTTACATATTACTGCATATCCTACTTGTGCAACATTACTTTTTGGCGGGGTGGCACAATCAAACGATTGGAATTGTATTTCTGACCCAGACAATGGTGACATACAAACTCAAACAGAACAAATTGCTTTTTTGAATAACAATATTGATGCAACAGGTTCTTGTAATTTAATTTTTACAGCAGACTTCTTCCTAGGAGGTGATTCCGATGGTATTAAATCACATGGGACAGTTCTTTACAGCGTAGATGCTGGTGTTACTTGGCAAATCCTTGAAGATAATTTGAGAAGTTGTTCCCCATTCTTGGCTGGAACTTGTAATAACTGGTTTAGAAGATCTTTTGCAATTCCAGCAGATGCAAATAACCAAAATGATTTACGGATTGCTTTTCGATGGTATGATGATGGGGACATTAACAATACAGGTGATTATGCTCTTGGAGCAAGTTTTAATGTTGATAACGTAGTGATTTCTGCTTGTGCAGTTCCTGCTGTAAATTTTATAGTAAGTCAAACTACTGGTTGTAAGGGTGATGCTTTCTATTTTACTGATCAAAGTACAGTTGGTGATGGCAATTTCTTTAACTGCTCTGATATTATCAGTGGTAATTGCTCCATCTCTGGATACTCATGGAACATCTCTCCTACTGGAGCTAATTTTATTGGTGGAACGAGTTCCTCAAGTCAAAATCCACAAGTTGAATTTACGGCAAATGGAACTTATACTGTGGAATTAACAGCGACTAATTGTGCTGGAAATGGAGTCTTAATTCAATCTTTACTTATTGTTATTACTGACTGTCCACCGATAGCGAATTTTATTACTTCGCAAACTGCTGCATGCGCGGTACCATCAAGTGTTCAAGATACTGTAACATTTACGGATTTAAGTACTTCTACAACATTTTCACCAATCACTGCATGGAATTGGGTATTTACTCCCGCAACGGTAACTTTTGTAAATGGAACGAATGCATCAATGCAAAATGTTGATGTAGTTTTTGATGCAATTGGAACTTACCAAGTGGCTTTGACTGTCACAAATGCCGAAGGAAATGATACGGAAACTAAAGTCGCTTACATCGAAGCTTTAGACTGTAATTGCGGTGGCGGAGGAGGAGGAGGTCCCGTAACTATTTTTGAGGAAGATTTCGATGGTAATGGTGGTGCTGGAAGTAATTGGGTTACAACTCCATTGAACAATGATGTGGGAGTTCAAGGCATCACAGCAAATCAGTGGTATATTAGTGATGTAGAAGCTGGGAATGCAGCAGGAGCTTGTGGTTCTGCTGGTGGTGGTGATCAATCATTACATGTTTCAGTTCACCCTAGTTTTGGTGGTGATGTAGGAGCAGCTTATGCAAATGATGTTGCATGCTTACCTGGGTGTTTTAATTGTGATTTTTCCAGCTTTTGTTATGACATGACTGCGAACAAACGTAGTATGAGTCAGAATATTAATTCCGTTGGAGTAACTGGCTTGACTTTGACTTTTAACTATATCGAAAATGGACAAGGAGCGTTTGATGATTGTATCTTCGAATATAGTATTGATGGGGGTGCAAATTGGTTGACCTTGGCAAACCCGGTTAAACCTTCATTGGGAATTTGTGCACCGCAAGGTTTGTGGACGGGATATTCGATTGGTCTTCCAGTAACATGTGAAGGAATTACCAACCTAAGAATTGCATATAGATGGCAGAATAATGCAGATGGCATCGGAACAGACCCATCTTTCGCAGTTGATGAAATTCTAATAATTGGCACTTCCTCAGGTGGTGGTGCAGCTAATACGTGGGAAGGCGATGTAAGCAGTGTATGGAATTTAGCTGCAAATTGGTCCACAAACGCAATACCAACTTCAGCAGATGATGCTTTAGTTCCTGCTACTGTATGTGCTACTTGTGTGATGCCACAAATTAATGCTGCAGCTGTAGCAAGAGATGTTTGTAATTTTGGAACGATAACAATCAACGGCAATAATACACTTACTATTGATCGTGATTTATTGAATGAAGGAGCAATTGTAACTACTACCGTAAATCCAGCGGGTGATGTTGTTTTTGTAACTGGCCCTTCAATTTACAAAGGTAGCGGAACGTTAAACGATGTTGATGTGAGCGTAAGTTCAAGCGATTTAACTCTTGAGACGGACATGTCATCGCGATCTATGAACATCGCAACGACTGGAACATTCAGCATTGCAACCTATCGATTATCGGTCAATCGGAATTTATCGAAATCATCTGGAATATTCACTGCGGTTGGTGGAACAACTCAATTTATTGTTGCATGTGGCACTTGTCTTGATCAGACGAATATAACGGATGTCAGCATGAACGTAAATCAAGTATTCGGTGATGTATTTGTCAACAAGACAACGGGAATTAAAGCATCCTTAGTAAGTGCAGTCAACTATACATTGAATGCCCCCAAAACATTGACGATACAAAGTGGAATTCTTGATGCGAACACATTTACGCTAAACGGTACAGGAAAGCTTACCATGAATGGTGGAGAGCTTCAATTAGCGAAATGTGCAACGATTCTTCCAGAAATGACAGGGAATTACACCCTTCCGGCTGGTAAAATTACATTTGATGGTGTTTGTGCTCAAATCGTGAAACAAACAAGTGTTGCCGGAACAAACTATTTTAAAGTCGAGTTTGCTGGTTCAGGTGTCAAAGCTTTAAGTGGTAACACAATTATTGATGATAGCTTGATTTTCTCGCTTCCAATTACGCTTGGAAACTACGTCAATGCAGGTTTAGATACATTGTTTGTAACAAATAACTCAACGGGAATTGTTTCTCATACCGGTGGACATGTAGTTGGTAATTACAACCGTGCATTTACTCCAACGGGCGGACTTTATACATTCCATTTAGGAAGTGATCATACTGATCTTGAAACTTATTATGAGCCTTTACGATTTACTCCAAACATTCTAACGGGAAATTCTCGTGTTACTGCAAGATTCTTAGATCTCACACCAAATCCAACAACAGTTGTTCCTGGAATTATTTTTGGAGGTCCACTTTCTGTGGATACAGTTGCAAATGTCGAAACAGAAGGGTATTGGCATTTGGGTGTAGAGAATCCAGTTATTGGAGGAAATTACACTGCTTCAGTAAGTCCAGATATTCGTTATTGGGCGTTTACCCAAGTATGGGGAAGTGACTCATATACTCTTCTGAAACAAGATATTGAAGGTGATAATTGGGATTATACCATTAATGGTGTTCGAGTGGATGACTCTACAACGATGACCTTCGCGAATTTCTCCAACTACGCATTGGCTTATACGAATAATGGCCCATTGCTATCAGCAACACTTGCAAATTACAGCATTAAATGTGATGATGGTGATACCTATATTTCTTGGACGACTGTGTCCGAGCATAATTCACATAGTTTCATTATTCAACGATCACTTGAGGGATATTCATTTGAACAAATTGCGCAAATTCCATCAGCTGTGAATTCAACGAGTTTTCTCCAGTATAACTACTTAGATAATAATCGAGCAACATCGAGCGCGTATTATAGATTACTAGAATTGGATATGGATGGAGAAATTACAGTACATGGAACCATTTATGTTGATTGTACGGCTGATGATGATTTACAAGTTCTTGCTTCACCAAACCCAAGTGAAGGTGCATTTAACCTCACTATCTTTTCTTCCAAAAATGGACTGGGTACAATTGAAATTCTTGATGTGACAGGAAAATTAGTCATGGTTGAAAAAAATATTCGAATCGAAAAAGGATTTAACCATGTTCATTATTCACCTGAATTGAGAATGGGTGTATATTTGATTTCTGTTGTGGTTGGTAGTGAGCGCGAAGTTATCAGAATGACAATTGCAAAGTAGTATAGGTGAGCAGTTTCTAAGCGCTTATTTTCTTAAGTATTTATCTTCGAAATTCTTATTGTAGACTTTGCCATCCTTAGAAAATGTCCAACTGCCAGTGGATTCTTTAGGTAACGGATAACTTTCATCACCTTTTTGAGTTAGTTGTTTCGTCTATACTTCCTGTTGGTAGCTTGTTTATCTTCTTTTTCGGACTTTACAGAGGTGTTTTCTTTTTAGAATTGCTCATTGACTATTTTTTAATAGTCTAAACTTTATCGATTTGAATATGGTGCGTTTGGCATTTCAACGCTACAAATTTTCAGTTTCGCTCTATTTTTATTTATTGCTATCATCTTCATTTTTAGCACTATCTGCCAAATGCACTATATTTTTTGTTGGCAACCGTTTTACCTTTTAAATCCACCTTCTGAATGAATAATTTGTCCTGTAATCCATTCTGCATCTTCACTTGTTAAAAATCCAATTAATTTCGCTGTATCTTTCGGCTTTCCAATTCTATTCATTGGAAATTGATTTAATAATTCTTTTTTTATTTTCTTATCCATCCAACCTGTATCATTTGGACCTGGATTAACCGCATTAATTGTAATTCCTTTTGGTGCAATTTCTTGGGATAAAGTATAAGTCAAAGTTTCAATCGCTCCTTTTGTAATCGCATAAGCTATTTCATTGGGCATTTGACCAAGTGACTGTCCTGACGATAAATTTACAATCCTACCATTTTTATTAAAATCAAATTGTTTAATAAAATCAATGGTCAATAAAGTTGTCGCCTTTAGATTAACTTCATAGTGTTTATCTAATTCTTTCGCTGTCAAATTGTCAATCGTTGTTTGGGTGCTATAAGTCGCATTATTTACCAGAACTAATGGACAACCCAATTTATTTTTTACTTCTCTAAATAAAATTTCGATTGCATTTTCGTTTGATAGGTCTAATTCAATTTTTTCACATTTTACGCCAAATCCTCTGATTTCTTTTTGAATTAATTCCGGTTCGTTTCTATTCACTTTCCAAGGCATTTGGTTATCATATTCAGTCCAATAAGTGAAGAATATGTCAAATTTTCTTTTTGCCAATTCACAGCAAATTGCTCGTCCAATTCCTTTCAATCGACTTACTCCTGTTATTATGGCAATTTTTCTATTCATATAATATTTTCGTATTTTCTAATGGTTGCCAACAAATTCATTAAACCATATCTAAACAAATCGCTCATCCATCTCCATCACATGTCCACACTCATCACAAGTCCGATTTTCTTCTGATCCATAAAATTCGCTAAATCTTGGAAGAAAATCTACCTCCACGTTTTTCAATGGAAACCTAAATTCGTGAAGTTTGTGGTTGCATTCATCACAAAACCACATTAATCCGTCTGTTAAATCAGTTCCTATTCGTACTCGCTCAATGACAAGTCCTACTGTATTTTTTTTCCGCATTGGCGAGTGTGGAATGTTTGATGGAAGAAGAAACATTTCACCTTCCTTTATATCAATGTCCTTTGCCCTTCCTTCGTGCTGAATGCGAACTGTAATATCTCCTTCTAATTGATAAAACAATTCTTCGCTTTCATTAAAATGATAATCTTTTCGAGCATTTGGACCACCCACAATCATCACGATAAAATCTCCCGCTTCAACATACAAATTTTTATTACTTACAGGTGGTTTAAGCAAGTCGCGGTTATCATCGATCCACTTTTGGAGGTTGAACGGCATCATCATAATTCTATCATTTTTATCGTTAAGCTAAGATATAAAAGATTGATGAATTTGCTTTAAAACATCAGTATTTCCACCGTTATTCTATTTTTGTATCCTCAAACATTCAGAAGATGGAATTACTCGGAAAGAAAGCACTCATTTGCGGAAGTACACAAGGAATTGGATTTGCAACAGCCAAATTGATGGCAGAACGTGGCGCATCAGTTACACTCGTCGCTCGAAATGAATCAAAACTCAACGATGCTAAAAGCCAATTGGACATCTCAAATGGTCAACAACATTCCATTTTAGTTGCTGATTTCACTAATCCAGATCAATTAGAAAAGGTGATTGCTGGCTATGTTGCAGATGGAAATCAACCTACGATTCTTGTAAATAATACTGGTGGACCGAAAGGCGGGCCAATTATCAAAGCTGAGGTTTCTGAATTTCACGCTGCGTTTACACAACATTTGATTTGTAATCACATTCTCGTTCAAGCTCTCTATCCGGGCATGACTGATCAAGGGGGAGGGAGAATCATTAACGTGATTTCTACGAGTGTTAAGCAACCGTTGAATGGGCTTGGTGTATCGAATACGATTCGTGGAGCTGTTGCTAATTGGAGTAAAACACTAGCAAATGAATTGGGTGAATTCAATATCACTGTAAATAATGTTTTACCTGGCGCAACGAACACGGGTCGATTAAATAGCATCGCTGAATCGAAAGCTGGAAAATCGGGTCAGTCTGTAGATGATGTTCTTGCAGCAATGGCTAAACTCTCTCCAATGCAACGAATTGCGGAGCCAAATGAGGTTGCTGAAGCAATTGCCTTTTTAGCATCTGATCGTGCATCTTATATCAATGGGATTAATGTTCCCGTTGATGGCGGAAGAACAAAATCTTTGTAAATACTGAGAGTTGGGTGAATAAAAGTAGCTTCTACTTTAGTAAATTCACGTGACCTAAAATGGTCTTCTGACGCTCCGAGTTCGTCAAGAAATTGATCTTGTAAGTATATGTTCCATCGGTGGACATTGTTCCATTGAAATTTCCATCCCAAACAAAATCAAGATCTTCGGACGTATAGACGACTTGTCCCCAACGATTGAAAATTGCAATACTGAGTCGTTGAATCCCAACAGTGCTTGCTCGGAAATCATTGTTGAATCGATTGCCATCAGGAGTAAATGTATTTGGGACATAGATATACCATTCTTCTTCAATCTCAATTGGTTTTGATATCGTATCTCCACAGCCTAAATAGTCATACGCGAATAGTGTAACAGTATAGAATCCAGGATCTGTATAAGTGTTGCTGGGATGAATTTCTGTGGATGAATTGAAATCGCCAAAATCCCAAACGTATGTTATACCGTTTTGGGTTAAGTTTTGGAACTGAATGGGTAAATTATTAAAGACTGTTTCAGTCGTGATCGTGAAATCTGCAGTTGGTGCAATTACTGTGATTTCTGTGCCTCCATTAATTGTAAATGTCTGGCATTCATCTGAAATAATAACAATAAAGTTTGTCGTCAGACTTGGAGTTACCCATACAGATTGAGTTGTTTCTCCACTGTGTGGCCAGAGGTAGAAGTAATCTCCAAAGCCTCCTGATGGACTTGCTGTTAAAAGAACAGAATCGTACGCGCAAATTTCCAGTGGTGGCGTCATTGCAACAATTAAAGGCGGACTTGTAATCGTATAAATAATCGATTCTGTTGTGACATTCCCACAATCATCAGTAACGGAAACTGTGTACGTTGTTGTTGTAGATGGAGTAACCGAAATAGTAGGTGTCGCTCCTAAATTTGATTCAAAATTAGATGACCACTGGTAGGTATAGTTTCCTGATCCTCCAACTGGATTAGCTTCCAATATAGCTGTAATGTAAGGACAAATCTCTGTAATATCTGGAGTTTCACTTAGAACCAGAGGTGGCAATATTGGGATAATTACTTCGAATGAATTACTCGCTGTTTCATTTAGGCAATCATCTGTTACGGAAACCGTAAAAGTAGTTGTTACTGTTGGAGTAACAGTTATCGATTGCGTTGTTTCCCCTGTACTCCATAAGTATGTATAGGGTGGAGAACCTCCAGATGGATTTGCTGTAAGTGTTACTAATTCTCCAGGACAATTTACTACACCACCAGTTATATCTACGGCAACTGGTGGAATATCATTGATAGAAATAGTGAGGTCTATCGGACTTGGATTTCCACATGGATCTATGAGCGGGAGTGTTATGATTATCGATTCTTGTCCTTCGGGAATTCCATCTTGAAATGCATCAATTGTAAATTGCATTTGTTGAACACCAACAGGGAAGGTTATCGAATTCGGAATATTAGAATAATCAACACCCTCTGTTGCAGTTCCTGAAATATTAATAGGAATTGTCATTGGAGTAGAAAGTGTATTCGGGTTACGTGTTAAAGTGACAGTTGTAGAGACACATCCTTCTGCCATAATATCTGGATCATTGAAGACGTTTTGAGTCATCTGGTGCGAAATTTCTATAGGTATTTTTGATGAAAGGCTATTTGCCTCTATAAATATTCCTGAATCAAATATTCCATCTTGAACATCTGCAATTGCAATTACAAGATGATAGGTTTGTCCACATTGCACTTCAGATGACGCAGTGAGAACCTTGGTGAAACCATCATATTGAATATAGAATGGTGATGAGTTTTCAGGCCCCACGCTACCATTTCCATTGTCCACGAAGAAAGGTGCATTTATTCCTGCATTCACATTATTAATAGTGACATCTGTTCCATTCGGCAATTTTGCAATGTTTTGTAATCCAGCAATTCCAGGCCCCGATATGAAGAATGCAAAGACATCATTAAACGCTGTACCAACGTATTCAGGATACTCTTCTGATCCGAAAACGTAATTGAAACTCACAGTATCTGAGTATGGAACAAAATCAAATTCTAAAATTGCCGCATTGTGTGTCGGAGTATTACCGACAATGTTAGACAATAATCCAAATCCTGGAGTTCCATTATCGAGTCCTGAGTTTTCTTGATTATTAGGGCCGTGTGGTCCGTTAGGGCCTGCTAGAACTGTCCCCGTAGTCATTATTATTCCAGATGCTAATCCAACATTGCAATTTGAGCCGTCAAACGAACCGATTGCTACTGCTGCTCCGTTATAAGAGATATTTGAAACTGTCACTCCAGGTCCTAACAAGACATTTTGCACTAATCCCGTAGGAGATTGTGCTGTGCTTGTCACCAAACCTTGACTGAAGGAAATCAGCGAGAGGCTTAGTAGGAATATGGTAGTGATAATTCTCATTCGTATTATAATAGACGTAGAAAAATTAAAAACGTTTGCCTTTTGACTTGCAAAATTTAAGCCAACAATCGGATTTATATATTCTTAACGATTGATTTTGCTGTTTATTTGCTGAAACCCTATAAAATAGTGAACTTTACAGTCGCATGAATTGGTTCCGTAAAATTAGTAATAGACTTCGAACTACCATCAAATACTCTGCTTCAAATCCAGAGAATTTTGAGGAGTCTTGGAGTTTTCAGAGTAACTCTATTCGATTGATCAGTTTGATTTTAATCGTTTTCATTCTAATTGGAGTGTTATCGGTGTATCTATTCTCAGGCCCTTTATCTGGTTTGGTTGGAGACAAGAAGATAGAAAGAAGCCAACTGGAAGATCAAAACATTCTTATTGAAGAACTTTCAGCAAAGCTCGAATCTCAAGAGATATACATTGAAAATATTCGGCTCATCCTTTCTGGTGAGGTGCCAATGCAAATTGAAAACGACTCAATTGTGGAGCTTATCGAGATTGACTTGGAAGAACTCAAGACAAGTGTTACAGGAGTAGAATCGAAACTATCAAAAGAGGTGCGAAATGACATTAGTACTCCAGCGGGGAAGAAAAATATTGGAATCACGTATTTCGGGAGTCCCATTGTTGGTGTAGTAAGTCAAGAGTTTGACCAAAAAAATCATCTTGGGATTGATGTCGTTACAAGTAAAGATAAGACCGTTAAAGCTTGCCTTGGAGGAACCGTTATTTACTCAGGATACACAAGAAAAGATGGGCACATTTTAATCATGTCTCACGCAGGAAATTTTATGTCCGTTTACAAGCATAATAAAACAGTGTTGAAGAAGATGGGTACCAAAGTTCAGCTTGGTGATCCAATTGCAATTGTTGGAAATACAGGAGAAAATACGGATGGACCACATCTTCATTTCGAATTATGGTACAAGCAAACTCCGGTTAATCCTGCAGATTATATTAAGTTTACTCGCTAATCCCCTGGAGAGAAGAGAGCTTGTAATACATGCCCTTCGATTTCATTAATTCATCGTGATTTCCTTCTTCAATGATTTCTCCTTTGGATAGAACTAAGATTTTATAAGCCTTACGAATAGTACTCAAGCGATGAGCAATCACTAAGCTTGTTCGGTCTTTCATTAACTTATTCAATGCTTCTTGAACAAGATGTTCTGATTCAGTATCCAATGCAGAAGTTGCCTCATCTAATATAAGAATAGGTGGATTCTTTAAAATCGCTCGTGCAATACTGATGCGTTGTCGCTGGCCACCTGAAAGTTTATTTCCGCGCTCACCTATATTCGTATTGTAACCATTTTCAAGATTATCGATGAAGTCATGTGCATTTGCAATTTTTGCAGCTCGAATAATGTCTTCTTGACTTGATTCGAGCATTCCAAACGCAATATTTTCGTTTACTGTGGCATTAAATAAGATCGATTCCTGCGATACAATTCCAATTTGCTGTCGAAGGTTATGAGCGGAAACATTTTTGATGTTAACACCATCATAAGTGATCGAACCATCTTGAACATCATAAAAACGTGGAAGTAAATCTGCAATTGTTGATTTACCACTGCCAGATTCTCCAACCAAAGCAATTGTCTTTCCAAGTGGTATTTCGAACGAAACATTCTTCAAAACAAGTTCATCCTTGTATTTAAAATTAACATTATTGAAAGCGACTTTTTGCTTCAAATCATCAATATGTGTTGGGTTTTCTGGATCGTAAATCTTCTCATCAGCGTTAAGAACTTCGTTGATACGGTCAAGTGATGCATCAGCTTTGTTCATATTGGCCATAGACCTTGCAATTCCTTGAATTGGACGGAGCAATTGAGAAAAGACAATAATGAATGTTACAAACTGAGCACCATCAAAATCTGATTTGTTAGATGGATCAAGAATGAGAGAGCCTCCAAACCAAACAATGCAAAGCATGACAATTGCACCAACTGTTTCATTCAGCGGTGAAGATAGATCTCTTTTTCGAAATGCTTTTGTGATTAACTTTTGATGTTTTAAGTTCTCGTGTTTAAATGATTTGGTTACTTGCTTTGAAGCATTAAAAGCTTTTATAATTCTTATTCCTCCCAATGTTTCTTCAATCATGGAGAAAACCAAGCCCATTTGAGCTTGTCCCTGCTTGGCTGTCCTTTTAAGGCTTTTGCCAATGACCCAAATTATTAGAGCGGTGAATGGTAGGAGTATTAACGAAAATAATGTCAGTGAGGGACTCCAGTAGATCAGCAATGCGAGATGGATAATAATTGATATAGGCTCTCTGAAAATCAATTCAAGTACAGAAATGACGGCAATTTCAATTTCGCCAACATCACTTTGCATTCGAGACATCAAGTCGCCTTTTCGTTCTTCCGTATAGTATGAAAGTGGAAGCTTAAGAGATTTTTGGTAAAGAGCATCGCGTAGGTCTCGTACCACCGACATACGCAGTTGGGACTGAAACCAGATCGCACCATAACGAAATAGATTTTTAAATAAAAATGCGATCGCAACAGAAAAGCAAACGAAAAGAAGAGCGTCCAGTGGATTTGACTCGGACATTTCTTGCATTGTGTATTGGAATTTTTCTGCGGCATACGAGAAATAATTAAAAAACCCACCTTCATAAACAGGTTCTTTTAGAACTTCAGCTCCTTCTGTTTTTAGAAAAATAATCTGTAAAAACGGCACGAACAACGCGAGCGACAACAAGTTGAATATAATGTACAACAGGTTGCAAACTATCATGATGATAGCTGTCCCTCGGTACTTAAATGTGTACCTAAATATTTCGCGTAATCCTTTCATAAAGGTGACAAAGATAAGTTTTGTTCTTTAGAAATGTAACGTGAGAATCAAATCCGTATTTTTGCAACATGAGTTCAATCAGACAGAGCAGAATAGAGGAGGTAGTTAAAGAAGAATTATCGATGTTTTTTCAACGTCATGCACGTGACATTTGTTTAGGCGCAATGGTTACTGTGACGGTGGTAAGAGTAACTCCCGATCTTTCGTTGGCTCGTATTTACTTGAGTGTTTTTGCAGGTCCAGATAAAAATGAAGTCCTTGAGAACATCCAACGTAATTCATCTCGTATTCGTGGTGAGGTTGGAAGACGACTTAAAAACATGAAGAAAATTCCCAATTTGACCTTCCATATCGATGATTCATTAGATTATGCCTTGGAAATTGATAAATTATTAAAAAAATAGAAATTCAACTACCAAAATCAACGTTCCCTTTTATATAGCGCGTCGTTATCTATCCTCTAAGCGGAAGAAGAATGTGATCAATTGGATTACACGAATCTCGGTGATCGGTATTGCTGCAATTACCGCTGCTTTGATCATACTACTATCTGCGTTTAATGGAATCGAAAAAATGATCGAAGACTTGTATTCCGAGTACGATACTGATATCACAATCCGTGCTTCGGAAAGTAAAACGTTTAACGAAATCCGCATTGATTACGAAAAACTTAAGAAAATTGAAGGAGTTGCTGCCTATTCTAAAGTAGTCGAAGAAGTCATTATCCTCAAGCACGAGAAAAAATGGGTCAATACGAAATTAGTCGGAGTTGAGGATAGCTTTTTGGAAATGACCAAGATGGATCAGCATTTAATACCAAAGGGAAAAGCGTTCTTGCATGATGATAGCACGAACTATGGAATTATCGGAGCGACTTTGCTTGACAAATTAGGAGGTTATCTTCCTGAGAATGTCGGGTATGAATCGGTGATTTGTTATGTCCCTAAGCGTAAAATTAAAGTTGGTTTCGGGAGGAATCCGTTTACGGCAAAACTAGTTTCTATTTCAGGGCGAATGAACTTTAATAGAGAGGTAAATGCAGAAATATTTATTGTCCCGTTGGAACTTTCTAAGGAATTAATGGATTATAGCAGTCAAATTTCAGGTGTTTACCTTGATGTTAAGGAAGGTTATGAGAATGAGGACATAAAAACTGAAATTAAAAAACAACTGGGTAAAGATTTCATAGTAAAGACAAACTTCGAGAAAAATGAATTGATTTATAAGACAAGTAAGTCGGAGAAATTAATCGTTCTATTTATTTTGGTCTTCATTTTCATCCTTGCAGCATTTAATCTTGTTGCATCCTTGACAATGCTCTTTGTTGAAAAACTTGGAAATATCAAAACCATGCAAAGCTTTGGCGCGAACAAGCAATTTATCTTCAAAATCTTCTTTTTAGAAGGATTGTTGATAGCTGGAAAAGGCATTTTGTTCGGAACGATTATAGGGTATTCGGTTTGTTTTTTGCAACTTCAATTTGATTTACTTACGATGCCTAATTCGGGCGGTGAACCGTTTCCTATCGCCTTTTCTTTCATGGATGGAGTCGTGATAATTTCTTTAGTTTCTTTGTTGAGCGTTCTATTTTCGTATTTCCCAGTGAAATATCTGATTTACAAAAATGTAACCTTAAATGCAAAATCTTAAATTTGCTTGGTATTAGGGTCATAGAGAATGAGAAGTCAAATTGAAAATGTTTTGTATAGCTTGTTGGAACGGCGATTAATCTCCCTTCTCTTTATAGCCATATATTGCTACCTAATCTTCCGAGCAGTTTCCGTTTTCTATATTCACGATGAACTCGTCACCAAATGGTCGTATATGATCAATTGGAATCCTCTCCCCTCACAAGGATATGTTGATGCTAATAATCATTTCTTGCTCAGTTTTCTTGGTGGACTATTCATACGAATCTTTCATTCTGATTCTATGCTGGTTGTACGTCTTGCCAGTCTTTTAGCGTTTCCAATTTATTTCTGGTCGATTTATAGTTTGAAGGGACTTTTCCGGCAGAAAGCAAATTTTTATGGTTTGCTCATCGGGTTGGTTTGCATCTCGTTTATTCTCGAATATTTCGCTTTGGCAAGAGGGTATGGTCTTTCGTTTGCTTTCATGCTACTTGCTTTGCAACAAACTACCTCGCTTTATTCTAATCCAAAAGGACGCACACTCATACTAATTGTTTTCGCTTGGGTTCTTGCCATCACCTCAAATCTCACATTGATTCCTTTTGGACTGGTCGGCATTGTATTTGCCTTTCTTTTTTCATGGAAACACTTGTCAAAATGGTGGTTGATTGTCCCAAGTGTGGGGATTGCTCCGCTAATCTTCTTGATTAGTTATTCATTCACATTAAAGGGTTTAGGTAAGTTGTACTATGGCGGAAATGAAGGTTTTTTTGAAACAACGATCCATACGATAACTCCTTATATTTGGAACGTGAAACATATCGTTCTTGATTTGTTTTTATCCTTAATTTGTCTTCTCATTGGAGCCTTTCTTTTGCGCCATTTTTGGAAAGAAAGAACTATTTTTAATCCAAAGTACACGTTTGCACTATTCCTGTTTTTGGCGATTGGGAATATACTTGGTCAGCATTGGGTTTTAGGGATTAATTACCCCGGAGATAGAACAGCATTGTACCTGGTCATCTTTTTTATTGGAGCATTCTTCATGACTATCGATGAGGTCTCAAAGTCTAGGGTGTATTCTGTTGTTTACTGCGTGATTACGATTGTGTTTTTTGGAATCCATCTAAACTTTAATTATTCTATCCTCCATAAAGGAGAGCATATAGATGGCAATCTTGTCCGCTTAATTTCTCGCGAAGTAATAGGGACTCCTCCTAGCACTGGTGGTAGATGGGCAATGGAAAATGAAATGAATAGATCTCTAAATATACCAATGCGTATGTTTCAGTTAACGGATAGGGAGTCAGACACTCTTGTAGACTATATGGTGTACACTATTGCTAGGAGACCTAACCTTTACAAATGGTATCACCCTATTTATAAGGATCAAATTTCTGGACAAACTCTATTCGAAAGGAATCACTTTTTAAGTCGCGTAAAAACGAATAAGGTTGAACATGTTTTATTTGGTAAAAGTGAATTTTTTAATTTATTTGCAACTGATTTTTCGTCACCAAAGCTTATACGAATAACAGGGCAGATTAATGAACTAAACCTTGATAGAGAGATACACATTGTGTTTTCATCAAAAGACTCAATCTCTGGCGAGACAATCAATTATGAAGCGATTTCCATAGTTCAAAACATGAAAATTAGAGAGGATAGAAGTATTCAGTTTGATTTTTCCTATGCGCTGAAGAAAACGTCAAAATCAAACCAATTTGCTGTTTATCTTTGGAATAAAGAAGGGGGCAATTTGAGTGGCATAATTAACGTTCAAGTTTACCAACTAGGGGATTAATACTCGAAATACCTCAACTCATCTAAAATCAGCTAAATATTTATTGCTATTCCATCATTGGTTTGGAGAAAAGGCGTATATTTGCACCCAAATTCCGGGAAATCGGAGTTGAACAAATAGAAGATTTAAATCTCATAAATAGACGCCAAAATGTCGAATGTTAAGGGTAAAGTTTCACAGGTCATTGGTCCTGTAGTTGATGTAAGTTTCGGTAGAGGGTCCGAACTACCAAACATCTATGATGCATTGGAAGTGTACAAGCCAAACGGGACACGTGTTGTTCTTGAAGTGCAATCGCATATTGGAGAAAACTCGGTACGTACAGTATCTATGGATTCTACGGATGGGTTTACACGAGGGATGGAAGTGACATCCACAGGATCTGCGATTAAAATGCCAATTGGTGATGAAATCAAAGGTCGTCTTTTCAACGTTGTTGGAGAGTCAATCGATGGGATGGCTGATTTGGATAACTCAAATGGAGCATCCATTCACCGTGAAGCACCTAAGTTTGAAGACTTGACAACAGCAACTGAAGTTCTTTGGACTGGGATTAAAGTAATTGACCTTATTGAACCTTATGCGAAAGGGGGAAAAATTGGTCTTTTCGGTGGAGCAGGTGTTGGAAAAACAGTATTGATTCAAGAATTGATTAACAATATCGCCAAAGCATATTCTGGATTGTCAGTATTTGCAGGCGTGGGTGAACGTACTCGTGAGGGGAATGATTTACTTCGTGAGATGTTAGAATCAGGAATTATTAAATATGGCGATGAGTTCATGGAGTCTATGGAAAAAGGCGGATGGGAACTTGATAAAATCGACATGAATGAATTGAAAGAATCGAAAGCAACTTTCGTATTTGGACAAATGAATGAGCCTCCAGGGGCACGTGCTCGTGTTGCTTTGTCAGGATTGACTTTGGCAGAATATTACCGTGATGGAGATGGAGAAGGGCAAGGACGTGATATCCTTTTCTTCGTTGATAATATTTTCCGATTTACACAGGCAGGATCTGAAGTGTCAGCACTTCTAGGCCGTATGCCATCAGCCGTGGGTTACCAACCAACATTGGCAACGGAGATGGGAGCGATGCAAGAACGTATTACTTCTACAAAAAATGGTTCGATTACATCTGTACAGGCAGTTTATGTTCCTGCAGATGATTTAACCGATCCAGCACCAGCCAACACATTTGCTCACTTGGATGCAACAACAGTATTGTCTCGTAAGATTGCTGAACTTGGGATTTATCCAGCAGTGGATCCATTGGATTCAACTTCTCGTATTCTTACAGCTGAAATTGTTGGTGAAGAGCATTACACATGTGCTGAACGCGTGAAAGTAACACTTCAACGATATAAAGAATTGTTAGATATTATCGCAATTCTTGGAATGGATGAATTATCTGAAGAGGATAAATTGATCGTTCATAGGGCGCGTCGTGTACAGCGTTTCTTATCTCAACCTTTCCACGTAGCGGAGCAATTTACAGGATTGCCAGGTGTGTTGGTTGATGTTCAAGATACAATTATAGCATTCAACGAAATTCTTGATGGTAAATACGATCAGTACCCTGAAGCAGCATTCAACCTTAAAGGTGGAATCGAAGAAGTGATCGAAGCTGGAGAGAAAATGTTGGCTGAAAACGCTTAATATAAGAAAGCACATGCAATTAGAAATCATCACGCCAGAAGCACAAATTTTCTTAGGGGAAGCAGAAGCAGTTCAATTTCCTGGATTAAATGGTGGGTTTCAGGTATTGTCGAATCACGCGCCAATTATCTCTGCATTGAGTGCAGGAGTTGTTAAGGTTAATCTTGATAAAGCCTTTGATGTAACAGGGAAAATAAGCGAACTGATTCAAGTAGATAAATCGAATAAAAATGTCATTCATATTGACATTAAAGGTGGTGTTATGGAGATGCTGAACAATAAAATTATTGTTCTTGCTGAGTAACATTATATCGCATAAATTTAAAGAGGGATTTGGAAAACCATTTCCCTCTTTTTTGTTAAACTACGTTAAGCTCTGCCCTTGTATAGCAGGCATATACTAATGTTTGTTTATTTTCGTTATCAATTCTCAGAATAGATGAGTCTTTTAGAAAAAATAAATCGAGATACTACTCCAAAACACATTGCTGTGATCATGGATGGAAATGGCCGTTGGGCTCAACAACAGGGCGAAGAACGCTTGTTTGGTCATAATTTCGGTGTGGAGGCAGTTCGAGAAACACTAAAGGCTGCACAAGACATGGATGTTGAATATCTGACGCTCTATGCTTTCTCTACTGAAAATTGGAATCGACCGAAAGAAGAAGTCGATGGATTAATGGACTTACTCGTGAAAACGATTGGTAACGAAGTTGAAGAATTACATAAAAGTAATGTTGTAATTACCACTATTGGGAACACAATCGGACTTCCTGCATCCTGTCAAGATGAATTACGAGATGCCTACGAAACAACGAAAAACAATACTGGAATCAATTTAATTTTAGCATTGAACTATAGTGCTAAATGGGAATTGGTGAATGCTACGCGCGAAATTGCACGACAAGTATCCACAGGAGAAATAGATCTGGAAGATGTAAATGATGATTTGATCTCTGATCATTTGTCAACTAAAGGAATCCCAGATCCAGAATTATTGATTCGGACAAGTGGTGAACACAGAGTAAGTAACTTCTTACTTTGGCAAATTGCTTATTCAGAGCTTCATTTTACCAATGTACTCTGGCCAGATTTTGGAAGAGAAGACTTATATAAAGCAGTACTTGACTATCAATCGCGAGAACGAAGATTTGGAATGGTATCTGCCCAAATAGAAAAGAATTTATGATGTTGAAACAATTATTCACTTTGCTTGGAATTCTCTGCTTGACTTTAACCGTTAACGCACAAGAACCAACAGATACGATCGCTGATGGCGCAACAATGATCGGTGAGATTACTATCAATTATCTAAATCCGCAACAATATGAAATTGGACCAATCCGAGTTGAAGGTGCTAAAAACTTTGACCATAATGCTATCAAACTAATTGCAGGACTCCGTCCAGGATCAACAATAACACTGCCAGGGGAGAAAATTTCAAAAGCAATCACTAATCTTTGGGATGAAGGATTGTTTTCTGATGTTGAAATATTAGCGGAGAAAGAAATTGCGGGTGTGATTTACTTGGTGATTAAACTCCAACCTCGGCCTAAACTTTCTAGATTTAGATTTGAAGGAGTTACGAAAAGAGAAGCTGATAAGATCCGTGAAGAAATCAACCTGTTTTCTGGAAAAACAATTACAGAAAACTTAATTTTTGCAACTGAAAGTAGAATTAAAGGCTTCTATCGAGAGAAGGGGTATTACTCGATCGGTGTTAATATTACTCGATCTGAGGATCCACTAATGAATAACTCAGAAGTTTTTACGATTAATGTTGAGAAAAACTCACGAGTGAAAATTGGAAAAATTGAAATTACAAGTCAAGAGTCGATAAAAGATTGGAAACTCCGATCAGCCATGAAGGATACCAAACAAAAAGCATGGTGGAGATTCTTCAAACGTTCGAAGTTTTCTCAATCAGCGTATGATCGTGATAAAGTAACATTGATTGATAAATATAATGCAATTGGATTGCGTGATGCAGTTGTAAGTTCTGACACTGTATATCTTGCGGATAGTAAAAACTTACAAATTGACATCAATATAGATGAGGGTCAAACATATTATTTTGGTGATATTGAATGGATTGGAAACACTAAATTTAGGTCAAGTCTCCTGGATACTGTTTTAGGAATAACAAGGGGTGATGTTTTCAATAAATCGTTACTTGAACAACGACTTTTTATGAGTCCAGATTCACGTGATGTTTCTTCTCTTTATATGGATCGAGGATATTTGTTTTTTCAAATCATCCCTGTAGAAACATCTGTAATTGATAATCATATTAGCTACCAGATGCGAATTATTGAAGGAAAGCAAGCTCGAATACGACGAATTATCATCAAAGGGAATACAAAGACGAACGATTACGTAATTCGTCGCGAAATTAGAACGAAGCCTGGTGATTTATTTAATCGTAATGACATCATTCGTACGCAGCGAGAATTAGCACAACTAGGTTATTTCAATGAGCAAGCATTTCAAGTCAACCCAATTCCAAACCCACAAGATGGAACGGTTGATATTGAATATATTGTTGAAGAGAAATCATCGGATCAAATTGAATTATCAGGAGGCTATGGTGGTGCTGGCGTAAATGGTTCTGGCGGGCGATTAATTGGAACGCTTGGATTGACGTTCAATAATTTCAGTATTAAAAACATATTTAAGAAGGGTGCATGGACTCCTCTACCTGGCGGTGACGGACAGCGACTTTCAATTCGTGCTCAAACAAATGGTAAGTTTTATCAAGGGTATAACTTTTCATTTTCCGAACCATGGATGGGAGGTAAGAAGCCAAATTCATTTTCAATGTGGGTGAACCATACAGCACTATCTCAAAACGGTCTAGCAAAAACAAACCCTGATTACAAAGGATTGGCAATTACAGGGGTTGGCGTTGGACTAGGGCGTCGTAAGAAATGGCCGGATGATTATTTCCAAGCATACTACGAGTTAAGCTATAAGTATTACGATGTTGTTGATGATGCTAGATTCGGAATTTTCACAGATGGTTATGCAAACGACATCAGTTTGAGGTATGTCTTGCAACGTAGTTCTGTGAGTTCTCCAATCTATCCTCAAGGGGGATCTAGTCTTAAGTTTACAGCTAACGGAACATTACCTTATTCATATTTTGATGGTGTTGATGACTATTCGGATTACACTCCACAAGAGCGCTATAAGTACTTAGAGTATTATAAAATCAAGTTAACAGGAGAGTGGTATTTACCTTTGACGGCTGACAAAAAGTTGGTTTTAATGCCACGATTTGGTTTTGGTTTTATGGGAGCATACAGTACATCTAAAGGTTTAACTCCATTCGATAGATTTTACATGGGTGGAAGTGGATTAACAGGAGTGAATCAAATTGGTGGTAGAGAAATTATAGCAATGCGAGGGTATGAAGATAATGCCTTGAGTTCAGTGAATGGAGATCCGCTGATAGCTAAGTACACACTTGAATTACGCTACCCGATTTCACTTAACCCATCAGCGACATTCTATGTCTTAGCTTTTGCCGAAGCAGGGAATACTTATCCATCATTTGAGAAATTTAATCCGTTTAATGTAAAACGTACTGCGGGAATCGGAATTAGAGTATTCCTGCCAATGTTTGGAATGTTAGGTTTGGATTATGGACTTGGATTTGACAACTTCGATTCGTGGTCTTCAGGATTTGGAAGCGCAGCTGATCAGCAAGTAACTCGTGATGGCTTCTATCCTAAGCTGAACTTTACTATTGGAATGAATCTTGGAGAACTCTAAAATATAATCGTCGTTCACAATAAATGTGTTAAATTCGCCGTTCGGCTGAAAAAGAAATAAGTCATGAAAGCATTAATTCTCTCTCTTACATTGATTCTTGGCACAGGGTTTGCCTATAGTCAGAAGTATGCATACATAGATTCAGATTTTATTCTGAATGAAATGCCCGAATATGCAGCTGCGAAAGAAAAGTTGGATAAATTAGCAGACCGTTGGACAAAGGATATCGAACAACGGTACGACCTACTTCGCCAAAAGAAAGAGAACTTCGCAAGAGAAGAAGTTTTACTTCCAATAGAGGAAAAAAAGAAGCGATTAGAGGAGATTGACAAATTAGAAACGGAAGCAATGCAAATGCAAAAATTACGCTTTGGGGTGAAAGGTGATTATTTCAATAAACGAAAAGAATTGATCAAGCCAATCCAAGATCGAATATACGATGCCATGCAAACAATTGCTTCAAAAAGATCTTACGCAATGGTATTCGACAAGGCAAATCAAAGTAATTTGATCTATGCTGATGCAAAATACGATATCAGTAAGATGGTACTAAAGGAGGTTAAAAAAAAGTAGGTAACTACGCATAAATTACCAAGTTAAACTAGAAATAAATGCTCGATTAATTCGAGTTGATTAAAAAAAAACATGAGAAGATTATTACTAATAGTTTGTTTAGTTGTAGGCGCAGGATCTGCAATGGCACAGTCGTCAATTGGTCACGTAAATTCACAAGCATTGTTGGATACGTTGCCATCTCGCAAAGCTGCACTAAAAGATTTTCAGGAATTTGAATATGCTGGGATGCTAGAACTTCAAGAAATGGAAACAGATTTGAATAACGCAATTCAAGTTTACCAAGGAAAAGAGAACACACTTTCTCCCGTTATGATGAAAATCGAACAAGAGAAGTTGCAAAAGAAACAAGCTGCGTTAGTTGCTAGAGATGAGTCCTTTCAACAAGAACTCCAAGCTTATTCTCAAGAGTTAAACGGTCCAATCTTGGCGATGGTTCAAGAAGCAGTTCAAAGCGTTGCAGATAAGAACAAATTAGACTATGTCTTGGATGCGACCACAGTTCTTGTAGCAAATGGAAAAGACATCACGGATGAGGTTATCACAGAATTATTGAAGTTAGACGCTGCATCTTCAGCATCATCTAATTAAGAACATCATCATATAGAATTACAGGCACTTGAGAAATCAAGTGCCTTTTTTAGTGACTTCATTTTATGCTAAGTTATTTTCTTTTCGAAGTCGCTTTTATGCAATAAAAGATATAGTAAATAGCCCGTAAAGCGCTAAAGGAAAAAATCACTTCTTGCCTTTATCTATACTGAATGTAAATGTACTTCCTACTCCTGGGGTACTACGAACTGTGATTGTTTGACCGTGTGACTCAATTATATGTTTCGCAATTGCCAAACCGAGTCCAGATCCACCTTCATTCCTATTCCGACTCTTCTCAACGCGATAGAATCGTTCAAATAGTCTTGGTAAATGGGCTTCATCAATGCCTAATCCATTATCAGAAACTTCTACAGTAATAATATCATTAAAGATGTAAAAGCGAACGTTGGTTTCACCATTCTCAGAACCATAGGAGATTGAGTTTATAATTAAATTGGTGAGTACTTGACCAATTTTTCCGCGATCACCTTTTACCATTATCGGATCAAAATCACGAGCAAATTTCATGGAAATATGTTTTTTCTCAGCTTTTACTTCAGCATCCTCGAATATCTCTTCGGTTAATTTCTTAATGTCAAAGTCAGTGATTTCCATCTGAATTGCATTCACTTCATATTTCATTAGTTGATCAAGATCATCCAAAATACTAGACATTCTATCTGTAGCTTTCGAAGCTCTTTCTAAGAAGTTGCGATTAACGTTTTCATCTTCTAATCCACCATCCAAAAGTGTTAGAATATATCCTTGAACGGAAAATACAGGCGTTTTTAATTCATGCGCTAAATTCCCTAGGAATTCTCGACGAAACTTGGCTTGCTCCTTTAGTTGTAGGATTTCATCATTTTTCTCATTTGTCCATTGAACTGTATCATCCTCTGCGGTGGTCATAACATCTGCTGTCATGCTAAATTGTTTGTATTCTTCGCGATTAAATTTCCCTTTCCGAATAGATCGATAGAGTAGATTTAGCCGTTGAGTTAGGAAACGTCGAATAAAAAAGTAGAAGATCAAGTACGTTACCAGTCCAATTATTAGTGGAAAAATGACCATACTAATCAAACTAAGCTCAGTTCCAGTGAGGTTAAATATTAGTAAAATTACAAATGCAAGAAACCCAACAAGAGAACTTCCAGCAAGTAAAATTTGATAAGGTCTTAGGTTTCTCATTTTTCGTTGTATGTATTGCCAACTTCTTTGATAGTGCGAATATAGTCAATCTACAATAGTAGGTGAAATACTTTTCAGGAGGTGTAATGGATTGTAGAGTTTACCTAACATATTTATATCCAATACCTTTTACGGTTTTTATGCAGTTGTCTCCAATTTTCTCTCTTAGTTTTCTAATATGAACGTCAATTGTTCTAGATCCGACGATGGTATCATCTCCCCAAACCAATGATAGTATTTTGTCTCTATCAAACACTTTTTCAGGTTTACTTGCTAGAAGTTCAAGAATTTCAAATTCTTTTTTTGGGAGATCTATTTTCTTTTCATTTAGAATTATGCAAAATTGCTCACGATCAATAACTAGACCATGTCCAAGCCAGTCGTTACTCTTTTCAGCGGCCCGTCTTAATAAAGAACCTACTTTACTAATCAGTAATCTTGGTCTGACAGGTTTCGTAATGTAGTCATCTGCTCCAGCATCTAAAGCAGCGACTTGCGAATAATCTTCGGAGCGAGATGTTAGAAAAGCTATTATAGGCTGATTTATTGAGTTATCATTTCGAATTGCTTGACAGGTTTCGATTCCATCCATTTCTGGCATCATAAGATCTAACAACACCAATGAAGGTTGAAGTTCGATTGTCTTATTCAACCCCTCAAGACCATTTACTGCCGAAAAGACTTTGTAGCCGCCGATTTTTAGGTTGTAGGAGAGGAACTCAATAACATCTGGGTCATCATCCACTAACAAAACTGTTTCAATTGGCTGTCCTACCATTTTTTTAAATTAAATATAGCTCAAATTCGAGGTACAGTTTAAAAGTAGTTGATGAGTTTGACTTTTAGTTTACAAGAGCATTACGCTTAGGTTAAATTTAGCATAGGCTGTATTAAGTAATGGTGAAATTTCATAACATGAAAATAACACAGAAATAAAACTGAGGAAATCACGGATTCGTAAATAGTCATGAAATTTGTGATGAACAAAAAGATAATATTATGAAAACAAAAAAAATGAAAATAGGTATTGCAGCAATGATTGCAACTATTGCCTTAGGAACATTATCATGTAAGAAAGGATGCACCGACCCATCAGCAATTAATTACGATGAGAAGGCAAAAAAAGAAAACAGTACATGTGTTTATGAACAAGTCTCATCAAATGTTAAAAAGTCGGGTTCTATTTCAGTGGATGAAACGTGGACAGCAGATACTATTTATGAAATAGTGGGTAAGGTTGTAGTTAGAGATGGAGCGACATTAACTATCGAACCTGGTACTATTATTAAAGGTCAAGAAGGAACAGGAACATTAGCTTCAGCGTTAGTGATTGCACAGGGAGCAAAATTAAATGCAGTTGGAACACCAGCTCAACCAATTATTTTTACTTCTGTACTTGACAACATAGCAGTCGGTGAAATGACAGGAACGAACTTGTCAGAAGTTGACAAAGGTCTTTGGGGAGGGGTTATTGTTTTAGGTTATGCCCCAATTTCTGCGGCAGATGGAGATATTCTGTCACAGATAGAAGGTATTCCAGTATCTAGTACTTACGGAGCTTTTGGAGGGAGTGTTGTTACAGATAACTCTGGAATGATCTCGTATGTTTCAATTCGTCATGGAGGAGCTCTAATAGGAGCTGGTAATGAAATTAACGGACTTACGCTTGGGGGTGTTGGTAACGGAACGATGATATCAAATATTGAGATTGTATCCAACTTAGATGATGGTATTGAATTTTTCGGAGGAACAGTTAATGTTTCTAATATTATTGTAGGGTTTCAAGGTGATGACGGGATTGATATTGATATGAATTATGCGGGAAGTATATCTAACTTCCTTGTAATTAGTGGCTCTACGTCTGATGAAGCTCTTGAGGTTGACGGGCCAGAAGGAATTACAAATACTACAGGATTATTCACGCTTCTAAATGGTACGACCTATACTTATGGAGGAACAGAAGCAACAGGTGATTTTAAATCTAAAGCGCAAGGGACTGTTACAAATGTTAAGATCGGGTTGATTAAAATTAGAGCATCCTATCAAAACAATTGTGTAGACCCTAAAACGGATGCATTTACTCATCTAACGGGTATCTCACCATTATTATCTTTTTCTAGTATGGAATTTACAGGAGTGAATGTTTATACAACTTCTCAAGATAATTCAGGGCTAAACGGCTGTACCGTCTCCTCAGCAGATCAAACGGCAGCGAATAACGCGATGACAACTACAACAGCATCTGGTGCGACACTTACAGTGTTTAATGGTTGGACGTGGCTCTCAATACAAAACAAACTCTAGATAATAAATCATTTAATGACTGTCATCACTTTTTAGTGGCAGTCAATTTTTCAAACTCTTGTTATGAAAGTAAAACAATTGATTATTCTCACAGTCAATTTGTTTGTTGCAATTTTTGCCAACGCACAGCAGATCGTAGAAGGAACAATACTTGATAGTATTTCTGGGGAATTCATTTATGGGGTTGTTGTTAAAGTAGATGGGCAGGGTAAAGCACGATCAGATTTTGATGGTGCTTTTACACTTAAACTTACCCAAGGAAAGCATGAATTACTGTTTATTAATAGTAATGAAGGGTACATTGACTCAAGACGCTTCATTTACATCACAGACGATAGCCTTGTAAGTCTTCGTATAATGATGAGTAAAACGAAGGCTATTCAAAAGTTGGATGCAATTGAGGTCATAGGCATTAACACGAAAGGAGCTCCAAAAACTGAGCTTGCTGGTGATATGGCCAGATTGGAAGGTAACAGTAGCTCTGAACAGTTGACTCAAGAAGCCATAAGGCGAACAGGGGTGTCAGATGCTGCTGCTGCTATTGGAAAAACCCCAGGAGCATCAGTTGAAGATGGCAAGAAAATTTATATACGTGGATTAGGCGATAGATATATAAAAACCACACTAAATGCAATGGAAATTCCAGGCTTAGACCCGGATAATAATTCGGTGCAATTAGATATATTTCCTGCAATTTTACTTGAAAACATCACGATATATAAGACGTTTACGCCGAATCTCATGGCAGACTTTACAGGAGGACTTGTGAATATTACGACGAAAGATTTTCCCATAAAAAAAACGATCTATTTTAAAGCTGGATTGGGATATAATATGAATGCCTCATTTAATCCTAATTTTATCTCTTATCAAGGGGGCAAGTTGGATTTTCTTGGTATGGATGATGGCACTAGAGGTCTACCTTTAAATCCAGATCAACCAATACCAAACCCAGTTAATTCCTCATCTCTCACTGAAACGTATACGCGAAGTTTTAATCAAACGATGGCTACTAAAAAATCGTTCAGTTTCTTAAATCAGAGTTATGCATTTGCTTATGGAAATCAACGTTCCTTTAAGAGAAAGAATACTAAATCGATAAAATATGGTTATAATTTTGTGCTTAATTACCGTGCAGCAAATACCTATTTTAAGGATGTTGAATATAATGAGTTTCTTAAAGACACAGACCCAAATGAAACTAATCTATTTCGAGACAGAACCTCTAGAGGAGAACAGGCACAGCGTGATGTACTTTGGACTGCGTTAGTAAGCCAATCGATTAAGAAAGGTCGAAACAAATTGTCTTTAATTCTTTTCCATACGCAAAATGGAACTTCTTACGCAGCGAATTTATTAGAGACTAATTATGATAGTAATCAAGCAACTCTTACAAAACAAGGACTTCAGTATACAGAGCGATCAGTTTCTACTGCAAACCTCTCAGGAATTCACTTTTTAGAGACTTCTGGCAGATGGAAGTTAACTTGGAGAATGAGTCCAACACTCTCTAAAATCTCTGACCCTGACATTCGTTCAACAGTGTTAGAGGTTGTTAAAAACACATCAACTGGTGAGACGCAATATTTGTGGGAGGAATCTGTTGGAGCCGAAGTTCGTAGAATATTTAGAAGTCTAAAGGAGTTTAATATAAGTAGCCGATTTGATATTGATTATACATTTAAACAATGGGATTCTTTGGATGCTGTTTTTTCGTTTGGTGGATTGTCTACGTTTAAAGCAAGAACTTTTGATGTTTCCGAATATATCTTTCGTTTATATAATACATCTAATGGTGTACCAAATGACCCAGATTGGTTTTTCCAAGATGATAATATTTGGACGCCACAATCGGGCAATGGAACGTATGCAACTGGACAACAAGAAAGAGCTAATATTTACAGTGCTAATCAATTGATTAATTCGGCATATATAATGAATGTACTTCCAATTTCAAAAAAAATCAGCGCAACCTATGGAGCACGGATGGAGCATAATACTAATAAATACACAGGGCAATCCTCTAATGCTGAGTTTGATTCTTCTGAACCTAGATATAATAATGAAGTGGTACTAAATTCATTAGGGATTTACCCTTCTATTAATATGGTGTATAAGCTTAGGAAACAGGAAGATTCCTTACACTATTCTCGATCAACTAATATTAGAGCTGCATACACACAGACTGTTGCTAGACCTTCTTTTCGTGAAATTTCTATATCGCAAATATATGATCCAATTCAAGGAAGAAGGTATTTAGGAAACATCAATCTAAAGCAAACGTTAATCCATAATTTAGACCTAAGATGGGAACGTTTCTTTGGGAGGACTGAATTAATTTCGACAAGTGTATTCTATAAGAAGTTCATCGACCCTATTGAGGTTGTTGCTAATGTTGCTGCACCAAATGAATTTATGCCTATCAATACTGATGAAGCTCAATTATATGGAGCAGAACTTGAAGTTAGAAAAGTCATTGGTTTCGACAAACCATCGAGCCAACATATTCGTTTTGTTATAGGTGCAAATTTCACGTATGTTAAGTCACTGATTAACATGAATAAGGTTCGTACTCAAGTAGGAGGCGTAACTATGAGTGAAAAGGAGGTGCGAATAGCAAATGCACGTACCGGGCAAATAATCGGAAATTACAGAGCGATGTATGGTCAATCACCCTATGTAGTGAATGCATTTTTGAATTTTTCAAATGATTCTTTGTATTTGGGCTGCAATATTTCATACAATGTCCAAGGGAAAAAATTAGCCGTTATTGGAGTTGGATCAGTTCCAGACGTATATGAACAGCCATTTCACAATTTGTCATTTAAGATTACAAAAGGGTTTGGTAAGATTCACGATCAAGAGAAGACGCCTAGATGGAATACTAGTATAAGAGGATCTAACTTATTGAATTTTGCACGTAAAAAATATTATGAATCCTATGGTTCAGTGCCTCAAATATTTGAATACCTTCATCAAGGAATGACTATCACAGGATCAATTGCATATACAATAAAGTAGTTGATATCTTTACTAAGGTTGAAGGGAGATACTTGATCCTAGCTTTTATGTTTTGGTGTAAACTTATATCCAATCCCTTTTATGGTTTTAATATAATCATCACCAATTTTCCCTCGAAGTTTGCGGATGTGAACATCAATTGTACGATCACCTACCACAACATCACTTCCCCACACAGTTTCAAGAATCACATCTCGATCGAAGACTTTTCCAGGTTTGGAAGCTAGCAATTCAAGAAGATTAAATTCTTTTCGTGGAAGATGAATGGGTTCACCATTTTTAATGACACTAAATTTTTCACGATCAATTATTAAATCTGATGATTCAGATTGAGGTAACGACGATGATTGATTTCTACGTAGAATTGCTTTTAGTCGACTGATTAAAACTCGTGGCTTTATTGGTTTTGCAACGTAGTCATCAGCTCCAGCATCGAGTCCGGCAATTTGACTATAATCTTCGCTTCTGGCTGTTAGAAAACAAATTAGAATGTCTTTGGTCGATTGGTCTGATCTCAATATTTGGCAAACCTCGATACCATCCATTTCTGGCATCATTACATCAAGAATGATAATGTCAGGTTTATGCATCTTTGCAGATTCAATTCCAGCTTGACCATTCTCTGCAGTAAGTACATTGAAGCCTTCTTTTTTCAGACTATAGGCTAAAATATCTCGAATATCGGCTTCATCGTCGATAATTAGAACTGATTTCATGCTTCAATATTAAGATTGTTCTTCAAATCTTCATTGTAAAGATAGACGGATTATTGGAATCTTAATTACAAATAGAAGGATGTTTTTTAGTGTTCACTAAAACGGTTTACTGAAAAAAAGTACTCATAGCGTAGTACTCAGTTGCGATTCATCGCTATCAAATCTAAATCATACTCTATTTCCGATGGTTGAAATCATTTCATGGCTAAAAAATAGGTTCCTAAAAAAAACTTCAATTTGCCCTTTGTTATGTCAATCCATCCATTAACTTTGTCATGTAGTAGTAGGTTAGGTTGATTAGTGTAATGAGAGCTCGGACTCCCGTCTTGGGCTCTCGTTCTTTTATAAGCTATTTCCCATCGAATATTTCATAAATTAGAAATAATAGCATTTCAAGCATTTTAGCCAATTTGATGAAGTAAATAACCAAGCCCTGCACCTCCTAAAACAACCCACATAACACTAATTTTTTTCCATCCAAAGGTAACTATGAAACTTACTAAAGCGATCACAATTGTTCGCCAATCTACCAGTGATTCTTTTCCAATTTCGAACAATACGGTGACCATTATGGCAACTGCCGCAATATTGACTGCATTTAAGAATTGTCCAAGAATTTTTGACTTCCTCATTTTTGGAATTAATGGGTTGAGAATCAGTACAAAGATGAATGAGGGTAGAAATATTCCAGCACTTGCAGCAGCGGCTCCCCAGAATCCCCCAAGTTGATATCCTATGAAAGTTGCAGTTGAAAGAACTGGCCCTGGTGTAAACTGTCCAATCGCAATTGCGTCTATTAACTCTTGACGAGATAGCCAACCAGTTGTAACCAATTCTGCATCCAAATAGGCGAATAGAACATAGCCACTGCCGTAGAGAATAGCTCCAATTTTAAGAAAGCTGAAGAATATTTTGAGTGTCGAAATTTTTGCGCTAATTGCTAGTGGAGCCTTCAAAAGAATTAAGGGAAGAAGCCCTTTTTTGGTTTTGTTGTCTTCACTACTAGGCTTAATCCCTGTTTTGACTTGATAGAACAACATCCATAGTATTCCTGCGCCCAACAAAGCCATAATTTCATTCACTCCTAGTAGTGTAATGATGACAACTAAAACTCCCAAAATTCCTAATTCAACGCTTTTCAACGCCTTCTTCCCCAGTTTATATATAGCTCCAGCGATAATAGCCAAAACAGTTGGTTTGATCCCTGCAATGAAAGGCTCAACTTCTGGCATAGTGCCGTATTCTCCGTAAAGCCATGCTAAAAATCCAGTAATGATTACCGCTGGAATGATAAATGAAATCCCAGCAACGAATAAGCCCGCAATTCCTGCCCTCTCATGGCCACAATGCATGGTCATTTCAGTTGAATTTGGTCCAGGAATAAGATTCGTAGCTCCCATTAAGTCTAGAAAATGCTGTCGATCCATCCATTTGCGCTTCGTGATGATTTCACTTTCCATCATCGCGATATGTGCAGCAGGTCCACCAAATGCAATTGCTCCCATTCGAAAAAAAACACTGGCAACTTCTAAAAGACTTCCTTTTTTGGACATGATTGTATGGCATTTTAATGCAAAAAAAAAGGAGCCGAGGCTCCTTTCTTCTCAAAAATAATAAATTAATCGATGTTTTCAAAAGCCACTTGCTCAGAAACATTGATGATATGATCTCCAACTTTTTCAAGAGATGAGAATAAGTTGCTGTAAGCTAGTGAGTTATCAATATTAGTGCCAGTACCTATGTTTGAAAGGTGTTCTTCTCTTAACTGATCTCTCATTTGATTGATTTCTCGCTCGCATGAGATTGCTTTGTCCATTGAAATTGTTCCATACTCTGCATTTAAGTTGTCATTCATAACTTCAAAGGCTGTATCAACGCATTTAAGCATATCATTTAAACCATTTCTTTGTTCTGGAGTGAAATATACTTTATCGCTATCTTTCTTTTCGAGTGTTTTACTCATTTGGAAGAAAATATCACCTATGCGTTCTAAATCTGTTGTAATATTAAGCATTCCTCTCATATTTGCAGATGCTTCATTGCTCATTTCTAATTGAGCAGTCTTCCCTAAAAACTCGGCTATTTCTATTTCTACTCTATCTGTTATTTCTTCATATTTTTCAATCTTTCGAAGCATTTTATTTTTCTCTTTACGATCTGAAGAATTGACGAAAATTTCAACAAAACCATTCATTTTCCCTGTTATATGACCAAACTTGGCAACTTCTTTTTTTGCTTCAAGAATGCAAAGTTCAGCAGTTGACCCCAGGGGCCCACTAATAAAGTCAAGTTTAAATTCTTCATCGGAATCACCTTTTGATTTTACCGTTCGCTCTGCTAGTCTAACTAATTGAGGCACAAACCAAATAAGTAAAAACACATTGATAGAATTAAATGCGGTATGAAATAGTGCAATAGCCGTTGCTGCAACAGCTACATCTGTATAGGGGTCTCCAGTTACAATCCATGCAAGACCATCAAGGAAGAAGTGAAATATGAGGAGCATCCATAAAACACCAACGATGTTAAACATAGAGTGGATCCTCGCTGATCGTTTCGCGTGAACATTTGCAATTAACGATGCCAACTCTGCGGTAATTGTTGTACCGATATTTTCTCCTAGAACCATAGCACAAGCAACATCAAACGGAATTGTTCCTGAAGCAACCATTGCCAAAGTCAGTGCCATAGCAGCTGAAGAAGATTGTATTACAATAGTAACTAATGCACCAAGCATTACAAACATGACTGGTCCATACCAAGCCTCTTTAAATTCAACGAAGAATTGAACTATTGCTGAGTCTGCATCCAAAGAAGGAACTGCATCTTTAAGTACACCAAGACCAAGAAACAAGATACAAAAACCAAAGATAGCTGTTACCCAAGCTTTTGACTTTCCCTTAGAAATGAACAAAAGCGGAGCCGCAAGTGCAATCATCATGTAAGCGTAATCACCAATACTTAGTTTAAATCCGAGAAAGACGATTATCCATGCGGTAATAGTTGTTCCAATATTAGCACCCATCATTACTCCCGCAGATTGACGTAGAGACATCAAGCCAGCATTTACAAAACTAACAGTCATCACTGTTGTAACTGATGATGATTGGACAATTGAAGTAATACCAAAACCAGTAAACACACCTTTGACGCGATTAGATGTCATTGAACTAAGCATTCCTCGAAGTTTACTACCTGCTGCCTGTTGAAGTCCTTCACTCATCAATTTCATTCCGAAAATAAAGAATGCCAATGCTCCAATTAAGATTAATAATTTCGACAAGCCCCAACCTCGTTTTGTCTTTTGTTTTACCTTTTTAGACCAGATCATCTGGCTCTTATCACTTTTTACATCATCAATATTCGCGAATGGAGCAAAACCAATTTTGAACTCGTACTTGTCATGCCCATTAAGGTTGTCAATCTCAATCTTTTTGTCAAGAATTGAAAAGGGTTCTGTATAATTCCAGCCACCTCCTTCGAGACCCTTTTTGGCTCTTCTCTTGGCAATGTCATTTTGATATTCAATGATTGCCATAACATTTCGATTCTTCAATTTCGCAGCAATGTCATAATCGATACTCCAGGTAAGTTTCATGCTTTCAGCTCCTGCTTTTGCACTAAAGTTTTCGAATAAATGGAGACCTAAGGAATGAAATTCTTGAGGAGATGTCCAGCTGCCATTGTATCCAATTGACCACTCGAAAAATTTGTTTTCATCCAGCCCTCCAATAGTATAGCTTGTAGAGTCTGATGAGAATAGTTTTGAGTCAATCCAATTTTCATCCCCTTCAACTCTGTAACGAAGTTTTAATTTTTTATCAGAAATTGAACTTGTCCAGTGCAACTTTACCGAACCTACTTTTAATTTCTCAGTTTGATCTTCCTCATCTTTGTCATTTACAAATAGATCTGAATAAAAATCGAAAAATTCACTATCTAAAACTACTTCCGTTATCACTACTTGTTCATCTGGATACTGCGATAGACTTGTAAACCCAAACGCTACTGTTGCGAGGATTAATAAATTTAATTTCTTTAATAGTATAGACATAGTTTGTGTATCAATTATGGAGCGAAGGTATTTCAATGCTTTCAATATTCTGGAAATTTAATATTAAGGAAATGTTACCAATCTCGTCCAACTTTAAGTTTTCATTAAGGATGAACTGAGTATTATGAAATGTAAATGTAATTCCGTCATCTTTGCACAACAACAATATGAATTAATTATGAATAGAATATTAATAACATCGCTACTCGTCCTATTTACGAGCTTTGGATTTTCTCAACGAAAAATTGATTCTAAATTTGGGAAAGGAATCTACAATGTCATTGCTGCTGATAGCTCTTGGAGTATGAAATTTGGGATACGATTTCAGTCCCTTTTCGTTGCGAATTGGAATGTAAATGATTCCACCGGATTTGGACAAGCAACTACAAATTCGATGATTCGAAGAGCTCGGTTGAAATTTGGAGGATTTGCATGGTCTCCAAAATTAAAGTATAAAATAGAATTAGGACTCTCAAATAAGGACCTTGGTAAAGTGAGCGATCGAACAAATTTTGCTCCAAGAATGATTCTGGATGCCGTTTTGAAATGGAACTTCTACCAAAATTTTGAACTATGGACTGGACAAACAAAAATCCCAAGTAACAGAGAGCGTGTTGTATCCTCTGCCAATTTACAACTTGTTGATCGCTCTCACTTGAATAAAGTATTTAACCTCGATCGTGATATTGGACTACAATTGCATCATCACTTTAAATTGGGAAAACAATTTGTTGTTAAAGAAGCTTTTGCTTTTTCTCAAGGAGAAGGAAGAAACCTAGTTCAAGATAACCTAGGAGGATACAAATACACAGGCCGAATTGAGTTCTTGCCTTTTGGGAATTTTGCGAGTAAAGGAGATTATGTGGGTGCAGATTTGAAGCGAGAGCCAAAACCTAAGTTGGCAGTTACTGCTATTTATGATTGGCAGGATCGTGCAGTGAAAGATAAAGCAAGTCAAGGAACATACATGAGCTATGATACAAACGATGATGGAGATATTGATGGCTATTTTGAGTCAAATGTGAGTGCTTTGTTTGTAGACTTAATGTTCAAGTTTAAAGGCTTCTCATTTATGGGAGAGTATGCAATGCGTGATGCAGATAAGATTCAACAATCTATAGTCAATGATGACCTTTCTGTAACAACGCGAACTGTTTATGTTGGTGATGGTTTCAACGCCCAAGCTGGATATTTATTCAAAAATAACTGGGAGATTGCAGGAAGATATACCCAAATTAATCCTAAAACAATTACAGGGAAAAGTGCTTTTCAGCAATACACATTAGGACTTTCAAAGTATATCGTTGGGCATAAATTGAAAATTCAGACGGATGTTAGTTATTTGACAACTGATGGTTCTGCAAATAGTGGATTAATGTATAGAATGCAAGTTGATCTTCATTTTTAGAAGTTAACGATTCTTAGAATGTGCGCCCATTTTCAAAATTGAAGATGGGCGTTTTTTATTGCTAAACTCTTAAATTCCTGTTAAATCCGATGTTAGAGTTTGTTTCCAGTTAGTTCATGTTACTAAATCACTTATATTAGTACCCCAAGCAGGAACGATGAAAATAAAAATTTTACTTGTTGAAGATAACATTAGCCTAGGTTTTATTATCTCGGATCAATTGAAATCAGACGGCTATGATGTCACTCTTTGTTCTGATGGGGCTGAAGGCTTTACACGGTTCAATAACGAGAAATTCCACCTTTGCATATTCGATGTGATGATGCCAAAAAAGGATGGCTTCACATTAGCAAGAGACGTTCGAAAAGTGAACACGGAGATTCCTATCTTATTTTTAACAGCTAAATCTGCAGATGAAGATAAAGTTGAAGGATTCAAAGCGGGCGGAGATGACTATCTAACGAAGCCATTCAATGTGGAGGAATTACAACTTCGAGTGGCAGCTTTATTACGACGAGTGAATATTCACGCTGAAACGGCAGAAAAAGATACGTATGAAATTGGTTCATATAATTTCGATACGATAAATTATCAACTGAACCACACGAATTTTGAGAAGACCCTCACTAAAAAGGAATCGCAAATCTTGAAAATTTTGTGCAAGTTCATAAATCAGGTAGTGGCACGCGAAGTTGTTCTAAATGCTGTTTGGGGACAAGATGATTATTTTGTTGGTAGAAGTTTAGATGTTTTTATTACGAAGTTGAGAAAGTATTTGAAAGAAGACAAACGAATTCAAATTACCAACGTTCATGGAATAGGTTTTAAATTAGAGGTGAGCGAATGAAAGTGATCATAACAATTATCAGTCTTTGGATATGTTCGTTCTCCTATGCTGATCAACTTGCCTATATTTCTCAGCATGAAGCTAATTTGGCGATTATCAAAATATCTAAAATGAAGTCGGTTTACCTCTTCTGCGGATGTTGTAGTATGAGAAAACCAACCAAAGTTAAACCAATTAGAGTTTATTCAAAGTACACAAGTTATGAGTCCTACTATGAAGTTTACGTAGATTACCTTGATGAGGATGGTATCACTCGAACAACATCTTTGGATCTTGCCTATGTTTGGAAAAAGGGACTGTTCAAATACAAAACAATTGGTAAAATTTTAGGACTAGAGCATGATCAATGCGTTTACATAAAGGACTGGGATAATCCGAAGAACACCGAAAGGGACATATAGAATGACGTACATTTTACACCTAGAAACAGCAACTAAAGTATGTTCTGTTGCACTTTCAAAAGGTGGTGAACTCTGCGCGTTGAAAGAACTTCAAGAAGACGGCTATTCTCACGGTGAAAATTTAACATTGTTCGTCGAGAATGTTCTCAATCAAGAAGGGATTTCCTCTAAAGAATTATCGGCTATTTCAGTGGCGTCTGGTCCTGGATCATACACAGGATTGAGAATTGGGGTTGCAACTGCAAAAGGGTTTTGTTTTGCGCATGACATCCCGTTAATCGCCATTGATTCCCTTACTGCTCTTTCTGAACAAGCTAAATTAAAGCACCCAAACAATAATTTATGCTCGGTGATTGATGCACGGCGCATGGAAGTTTACAACTTGTTCATTGATCCTAGTGGTGATCGTTTAAAAGAAATTTCTGCAGATATTATTGAGGCAGATTCGTACCGTAAATTCGAGCCATTCGTCTATTTTGGAGATGGTGCTGAGAAATTGCGAGAAATTTGGACAGATAGAAATTGCATGATCGATACATCAATTCTATCTTCCGCTAAAGGACAAGTCTCACTGGCATTTGAGAAGTTTACAAATGCAGATTTTGTTGATGTTGCCTATTTCGAACCGTTTTATTTGAAAGATTTTATTGCTGGTAAAAAGGTTAAATAGTTGTTTTAACAGGCTATTCACTCTATCTTTTATTGCATAAAAGGATGCCACTGCTATCTTTAACGCAACTCATTCAAATATTCAATTTCTTCTCCCTTCCCTACTGCCTTCAAATATGCAGATCCAATAATTGCTCCATCAGATACTGATTGAACTTTCTCTACATCTTCACTTGATTGTATTCCGAATCCTATAAACATAGGGGTGTTTCCGCAGATCTCTTTAATCTTAGCGTAACGCTTTAATCTATCATTGCTAAAATTGCTTTGCCCTCCAGTGGTTGCATTTGAAGAGACCAGGTAAACAAAACTATTTTTGCATAATTCAGCAGTTTTCAGAATACGCTCGTTAGATGATTCGGGAGTGATTAGAAAACTGGGAAAGACTCCTTTTGACTCGAATTTTGCCTGATAATACCGTTCGTAAATTTCGATACTAAGATCTGGAAGGATGACTGTGCTTATTCCCAATAATTGACATTCGTTTAGGAAATTATCGATTCCGAAGCTAATAATCGGATTGAAATAGCCCATTAAAACAATTGTTAGCGTCGATTTTCGATCGTGGAGTTGCTCAAAGAGTAACGGTAGGTTCATCCCGTTGTTAATCGCAATTTCACTTGTCGCTTGAATCGTTGGTCCATCTGCCAATGGATCCGAAAATGGAATTCCAACTTCAACAAAATCGATTCCATTCGATTCAAGCAACTCGAGTTGTTCGTTTAAGCTATCCAGTTTTGGGTATCCAGCAGTAACGAAGATGCTGATTTGCTTTTTATCTTTTTTGAATACGTTCATTTCGATTCGATATAATGTTTCATGTCCTTATCACCTCTTCCAGAAAGATTGATGACAATAATATCATTTGATTTAATTTCGATATGCTGTAAAGCAGCTAGAGCGTGTGCACTTTCTAATGCCGGAATTATCCCTTCATTTTGCGAGAGTGATTTTGCTGCTGACAATGCTTCTTTATCAGTTACAGAAACAGTCTTTGTTCGTCCTTCTTCAATTGAATGGGCATGCAACGGACCAATTCCAGGGTAATCTAGTCCAGCAGAAATGGAGTAGGGCTCAGTAACTTGTCCAAACTCACCTTGCATTAGTAGTGTCATGCTTCCATGAAGAACCCCCGGAGATCCTAGAAATGATGTCGCTGCGGACTTTCCACTTTTTAATCCCAATCCTGATGCCTCAACAGCAATTAATTCAACAGATTCTTCTTGATAGTAATGATAGAAAGCCCCCGCTGCATTGCTTCCACCACCGACACATGCAACTACTTTTGTTGGAAATTCCGATCCTGTTTTCTCTAATAGTTGACTTCTCATTTCTTGTGAAATTACCGACTGAAATAGTGCTACCATTTCTGGATAAGGGTGTGGCCCAACAACACTTCCTATTAAATAATAAGCATCAGGATGATTGATCCAATATCGAATTGCTTCGTTGGTCGCATCTTTTAGTGTCTTACTTCCACTTGTTGCAGGAATGACAGTTGCTCCTAAAAACTCCATTCGCTTCACATTTGGGGCTTGTCTTTTCATGTCAATTTCTCCCATAAAAACAACACATTCCATGTCCATTAATGCACATGCTGTTGCCGTTGCTACTCCATGCTGACCCGCGCCTGTTTCTGCAATAATGGTTTTCTTGCCCATTTTCTTCGCCAAAAGAATCTGCCCAAGAGCATTGTTGATTTTATGTGCACCTGTGTGATTCAAATCTTCTCGTTTCAAATAGACAGTGCATTTATATTTCTTACTTAACTTCTTGGAATGATAGAGTGGAGTTGGTCTGCCCACATAATCTTTCAGTAAACAAATGAACTCTAATTTAAAGTCATCTTGTGAACAATACTGCCTAAATGCTGAATCTAATTCCTCAACATTTGGGCGCAGCAATTCTGGAATGAATGCCCCTCCAAATTCTCCATAGAAGCCTAAGTCATCAGGTTGAGTGTACGGTTGTGCTTTTAATTGCATCTATAAATGTTTTTAATTCATCAATGTTTTTATCTGCTGGACTAATCTCAAACCCACTATTGAGATCTACCCCTACAAGTTTTGGGTGGTGTAATTCTTTAATCGCTTGTAGTGAGTTTGAATTGATTCCGCCACTTAAAAGAAAGGGTATTTTTCCTTTATAGAAACTTAGAATTTCCCAGTTGAACTGCTTACCAGACCCGCCATGTTGTTCCGTTTTAGTATTAAAGAGAAAGAGATCAACAAACTCTTCATAGAATGTGGTATCCGTAATTTGATCCTCTGTTTCAATTCCAAATGCTTTAATAACCTTCACATAATTCGAGACCGATCGGCAATATTCGGGCGACTCATTTCCATGTAATTGTACATAATCGAGTGAATGCTTTACACTAAGTTTTTTCACGTTATCAAGTGGTGAATTGACAAATACACCTACTTTTTGTGCATGTCTAGTTGCAGGTGTCTTTTCAACATACCTTGGTGATTTATCATAGAGGATGAAGCCGATAAAATCAACATACTTTTCAACTTCTCGTATTTGCTGGGAATCTTTCATTCCACATACTTTTACAATCATGCAGCATTGATTTTAGTGTGTAACGATTCGATAAATTCTTTTGGATTTTGCTGCTTAAGTATGCTCTGGCCAATCAATGCTCCGTGAAATCCACATTTTTGTAGTGCACGTAATTCGTAACCAGTTTTAATTCCCGACTCAGAGATGAATGTCCCGTCTTTTGGTAAAAACTTGAAGAGATCGAAAGAGTTTTGAACATCTGTTTTCTGTGCATGTAGATCGCGGTTGTTAATGCCAATTACGTCAACAAACACATTGAGTTTATAGAGTTCAGACTGACTGTGGAATTCCATGACAACTTCCATTCCTAAGCTTTGAGCAATTATGGTGAGATGTAGTGCCTCCTCTTTTGTGAGTACTTCAGCAATTAATAGAATAGCATCTGCACCAATTGCTTTTGATTCGAAGAGTTGGAACTCGTCAATAATAAACTCTTTTCGCAGAACTGGTAGAGAAGAGACTTCCTTAATGTTTAATAGGTCATCGTTTGATCCTCCGAAATAAGTAAAGTCAGTTAAACAGGAGATCGCTGATGCACCAGCTACTTCATAATTTTTTGCCTGTTTCGCAACATCTAAATTCTCGTTAATGATTCCCGCGCTTGGTGATTTCCGTTTTATCTCAGCGATAATTCCAAATTTATTTCTCTTCAATGCCTCTTTGAGTGATTTACAACTTTTCGAGAAATACTCTGCCTGCTCTAAATCTTGATATGTGAATTTCGTTTTCAACGACTTTATCTCCTCTTTTTTTGTTGCAATAATTCTATCTAATATGGTACTCATAATGTTCTAGTTTGAAAGTGTTTTAATCCCGTGTCCTGAATGAATGAATCCTAATGCTTCGTTATATAGTTCTATGATTGGAGTTTCTGGATGATATAATCGTAAACCCACAGAAACATTTGCTGCTGTTACTTCATTTTGTTCTTTTGTTCCTTCTCCTTTAAGAATAGATGTTAGAATATGAGCAGCATTTTTAATACTCTTCCCTGAATTAAGTGTGGATTGATGTACTCTTTCGGTTGAGAATGAAGCCGCATTAATAAGTTCATCTCCCTGCTTACCTAAAAGTCGTGTGTCATTAGTGAGTGTGATTTCATCGTAGCCATCCATACCATAAGTGATGGTGAAATTTGTGCGGCCTTGCTGAAGAATATGTTGATATACCTTCGCTAATTCGAGTGAATAGGTTCCTGTTAATTGATAGTTGGGCTGAACTGGGTTTACCAACGGACCAAGGCAATTAAATACACTTCTAATTCCCAGGTTTCGTCTTACAGTCGCAACTTTTTTCATTGTTGGATGAAACAATGGTGCATGGAGGAAGCAGATATTTTTATCCGCTAGATTTTTTTCCAAAATCTGATTATCTGAAGTGAACTCAATCCCAATTTCTTCCAGGACATTTGATGATCCGCAAAGTGAACTAACACCATAATTCCCATGCTTGATCACTTTCTTCCCCATACCAGCAAGAACGAAAGCTGTGGTCGTCGAAATATTGAATGTGTCTTTTCCATCTCCACCTGTACCACAAAGATCAACTGCGTTTTCAGCGTCAAGTTCCACAGGTGCACAAAGTTCTAGGAGTGCAACACGCAATCCTCTTAACTCCTCCAGTTGCACTCCTCGCATTTGCATTCCAACGAGTATTCCACTTATGGCTTCTTTTGTGTACTTCTCATCATCTATATCATAAATAAAACGTTTGGCCTCTTCGAATGATAGGTGTTCATGTGCTATTATTTTTGAAAGTATTAACGACATATTATATGTTTATCCAGTTCGTAATTAGTGTTCTCCCTTCTGGAGTTAGGATCGATTCAGGATGAAATTGAACTCCATAGATTGGTAATTCATTGTGTTCCATCGCCATACTTTCTCCATCCAAAGTATGTGCTGTTACACGGAAATCTTTAGGTGTGTTTCCAACATGCCAGCTATGATATCTTCCTGCTTCAAATTCAACTGGAATACCATTAAAAAGTATTGATGAGTTTGTGTGTTTTAAAGTGGAAGCCTTTCCATGGACTGCTTTTTTAGATTGCTTAATTGTTCCACCAAAAGTTTCTGCAATTGCTTGATGCCCAAGACAGACTCCTAGAATTTTTTTATTGCGGGCGAATTGTTTGATTACCTCTGTTAATTGTCCTGCTTCTGATGGTATTCCTGGTCCTGGGGAGAGTAAAATTCCGTCTGAATCATCTATTATCGCAAAATTCAATTGATTATTTCGTTGCACATTGATTTCGCAACCACTTTCACGCAAGTAACGAACAAGGTTGTACACAAATGAATCATAATTATCTATAACCGTTATTCGTTTCATACTGTTGTTACTTTTTCCGATGAAAATTGCTGATGAGTCTTCGTCATTGCTGTTCGAAGTGCGCGTAATTTATGATGTACTTCTTGTGTTTCTTTTTCCGGAATTGAATCTAAAACAATACCTGCACCAGCTCTAAAGTGAAGTACATTATTTTTGCTTAAAAAGCTTCTGATTATGATCGCTGTGTTGATGTCTCCGTTTGCACTAATAAGGCCCAATGCTCCTCCATAAAAATCACGTGTTGTGTCTTCATAGTGATGAATTAATTCTAATGCTTTCGGTTTTGGAGTCCCTGATAGAGTTCCTGCTGGAAAAGAATGACTTAAGGCCTCAAATGCATTTGTTTTGTCGAGTTGTCCAGTAACTTTAGAAACGAGATGTGTTACATGACTGAAGTGTTGCACTTCCTTATACTTTTCAATTTGCACGCTTTTACAATCACGACTGAGATCATTTCTTGCCAAATCAACCAGCATTGTATGTTCTGCATTCTCTTTTGCATCATTCTTTAGAAAGTCTAGTTGGATAGCGTCTTCTTGTTCATTTCCAGTCTTTGGAATAGTTCCCGCAATTGGATGTATTTCTGCTTTGCCTGATTTAACGATGAGTTGTGCTTCTGGTGATGACCCAAATAATCGGTAAGATTCGAAATCGAAGTAGAACAAATAAGGAGAAGGATTCAATCTACGCAATTGACGGTAAACTTGAAAATCATCTCCAAAAAATGCTTGCTGAAAGGCGTTTGAAAGAACAAGCTGAAATACATCTCCTCGTTTACAATGCTCAATCCCCTTTTTCACTAATTCTGCGAATTGTTCATCAGTATATTCAGCAGTTTCTTTACCGCAAACCTCGAAAGGGAGCTCCATCAAACTATTTCGCTGAAACAAATCGTTGATTGTTTTAGACTCAAATGATTTAGCTAAACTATTTTCTATTACTAATCCTTCATTTGTAAAGTGATCGATGATAATGATGTATTTAAAGATGAAAAGATGTAAGCTTGGAATTTCTTGATCAGAATGAACAGAGTTGATGTGTGTTTCGTCTCTAATGTTAAATTCAAAACTAAGTCGTCCAAAGAAACCGTTCAGTTCCTCTTGTTGGAATTGAAATCCATTTAGTATTTCTTGAACCTGATCTGCGATTGGAACGTTTTCGTTTAATTGAACAGTTTGGTCACCTTTGGAAGATGAGATGGATAGGATGCCGTCGTTCAGTTGAATCTCAACAATGGGATCAAAACCAAGAATGGATTTACTGTCTTGCCGAGAATGATAATCATTGGCTTCAAGTAAACAGGCTTTCCGATAATTATTCCGCAGCGATAAGTACAATTCTACTGGAGTGTAAATATCTGCGTTAAAGACAGTTTTTTGTGAGTATATATACATGATGATTGAAAAAAATGAGACAAAAAAAACGACCTGTCTGATATGACAAGTCGTTTTAAAAATATGTGAGATAATTACATTTTAACGCCAGGCATACCAACTTTTTGTCGATTGCCATTGCCAGCTTGTAATATGTGTTGTTCTAAACATCTCTACAAATATTTCAATTATTTTTCCATAAAACCTACGATTATTCAATTATTTTTTTTCCCTTTGTACTTCAAATGATGATAATCGAAATATATAATTGGCAATGGAACAACTTAAATTAAGTGCGTTCGGATCAATTGTGAAAACAAAATAAATGGAAGTCCTGGCGTTATTGTCAGGACTTTTTTTGTGAATTAATAGTAGATTTAGAAAGATGAGTTTTGCCCAAAAAATAAAGAACGGAAATCGACCATTTACGGTTGCTGGACCGTGCAGTGCTGAGAGTGAAGAACAGGTATTGAAAATTTGTAAACAGATTGCAACTAACGAGTCTGTTCAATTATTACGCGCTGGAATTTGGAAACCTCGAACTCGACCGAATAGTTTTGAAGGGTTGGGAGCAATCGCGCTTCCTTGGCTTGTTCGCGCAGGTAAAGAAAATAACCTTCCTGTTACAACTGAGGTTGCAAATAAGAAGCATGTTGAATTGGCATTAGCAGCTGGTGTTGATGTATTGTGGATTGGAGCAAGAACCACAGTAAACCCATTTGCGGTTCAAGAAATTGCGGATGCTGTTAAAGGAATTGACATCCCCGTGATGATTAAAAATCCAGTGAATCCTGATTTGCAATTATGGCTTGGAGCATTTGAACGATTTGAGAACGTTGGAATAACTGATTTGACAGCAATTCACCGAGGTTTTTCAGTGTATAATCATCCGAGATACAGAAATGTTCCAAGTTGGGAGATCCCAATTGCATTGAATGAAAACCGTCCTGATTTACCAATAATATGCGATCCAAGTCATATCACTGGCAATCGTGGTCTATTGCTAGAAGTGAGTCAAAAAGCAATGGATTTGAATTTTGATGGATTGATGATTGAAACACATCCAAATCCAAATGAAGCATGGTCGGATGCAGCTCAACAAGTTACTGCTGACGGATTAAAAAGTATTCTTGATCAACTTGTTTTGAGATCAAAAGAAGTCTCTCGTGAAGTTGAAATTGTGCTGGAAGAATTGAGGTCAGATGTGAAACTTCTCGATGATCAACTGTTTGATTTGCTAGGAGCTCGCATGAAATTGAGCGAAGATGTTGGTCGATTAAAACGAGAGAATAACATTACGATTTTACAACAAGAACATTGGACAAAAGTAATTGCCGAGCGTATCGCAAGTCGAGGTGATTATAGGCTCACACAAAATTTCGTACGACAATTTATGGATGCAATTCACTTAGAGTCAATCCGTCATCAAACTAAAGTAATGAACCCAGAAACTGGATCAAAAGAGAATGGAAAAAAGAGTTAAACAAGGTGAATATTCGGGTGTTATTACCATTCCTTCTTCTAAAAGTGATGGTCAACGTGCAATTCTTGCAGCTTCATTAAGTTGTGTTGAAACTGAACTAGTTGGAATTGGTAACAGTAATGATGAGCATAGAATGCTCGAAAATATTCAGAAACTTGGTGCAACAATTCAATTTATTACGGGAGAGATCACGATCATTAAAGGAGTCGAAAAATTTCCTTCAGAATTAGCTTTAAATGTTGGTGAAAGTGGACTTGGTGTTCGGCTGATCACTACTATCTGTGCAGCGCATAAAGGAATATTCAACATAAATGGGGAAGGTTCATTACTTCTTCGACCGCAGAATTTTTTTGAAGAACATTTACCCAAATTAGGGGCAGAAATAACCTCCAATCAAGGGCGATTACCACTTGAGATTGTAGGACCAATGACAGGAGGAGCGATTGATGTTGATGGAAGTATGTCATCTCAGTTTTTATCTGGTTTATTGATGTCGTTGCCATTGATTGATCAAGATACAATGCTCAACGTTAAGGATCTGAAGAGTATCCCTTATGTGGAAATGACGCTCAATACACTTCAACTTTTCGGGATTGAAATCGAACATGATAATTTTGAACGCTTTGAAATTAAGGGAGGTCAGAAATATCAATGTCATTCCTATGAAATTGAACGCGATTGGAGTTCGGCTAGTTATTGGCTCGTTGCTGCGGCACTTGATCAGCCAATAGTTGTTCAAGGATTGAGTTTATCGAGCTTGCAAGCTGATGTCGCATTATTGGATGCGTTGAATGTCGCAGGATGCATGATTTCTTATGACGAAGGTGTCTTATTAATTGATGGTGAAAATCGGAAGGCATTTGAATTTGATGCTACTCACTGTCCTGATTTATTCCCTGCATTGGTCACCTTTGCGACTTTTTGTAATGGAATTACGGCAATTTCTGGAGTTCATCGATTGGCAAACAAAGAAAGTGATCGTGGAATTGCGTTGCAGATGGAATTCGGAAAGTTAGGGGTGAGTATTGAGTTGAATGGTAACATCATGCGTGTACATGGAGGTTCAACTTTGAAGTCAGTTTCAGTAGATGCCCATAACGATCATAGAATTGCGATGTGTTTGGCAATTGCAGGAACATTAATCGAAGGAGGTCTGACAATTACGGGTGCGGAATCAGTTGCAAAGAGTTATCCTGCTTTCTGGGATGATCTCGAAGGACTCATTTCCTAATAATTAGTTTCAACCTTCAAGTTCAGCGCTATAAAATCCATTTAGCTGGATTAATTTTATAATTTCACTTTCATCGATTAATTCGTTTGTTTCAATTCTCAAGACATTGTCAACATCTTCCAAGTCAATAGACCACTGATGTATTGCATGATGACTATCAAAAACAGGACGCATTATCTGCACCCCGTTTTCTGATTCAATATTTGTGCGTAGAATAACTAAGTTCATTCTTGGTGTTTTTCTTCGGTAGAACTTTCAATTTTTTTCTGAATTTCACTTTCTGAAGAATCAGAGTTCATACGATCAACATACTCGTCGTAAGCTTTATCGCCTTCTTCTTTCCAAAACTTATCGTAGTGTTCCCATTTTGAGAAGTCCTTATTTTTATTCTTGTCATTACTGCATGACCCACCGTCTTTGTGAGAATGTGAACCTTTTCCTCTGCCACCACATCCTCCAATCAATATTTTGAGAAGAATAAATAGACCAATTGCTTGCCAATAGGTAAGTGTTGGAAGGTCAAATAACTCAGGCATCAACCAATTCCATAGCCACATAATTACAAATCCGAAAAGGATTGCTAAACCTATTATTGCTATAACTCCGAATAGGATCATACCAAAAATAGCGACTGGGCTTTTTCCTCTCATCTGATGTTTGAAATAATTTTTCATAGTTTATAATTTTAAATTCTAGTTCTTTTTTAGTTTCAATTCTTTATGCAACTGAGCTATAGCTCTGTGTCGTTGAGACATTAATGTACCTTTCGGAATTCCCGTTTCAAGAGATATTTCATTGTAGGAATAACCTTCAAAGTCAACGGCAATAATAATGTCTCGGTAAGACGCTTTCAGTTCAAGTATTGTTTGCTTCAGAATTTCCATCATCTCGTCAGAGTAGGAATTGTCGGAAGTTCCATACAGAAGTTCGGTAAATTCAATGAGCTTGAGGTCGTCTTCGTTTTGCTCAATAGAATTACTTTTTCCTTTTCGCATCACGTCAATGATTTTGTTTTTAATCGATCTGTAAACAAAACCAGCTACATTAGTAATGGGAGAGTACCTATCTGCTCCCGAAAACAAGTTGAGTGCAACATCTTGAATAATGTCCTCTGGATCACGATCCGTTCCAACTTTAATGCGTGACTTGACATAAGCCTTCAGCGAATGATATTCCTTCTCAAAAAAGGTTTCCAGTTTCTTTTTATTTTCTTTCTTCGAGGTCATTCAGTTTATTAGCGCCTTTCAATAGTAAAGACGGAACATTTCAATTCTATTGCACTTTTAGGTGAAAAATAGTTGTAATAATGATTCATAGGATAAACAATGTCCTTAATAATTGATCACTGATCTAAAAGTGTTTTTGGGCGTTCCTACCCGATAAGCATCGGGAGGTCAGGCTTTCCTCTATATCTTTAACCAACTTGTGGTTTTCGAGGACCTCTGTTCCTCGTAGGTTAAAGGATGTCGCTGCAATCCCTAGCGCAAAACCGTTTGAATGGTCTTCGAGTCTCCTTGTCTTTCTCGATACAATTCTACTTCTTCGTTCCTCAAGGTAGAATTACTCAAAATGACAAGGTTTTGTAGATCTTAAGATCTTTTCTGTTTAGTGCGTCAGTCTTTTGTCTTCGAGCCTTAACATCTTAGATGCCTATAAACCGTCCGTCAAATATTCCCAATCTTCCACTTCTTTAAATCGCTCTCTAGCTTCAGTATTAGAGGGATGTTGCAATAAAGAATCAACGGAGACTTCTGGAACTTCATCTTGAAGAAGGTCGTTTCTAAGGTAAATGAAATTAAAGCCAAGATCGTTCGAACCAACCAATCGATAGCCTTTATGTTTTGCTAGTTTAGTCATTGCAATAGGTGAAGCACCATGATAAGTTGGATGTTTCCCAGGATAGATGTATTCTGAATCGTAAGGAACTACAATATCATACATGCCAAATTCGTTGTGTGTTTCAATGATGACAACTTGTGGTTGAACAACATCCATTGCTTTCCATATCCAGTAATCGTTGCCATCAATATCGATAGAAAGCAAACCAATTTCGCCTTCCATTCCAGTGTCCTTGATCAATTGATTGATATTATCAACCTTGATATGCGCTTCTTTGAAAATGACTGGCTTTGGATTCACATTTTTATGTCGACTGAAAAAATGTTTCCCTCGATCAATCGCATCTGGATTTCCATCCATGAACAACCCAGTAAACATGTGATGATAGTAAAGGTTTGCAGAGTTGCTATTGATTCCATCATCAGAACCAAATTCAATGAACGTTCGATTACTCATCTCCAGAAGACTAAATAAATAGAGCAGTTTTCCATCTTCTTCAAATTGAGAGAAAATTTTCAAGCCTGTATCATCAATCGAAGGCAGTGAGTTTTCTTCACGCAATGCTTGATAATGCTCTACAAGTCTTAGTTGCTGGAAGTTAACCTTCAAGCTGATTTTGCCTTTGACTTTGTAATATTTTAAGTACTTCTTTAGATAATGTTTGATCATTTGTTCTGATTCTGGGACGTAAAGCTAATCATTCTCTACTAGAAAATTCTCAATGTTCTCAGCCTACTAAGTTGAATTCAAGAAACCTATATTTAATTTAAATCAACGATATGTTGCGTAAATTCGCTCAAATGAAGTACATTTTCCAATCATTGTCTTGTAATTGTCCTTGAAGTCACGTTTCAATCGATTATAGGATTGATTTTCGGGCATATCATAACCTATGTAACTGTATTCTTCCAACAATTGATACTGCTCGCAACGACCTGCCATTCGAAGACATAGTGCCTTTTGATCTTCTGTATTTGCAAAGTCCATTGCCTTCAAGTAATATTCTTTAGCTCGATTACAGTTGAAATAATTTCCATCATCTTCCAATTTGGAATAGATGTCTCGGCCAGACCAATAATAACGCGTCATCATCCATGAATTCCCATGATGTGTCATGTTAAAGTAACAATTTGCTGCTTGAAAATAATAGTATGATTTGTTTTTAGTAGATGGATATTCTGCCCGTTTAATATAGGATTGAAGCTGTGTTGCAATTTCTAATTTTGTATAGGTTATAGTATCTCCAGGAGTCCTTGTATGCTCAGAGTTGAAATCCGTATAGAATGGATTTGCATCTAAATAATCCATGTATGGGTAGCTGTCAGAATCCCATAAACCTGATTCAACTTGTCGAAAAGATGCAATTGCGAGATAGAGTTCATCACTACGCATATACTTTGTCCCTAGAAGGTCGTGTAAATGGCTGACATTTGGTTGGACATAACGCATGAGCCACTTGTCAAATTTAGTTTCATTAGACCGTTCTGTTACGAATTGAATCACCTTTATCACTTCTTCTGCTGTATAATGTCCATCCATATAAAAGAACCAATCAGAGTAGAAATCGGCATATAAAGTACCTATATGATTTGATCCCTTCCAAACTATACCATTATCCCAAAAGGAATTTTCGTTTTGATTTAGTTGACTAAAGAAAAGAGCAGCAAGTGTTTTTGCTCCATTGTATTCAAGTTCACGACCAACCGCAAAAAGAAAATCGGGATCTGCATTTTCTGTCATGAAGTAATTTTGTGTTGACTCTAAATAGCTATAGGATTTGCCACTACGCAATGCAAAGACGATTGATGTTTTTTTGTGGAGAGAAACAAATTCTTTTTTTGATCGAAAAGTGGTTAAAAGTTCATTTGCTTGAGAAACATCACCACTTATTCCAACTAAATAAGCCACGCCAAGATTCCCAAGGATATGATCTTTTAATTCTGAAATCGACCCTATCCATTCTGCCAACCTTTTAGCGTATTCTTGGTCTGACTGAATTCGTTTTTGCAACAATTCTTGATTCGAACGGTCATAAAATTCATCAGCATTCATTGATGGTGGAAACATGCTGTACCGAGGAGTTAGCACCCAATCTTCTATCTTGTTTATTTCGCGAACAACTAAAAAACTGAGCAATTCAGAATTTGGATCAAGCTGGTAAATTTGGACTAAGTGTTTAATAGATTTCCCAGGATTCCGAAGTGCGTACATGGCGTAAACATTCGCTCTTTCAGTGTTCGTTTTAGCTTGAGCAATTACATCAGAAATCACAACCTTTCTATTAAAGGCCAAGCTTGCAGCAAAGCGTTTACTTGGTGCGTGAGCAAATACTTGAGCAAGTTGAAAGTTTGATACAGCATCTGAAGGGGACATTACCGCGAAATAATGAAGTGCCCAGTAATCAATGACATTCTTGTCATCTCTTGATTTGAAATAGTCGCTATAAATCTCCCCTAATTTTTGATTGTCGTTGTTATAAAATGCCAACCGAAGTGCTAAAAATTGATAACGCTGAACCAATTGGGTATCCATTAGTTTTTTCGATTTTTTCAGCGCAAATTTAATTTTCTTGTTGCGCATAGTGAAGGCATTGTCATCTTCTGACTCCCACGCGCTGTTTATGGAATTTAGCCCAGAACAACTTTTAGCAAAAACGATGTAATCAATAACCTCGTTGAGTTTGTTCTTTACCAAGTAGGTAATCATTGGATTGGAAGTGTTCTTTTTTTCAAAATCTTCCGTGGAAGTTGTGTAGATAGCATTGAAAATATCAGCTAAAGCAACATTGCCCTTGCAGTAGTTGAACCAAAGTTTTGTGTTCAAATCATTCTCAGCAGTTGATTTATAAGAGCTTCCAAACTGATCCGCTGTATAGTAGAATGGTGAAAATGAGCCATCATCAAAACTCTCAGGATTAAAAAGCGAGAAACGCACTTCATCCCCATAAGGATACCAAGGCCCACATGCAAAAGTTTGACTAGCGGCTAAAAGCGCTGTAAATAGAATCCAATGTTTCATATTGATAGTTATTAATTTCCTTGCTCTCAAGATGGAAAAGAGACACCACTGTTTCATTTTTTAGTACACTTGAGCCTTGAATTAGCTCAATTGCTTTGTTAAGTTGCGTTTTAGTTATTCGCTCTACTTTTACACGATCTCCCATCCGCATATAGACACCACTCACAACTGTATCCCTCTCCATTGTGTACCATAAATCGTTCTTGGAAGACATATATGAGAGCAATTTCTCATCGACACCATGAATCACACCACGAAATCGTTCATTTTCATAACAAAGCATCCATGAATAGATCGGTAAGGCGATATCAATATGAATAGGGTAATCTATGTCAGTATCTAAATATTTACTCATCTCGTCAGTGTCGAGAATTGAATTTTTATTAGCGTTATTCAATGGATTTAGGAGGTTGTAACACATCAGCATAACTTTATCACAAGGAGGAATCCCCATAACCTCGTGAAACTTATATGGATAAAGGCGAAGTGTACAACTTATTTCTTTCTTAGATTCTTCTTTCATTCGTTTAAGGAAATAGAAGTACATTTTCTTACTCGACTCTGTCCAATCACAATCAATTTGTATTTCATTATATAAGAAATTGCTATTTCCCATTCCAATGTTCTCAACAATGTATTTCTTAGCTAGAAAGGCAATATTCTCAGCAAGTTCTTTGATTTGGTTTTTTGAAGCCTTCACAAAAACATCGTCTTGAATGTAAATACATGGAATTAGTTCCTTTAAGACTTTGTTATGAGGCAAATCTAACTTGAGCGAAGATTTGGCAATTGGCGTTATCACACCATCAATTCGCTCTACTTCAAAAACCTTTACATAGAGTTTTTCAATTTTCAGTTTCTCAAGAGTTGACTCCTCATCTTCATTGATAAATTGTGTATCGTTCTCCCAAAAATAAAACGCACGACTAATTTCAATTTTTGGCTCAGAACAACCAATGAGTAGAAATAGTAATAAGAAAAATGGATTGCGCATTTCACGAATGAATTTGTCCTCAAAAATAGAAAACATTGATGGGGGAGTGGTTAATTTATTGACTATTTATTTTGCGTAACCATTAATTGATAATTCGTTATCTAATCGAATCTTAAATCACAAACTCGTGCATAAAACACAACTTCTATTTTTAGCGATATTTTTTGGAATAGTAACTATGAGCGTTACGACGAAGAAAAAACCAAATGCAAAAACAGCATTAAAAACATTGAATGGATTTTGCGCCTATATTCCTGGCGGAGAAGTCGAAATTGATGGAGAATCATTCACTGTTCAATCGTTCTATATGAGTCAAGGAGAAATCACAAATTTCCAGTACATGGAATTTCTTTATTTTCTCAAGGAAAATGGTGAGACTGAAAAATACGCAATTGCAGCAGTTGATACCAATCACTGGAACACCATATTTAATAATTCAGATCTTGAATCAATGGCGAGTTTCTATCACAATCATCCAGCGTATCATAATTACCCAGTAGTAAATGTGAGCAGAGAAGCTGCTGATCTTTATTGTAAATGGTTAACGGATATTTATCAAGAATTGTCAGGAGGTGAACTTACTCTGTTGTTTCGTATTCCAACACGTGCAGAATGGTTAAGTGCAGCAAATGGTGGTATGAAAAAACCTGTTTATAGTTGGGATGCTTCTACATTGAGAAATACTAAAGGGCTGTCACTTGCTAATTATTTGCAATTAAGTGGAGAAAATATATCGCGGGATGAAGAGACAGGAGAATTAAAAGTGATTAAAACTGCACAAGTTCCAATAGGAGATTATAGTCCAACTGCTCCTTCAGAATCTTACTTTAAAACTGAGTATGGTCTTTATAATATGAACGGTAACGTCTCTGAGATGATTTCAGATGGAAATTTTGCTGTTGGAGGAGATTGGAACTCTCCAGGATATGATATTCGTAATCAAAGTATTAAGAAATTCGAAGGAACGCATCCTACTGTTGGGTTTAGAGTTGTTGCAACCTATTTTCCACTTGAAGACAATGAACGAAATTAAGGTTTCCTTTCAGGTTGAATAAACCTGGTTTCATGGGTCGGATTCTCTGAATTCGGCCCTTTTTGATTCTTAAATAATGACTATCAGATTCTCGCTTAAAGGTAAGCCGAGCGAAGTTGAAGTGCAATATTTAACGATCGAATGATTCAAAAATCCAATTATCTTTGTTTGAAAGAACAGATATGACTATCCAAGATACTATAGGAGCAGTAGAAATATTCCATGATGCGTTTGGGATTTCGAACAATCAAGCACCTACTACTGAGCTGTCCGATAATGATATTGAACTCCGACATCGCTTGATGCAAGAGGAGAATGATGAGTATTTAGAGGCAGCTAAAAACAAAGACCTAATAGAAGTTGCGGACGCTCTTGGTGATCAATTATACATCCTCTGTGGAACAATTCTCAAACATGGAATGCAGCACAAAATTGCAGAAGTTTTTGAAGAAATTCAACGATCTAATATGAGTAAACTCGATGCAGATGGAAAACCAATTTACCGTGAGGATGGTAAGGTGTTGAAGTCAGAATTGTACTTTAAGCCGAATATTAAATCCATACTTGAAAAATAAATGTCGGCTCAGAATCGGTTTAACATTCGTGTGTATGCTATTATCATTAATGAAAACGATGAGGTATTGTTTTCAGATGAACGTCGAAATGGACATTCGTTTACTAAATTTCCAGGGGGTGGACTCGAATTTGGAGAAGGTACTAAAGAGTGTCTCGAACGTGAACTTATGGAAGAATTACATCTTGATTCAATCATTGGAGATTTATTCTACGTTAACGATTCTTATCAAGAATCGGCTTTTAGGAAGACAGATCAATTAATAAGTTTCTATTATCTATTGAATGAAATCGACTTCGAAGCGATAGTTTGTAAAGTGCATCCAATTCCAATGACTGAAGAAGGTGAAGCATTTCGTTGGGTCAATTGTTCGGATATATCACCTGAATTATTCACGTTCCCAATTGATAAAGTAGTAGCAAAATTGTTAAGGCAAAGTTGATTCCCGGAAGCTTAACTTCCTGGAATCAACATATCTTAATTGAATCTACCAGTATGAGTGACTACAATTCTAAAACCAATGGAAGGATGGCCATTAACATGATTGGAGTAATTTTCATTGAAGATCTGTAAATCTTCAATTGAACTCATCCAGCTTCCACCACATGTTACTAGTTGATTTTCATCTGGCTGGATCATTTCAATAAAACCTGGAATAAGTTTAGTCGAAACCATTTCTGCTACGTTGCCACTCATGTGATATAAACCTTGCCCGCTTGGTTTGTAAGATCGAGTTTGAGCAATCAAAAGACCATTCGTGTATTCGAATGTTGTTCTTCCAGTGTCTTTTGATTTTGTCTTCCGTTTTATCTCATCTAAGTTGTCATTGTATTCTGATAGTTTGAAATTGGCTTTGAATGTTCCTTCTTCTGCAAGTTTTTCACCATTCCAGGGGAACATTTGGTTAGTACCTAAACCTGATGCTGCATAGGTCCACTCTAAAAGTTCAGGAATCCTTGCATCATTTATCGGGTCTGTTCCGCGTGTTTTATTTGTCTCGATTGTAATCCAATCACAATACATTTTTGCTCCTTCTTGCGTAATATTTACAACAGGATGTTGATTGTAAAGTGGATCAGAAAAATAGTCGTCTTGTAAATACTTAAGTGAGTCATCTAATTCTGTTGTCCAAAGTGTTTGATTAGGTGCAGCAAGAAGGAATTCCTTTTTCCTTCCCTGAATAAGAAGATCAAAAATAAAGGTTCGATACTCTAAGTTTGTTACTTCATCTTGTTGGATGAAAAATGCTTGGACAGAAACGGGTGTGCTTTTGTATGTATAAGACCCCGATGGGACATAAGCGTATTTTTTTCGATCAAACTTAGAAAGTGCCTTAATCATTTTCTTCTTTTGCTTGTGATTGGCTGCAATTTCTTTGTCCGTAAGCTTAGGGAAACGTGAGTTATTATCGTGCCGAGGTTGATTTTGTCTTGAAGTAAAACTAATAGTCTGTTCACTTCGATTCATTAGTCTTTTGTCATGAGTTTCACCTATTGAGCTTATTGGAATGAGTTTCATTCTTGAGATCTCTTGCATTAATTTTCTGATCTCTTGAGACTCATAAGTGTTTGTAGCTTCAAGTTTTTGTATTGATTTATTCTTCTCCAATGTCACTTTTTCTGTTTCCAGCGCAGTTGATTTTGATGTAGGAGTTGAATTATTTTCTGATGTAATTGAGAGGGTGATTACCAAACTCAAAATGCTTACTATACCTATCATAATTAGAATATTTTTAAAATTGAAAAAAAGAACCTTTCCGGTTGAAACAGTTTTACCTGTCTCCAAAGTTGTTATGAAAAGATCTTTGGTTTCAGTGAAAGGAATTGAGACTGGAACAAGCTTTGCCTTCGTGAAAATCGCGTCTATTTTATGCTGTCTATCCATAATTCACTCCCCTGTTTTTAATTCTGATTCGAATGTCATAATTTCCGACAATCGTTTTCTACCTCGTTTCAACCGTTGTTTAATGGCATCTTCTGTTGCGTTTTGAATTTTGGCTATTTCCTTGATCCTGAAACCTGAAATTTCAAATAAGATCAAGCATTCTCGATGGCTTTCTGGTAATTCAGATAGAGCTTTGTACAGAAAGTGTATTTCAGCGTCCAGCTCTGTCCTATTAGAAGAGTGCATAGAATCTGACTCACTTTGATTAGTTGTGAGATAACTTTCGCTCATTTTCTTATTATTATTCGAAAGAATTCGAACACTAATCCCAAATAAAAAGCCCAAGAATGCATCTTTGGATTTTAGCGTGTCTAACTTTTCAAAAGCCACAAGAAGCGTCTCGTTGATTAAATCTCCGTATTCCATATTTCCATAAACTCGCGCTCTGCAGAATCGCTCGAACTTATCATGAATTGGTTCGTAAAGCTTTAGAAAAAGTTCTTGTTTTGATTTAGTCATTGAGATGAAACTCGGTTTTTATTAAGTAAGTAGGATGAAACTAGAAAAAGTGACAAATCAATTCAATTAGTTGAATCTGCATTTTATTTTTTATGAGTTTTTCAACTGGTGTCAACCTTTGAATACTTGATTTTGGTCTAATATTTGTACATTGTTAAATGTAATAATCGGAAATTTATCACTTCAGATATGAGAAAATCATTTTTATTCCTAATTGTTTTAATTGAATCATTTACGACCTTTGCCCAGTTAAATAATGTTGCTAAAGCTCAACTCCTCTATGAAGATGGGGAATTGATCGAGGCTATGGATGCAATTGATCGAGCAATTCTACACGAAAAGACAAAAGGAACTGCTAAAACTTGGAAGCTGAGAGGAGATATCTACAGTAAGGTTGGATCAAAACGCGTTGAATTAGGTATCAAATTGGCGCCTACGGTTATTTATGAACGAATTTCAGAATCTTATTCTAAAGTCCTCGAGCTTGATTCGCATAATCGCTATAAAAAAGACTGTAAGCTGAAAGCTAGAATAGCTGGGAATCATGCTTTGAACGATGGTGTTGAAAGCTTTAATGCAAATGACTTTACAAGTGCTCAATCATTGTTCCGATCTTCATTATCTCTTGCAACAACAGCAAACTATATAGATACACTTGCAACTTACAACCTTGCTTTGGCTTCTGAAAAATTGAAAGATTATCCAACGGCTATTGTTTACTTTAAAAAGTGTATAGAATTCAATTATCGAACTCAATCTATGTACGCATTTTTAATTTTTGCTTACGGTGAAAATGGGGATGAGGCGAAAAAATCTGTAACACTTGATAAAGCATTGATTCTATTTCCAAATGACGAAGGTTTGCAAATCACAGCTATGAATGATGCCTTGACGATAGGTGAAAATACTAAAGCACTTGAACATCTTGAAAAGTTAATTGAAATCCAACCATATAATCTCCAATATTTATTTTCTCTTGGAACAATGTTAGATAATCTAGGAGATGTTATCGGTGCCGAATCTGCCTACAATAAAGCATTAAAAATTTCACCAAATTATTTCGATGTACTGTTTAATTTAGGGGTGCTGT
>JAJRQK010000035.1 GCA_024280295.1 Bacteroidota bacterium
AGTGCGAATAAGTTGAAAATTTTCATAATTTAATTGGTGTTAGTGTAAATCCTTCTTTTTCTAGCAATCGAATAACACCATTTGGTCCGCCTAAGTGTCCTGCTCCAACCGCAATGAATGTGCTTTTACTGACTATCATGTCGATTATTTTTGGAATCCAATCTTTGTTTCGATCATCCAAAAAACTGACCTGATGATTAGAAATTACATCTTCTCCATCGGTTATTAACTGATAGAGGGAATCAAGATCTTGAGATAAATAGCATGTAATCAGTTCATCATTTTCACGAACTGTGTCGTCATTGTCGCGAATAGATTCCATAACTAATTAAGATTGATCGAAAGTTGAAAGGTCATCAAATAAACTGAGTTGTTTCTCAATTGTTTCAAGTCCAGTAATTACTAGCTTATCTTCTTCAGCAATTGTTTGGAATGTTAACTCATAGGATGATAAATCATCTCCAAATTTTAATTGAGTGGCCATCTGGATAATTGCTACTGGTTTCATTTTTGAAAAAAGGTTGGTAAACAACTCTTTATTTAATCCTAGATTATTATTTCCCCAAGCATAAAGTGAATCAAGCTGTAGTGAGTCGAAAAAATCAAAAAGTGATCCTTCTTGTAGCATGATTAATTCCAACATCTTTTCTTGGTCTGGCACTCTAGCCATTTCCATGGTGACTTGTTCTGATTTGCTTACTACTTTTTCTAATTTCTTTGGGAAAAAAAAAGATTCATTAGGAATGATGTGCATAGTCCCAAATAAATAGCATTTTTTCTTTACATCGGGACCTTCAATTTGCCAAAGAAGAGATTTCTCCTCCATAGGGTAGGAGCGTATAGTTAACTCTTGACTGTAGCTAAATGATTCAGTTATGAGAACAATAAAAAGAAGGATAATAGGATTAATGATTGTTATTCTCATCGAGATTCTAAATTAATGTCAGCATGTGTTATTTCTACTAAGTAATGATGCTCTTCTTCCATTAATTGTTCGACTTTAAGCCCAATTTTTTCTGCCATGTCTTTCAATCTATCAAAATCGACATACAGCCAATCGAACCAATCTGTAAGTTGATCTTCAAAATGCATTTGAAACTTGAAGTTTCCATAGTATTCTGAATTTAAATCTACCCAAAGTGCTCCATCATCATCTGTATAAAGATATTTGATATCAGTTGAATCACAAAGAAGTTTTCCTCCTTTGTTCATTATCGATTTAGCATGCTGAAGTGTTCTTTCTAAATTCGCTAATGATCCAGCAATTCCGAGACCGTTCATTAACATTAAGAGGGTATCGTATTTTTTAGTTATAGTGTAAAAATCTTCTTTTCGTGCATTCAGACCTTGCTGTGACATGTATTTCACAGCACCAGAACTGAGATCGATGCACTCTATGGTTAAGCCTGTTTTCTTTAAGTAAGCAGCATGAATTCCTGCTCCAGCACCAATATCGAGAACATGTCCACTACACCTTTCTAGGGCTAATTGCTCAATTTTGGGCATTTGGTCAAAGGATCGAAGTAAATAAGATGCAGGAATTATATCATCCTCACAAATTTCTGAGGAAACAATTATTTCTTGCTCTTTTTTAGTGGAATCATAAGCTAGAATCGCTGCTCCAATCGGATCTTTTTTCTCCGAATACACCATTAATAGTCGTATTGATCGTAGTCGTCTTCAAACTCATTGAATCCAAATTCATCTTCTTCATCATCACCTGATTCGTGTTCTGTCTCAAATTGAATTCCATCACCTTCGTCGGATCTAGATGTTTCTGATGGTGAATTTCCCACAGCCAATACAGTTCTGGCTTTTTCTGGTGTTTCTTCTTGGTATTCAATAAGCTCGATTAAAAAGAACCACATTTTAAGGAAATCATGCAGTAAGATTATTTTTTGATCCTTTGATTCGATGAAATCACGAATAGTTGTGCTACCCATCACATCTGGAGTTGCATCATCCGATTCTCCAAATGACATATCAAATAGTGTAATCTCGTGTCCTTTGTCCCAATCATCATTGGAGATGTAAAAGGATGCCATTTGATCACTAGTGAAGTGGTAGGAATCTAGAATTGCCTTGTAAAAGGATTCAAAATTAGCCGTGTCTGCAATAAGTATATCACGAAATATTTCTGATTTATCTTTTGAATCAAGAAGGACTCTAAACTTTAATCCAGCCATTACTCTGTGCTAATTTTCATGCAAAATTACCTAATTATACGAACTAAATGAGTTTAGGTTTTAGATTCTCTTTAATTTTTAATGCAATCAAGAAGGTTATGTTTTTTGAAAACCAAGTTCTAAACCGACTTTCACCATAAAAGTGATTGCTTCTTCTTTATTATTTTGAATTTCTCCTTCAAGAATTGCCTCCTTTATCCGGTTCTTGATTACTCCAATTTCATGGCATGGTTCAAGTGAAAATGTTTCCATAATAAGCTTTCCATCCACTGGTGGTTGAAAATTTCGAATTCGATCCTTTTCTTCTACTGCTTTTAGTTTCTCCTTTACTAGTGTGAAATTTTGCTTGTATTTCCGAACTTTAAAATCATTTTTAGATGTAATATCAGCATTGCACAGTGTCATTAGATCATCAACATCATCTCCAGCTTCAAAAAGTAATCTTCTCACAGCAGAATCAGTGACATGTCCTTTGATTAATGATATTGGACGTAAGTGCAAACGAACTAATTTGCGAACATAACGCATCTTGTCATTCATCGGTAACTTAAGGCGTTTAAATATCTTAGGAACCATTCGAGCACCAACATCCTCATGTCCGTGAAATGTCCACCCAACTTTTTTATTAAATCGTTTGGTAGGTGGCTTTGCAATGTCATGCATAATTGCTGCCCATCGTAGCCAAATATTATCGGTGTTCTCGCAAATGTTGTCTAAAACTTCGAGTGTATGGTAGAAATTATCTTTGTGAGATTTCCCATCAATGGTTTCAACTCCATAAAGTGCAATCATCTCTGGAAAGAATTCGTGGAGTATCTTTGTTGCATAAAGTAGCTTAAATCCTCGTGATGGTTCTCTGCTTGAAATAATTTTATTTAACTCATCAGTAATTCTTTCTTGAGAAATTATTTCTAATCGTTTTGCATTTCGGCCAATCGATTCTAGACTTTTTCGTTCAATTTTAAAATTCAATTGAGTTGCAAATCGAATTGCGCGCATCATCCTCAAAGGATCATCACTATATGTTGTGTCAGGATCTAAGGGAGTACGAATGATTTGATTTTCCAAATCTTCTAACCCTCCGAATGGGTCAAGTAACTCACCGAAATCATCTGCGTGAAGACTCAATGCTAATGCATTTATAGTGAAATCACGACGCTTCTGATCATCATCGAGTGTTCCGTCTTCTACTATTGGCTTGCGAGAGTCTCTTCTGTATGACTCTTTTCGGGCACCAACAAATTCAACTTCGAGATCCTTATACATGAACTGAGCAGTTCCAAAATTCTTAAAGAGTGATACCTTTTTTACGCGCAATTTCTTAGCACATTCTTCTGCTAGATCTAGACCACTTCCAATTACTACAATATCAATATCCTTAGACGGGCGATCTAAGATGAGATCACGGACATAGCCACCTATTACGTATGCTTCGAGCTTGTTCTCAGTTACTATTTGAGATGCAACCTTGAAGACAGGATGAGTGAGATATTTGCTGTAATTAGTATTCATTGCGGAGGCAAAGATAATGGATTCGTGAAAGTGGGAAATAAATTAACTAAGATTCATTCAATTTTTATGTATTTCCTTGATTAGTTAATGTACTTTTGCTGTGCATACATAATAAACTATCAAATCAGTACACTGAATGGCAATTGCTACAACAGCATACAAAGTAACTAATTGGCATATCGACCGTGTTTTTAGAAAAGCGGGGATGAAACTTGATATTCTTAAAACTGATGAGTATGTTATTGAATATTGGGACAATAAAGCAGAGGGGAAACCTGTTTTTATTGCCGTTCATGGGTTTGGAGCTAAAGCAAAGTATCAGTGGTACAAACAATTGTCTGTACTTCGGAAAGACTATCGAATTATCATTCCTAATTTAATGTACTTTGGTGAAACACGTCCACACAGTGCAAAATATAAAGTTGAAGATCAGGTAGAAATGATTCAGCATTTCATTCGAGAAATGGGTATTCAACAATATACATTGATGGGGGCTTCTTATGGAGGTTTGATCTCAGCAGAATTGGCAATTAAATACCCAGATCAGGTTGATCGATTAATATTAGTGGATGCTGCAATGAAGTACATTTATGAAGATGATACCAATAGAATTTGTGATTATTTTGATGTAGCTACTATTTCAGAACTTTTTGTGCCAAGTAAGCCAGATGGACTAAAGCGCTTGTACTATGTTACTTTAGGGAAAGGTGCACTTGCACCTCCTAGTGTTACACTCCGAAAATTCCACGAAGAATTATATCAAGGAACGTTTAAGGAAAAACGCGAGCTCGTAAAGGATTTATTATTGATTCGGGAGATTTATGGAGATCATATTTACAAATACAAAGTTCCAGTTCATTTGATTTGGGGAGATATGGATGTTATTATTCCAGCAGAGCGAGCTGTGAAACTACGTGATCACATTGGGGGAGATACAACACTCGATATCATCAAAAAAGGCGGACACATGCCAAACATGAATAAGCCTCGAATCTTTAATAAATTACTAAAACAGTATCTGAAATTGAGTTGAACTACTTTCGAATGATTTGTACATCACCCTTTATTCCAATTTTTATAATTTGTGAAGTCCGTTGACATTTTTCCTTTAAGCGATCTTTTACAATGTAATTAACTCCAGTTTTTAACTCTTCCTTGATATCTGGATAAGATATTGGAGTTGAATCCCCTGTTAGATTCGCTGATGTACTTACCAGTGGTTTTCTCATTCCTCTAATTAATTTCATGCAAATTGGATCGGTAGTCACACGAATTCCAACAGATCCATCCTTTGCTAATACGGATGATGCCAGTCCTTTTGCATTAGGATATATTATCGTTAAGGGTTTCACTGCAAAATCAGCGAGATCGTAACATACCTCTTGAAATTCTGGAATGTAACGCTGAAGCATCGGGAATCCATCTACTAAAAGGATGAAACTCTTTTCCTCAGATCGCCCCTTTAGTTCTAAAATTTTCTGACATGCTTCTTCATCAGTAGCATCACAACCAATTCCCCAAATAGTGTCGGTAGGGTAGAGGATCGTCCCACCAGAACGTAAAATTTCTATGGCATTTTTTAAATCGATCATTCTTCTAATAAATCTGGACGTCGCTCTTCCGTCCGTTCAATGGCTTTTTCTTCTCGCCACTTTTCAATTTTTCCAAAATCTCCTGAAAGCAAAATTTTTGGTACTTCCCACCCGTTAAATTCAGGTGGTCTAGTGTAAACGGGTGGAGATAAAAGCCCGTCTTGAAAACTATCTGTTAATGCAGATGTTTCGTCATTCAAAACTCCAGGGATTAATCGTACAACACTATCTACTAGAACAGCAGCACCTAATTCACCTCCCGATAATACATAAGAACCAATTGACATTTCCTTCGTGATGTAATGTTCTCTAATTCGCTCATCAACCCCTTTGTAATGACCGCATAGAATCATAATATTTCCTTTCAAGCTGAGGTCATTGCATTCTCCTTGCTCTAAGAGATCACCGTCGGGAGTCATATAGATTATTTCATCATAAGCCCGTTCAGTTTTCAACTTATCTATTATAGCAGCAATAGGCTCAATTGACATAACCATTCCTGCTCCACCTCCATATTGATAATCATCAACACTCTTTTGCTTATTGGTGGCATAATCCCGAATGTTATGAAGTTGTAGTTCTAAATGACCTTTTTCTTGGGCTCGTTTCATAATTGAGTTAGAGAACGGGCCTGTTAATAACTCAGGTAATATGGTGAGAATATCAATTCGCATAGGAGCAAAATTAACTAAATTCGTAATCTCCAAACCTTAATATTGAATAGAATGAAACATTTGTTGATTGCACTCACACTAATGCTCACTTTTGTCAGTCAAGCTCAATTGGATGGTAATACAACTCCTTCTTATGCTGAATTGATCCAAATGTATCAAAGTCTTGCATCGGATAATACTGAAATAGAGCTTTATAATATGGGGGAATCTGATGCTGGGCTTCCTATTTATGTTTGTATCATCAATGGAGGGCAAGACTCAATTCAATCCTTTGAAAAGGCACGTATGGAGACAACCGTTTTAATCAACAACGGTATTCATCCTGGTGAACCTGATGGCATTAATGCATGTCTTCTTTGGATCAATGATTGGGTGAAAAGAGGGAAGAAAACTACGAATCTTCCTGTCATCGCTATCATTCCTTCATACAATGTTGGAGGAACCTTAAATAGATCTTCATCAAGTAGAGCAAATCAAGATGGACCAGAGATCTATGGATTTAGAGGCAATGCCCAAAACTTAGATCTTAATCGAGATTTTATCAAAATGGATTCTAAGAACATGATGACGTTCGCTCGTATTTTTCATGCTCTTGATCCTGATGTCTTTATTGATACTCACGTTTCAAATGGAGCTGATTATCAATATACTTTGACTTATATTGCTTCAGTGAAAGAGCGTATGGCGCCTTCTTTGTCTAAATTGACACATGGTATTATGATTCCATTTCTTAAGAAGGACTTGAAGAAGAAAGATTGGGACTTAATTCCTTACGTGAATCTCATTGATGATGTTCCTGAGAAAGGAATGAGTGTGTTTAATGACCTTCCGCGTTATTCAATGGGGTATGCTTCTTTGTTTAACACCATAAGTTTTACAGTGGAAACACATATGCTTAAACCTTTTCAACAACGCACTCAGGCAACATTGGATTTTTTGCAATCAACGATAAGTTGGACAAGTGAAAATGCGGAAAATGTTGAAAGGGCAAGAAAAGAGGCCTTTCAATTTGATCTATCTATGAAATCATTTCCATATAATTATCAGTTAACGGAAGATCAAGATTCTATTTTGTTTAAAGGGTATGAGTATAGTTACCCAAAGAGTGATGTGACAGGGTATGAGCGCTTGAAGTACCATCAAAATCAGTCGTACATAAAGTACATTCCCCATTATCAAACCTATAAGGCAAAGGATACGGTTATTGTTCCTTCGTATTACGTTATTGGAGATCAATGTGCTGATGTGATTGAGCGACTACAAGCAAATGGTATTGAGATGAAATCGGCATCAAATCTGAAAGCAGAAGATTTTAAATCGATAAGAATTGTGAATTACTCCAGTGGTAAGAAGCCCTATGAAGGACATTTTCTTCATAAGAATACAGAAATTGAGCTATTGAATGGAAGTGTATTGCCAATTAAGTCGACCGATATAATTGTTTCAACGGATCAACGAAATCGAAGATTCATTCTTTCAGTACTTGAACCAGAAATGGCAGATAGTTATTTCTCGTGGAATTTTTTCGATTCTTATTTACAGCAGAAAGAGCATTTTTCAAGCTATGTTTTTGAAGATAAAGCGTTGGAGATATTGAACGGAGATGCTTCACTTAAATCTGAATTTGAAACTAAGAAGTTGGAAGATGAAGAGTTTCGTGGCAATCCTAGAGCTCAACTTGATTTCATTTATAGGCATTCGAATCATTACGAACCAACACATAATGTACTTCCAATTCGAGTGAAATATTAATTCTGGATATGTCATTATAATCCGAGGATTTTCACCGATACAATTTTTCAGTTAGTTTTATTGTTAATACTGTAGAAACGAGCTTGGATCATGCGATTACAGTGTTTCCTTATCCCAACGATGGAGTTTTTGATATCGAGTTGAGTGGTTTCGTTGGGAATGAAGTCGAGATGCAGATTTTCGACTTAATGAGCCGAGAGGTTCTGCGCGAAAAGATGAATGCTTAGTCAAATTTTGGAAGCTCTAAAGTTGAATTATTGAATATCCCTACTGGACACTAATTGATTAAGGTGGTTACAGCGAAAGGATTTTACACAAAGGAATTTGTGATTAAGTAATTCTTATCAATTTCAGTGAAAGGTGCTTCAGATTATCTGAAGTACCTTTTTTAGTCCCACTAGTTTCATTACTTTTGCGCCCACATCTTTTCAAACTTTCAAGATGACATACGATATTGCAATCATTGGTGGAGGAATCGTTGGAGCAGCGACATTCTACAAAATACAGCGCAGAAACCCGAAGCTTAGAATAGCTTTGATCGAGAAAGAAAATATTCTTTCAGATCACCAAACAGGGCATAACTCAGGTGTTATTCACTCTGGATTGTACTATAAACCTGGATCATTAAAAGCAAAGAATTGTATCGAAGGCCGACATGAATTAGTCGCGTTTGCAAAAGAACATGGAATTGATCACGATATTTGTGGAAAGGTTGTCGTTGCTACAAAGGAAGAGGAACTTCCTCGGATGGAGAAGATCTTTCAGATAGGATTGGAGAATAAAATCGAAGGGATCAAAATGATCACTGCTGAGGAGGTTAAGGAAATTGAGCCGCATTGTGAAAGCATTGGTGGAATTTGGGTTCCTTGCACTGGTATCATTGACTTTCGTGGTGCAACTGCAAAGATGGTTGAATTAGCGCTTGCCATGAATCCAGAGAGTAAGTTGTTCCTCAAACATGAGGTTACAGAAATCGAAAAGAAAGGTGATAGTTCTAGTGTGATTACTCCACAAGAAAAAATTGAAGCGAAAAATTTGGTGTTCTGTGCTGGACTTCAAGCGGATCGATTGGCAAAGAAAGATGGCGTGAAACTGAAAGAGAAGGTTGTTGGTTTTCGAGGTGATTATTATGAACTTACAGATCAAGGGAAGCATAAGATTAAAAATTTAATTTACCCTGTTCCAGATCCTGCATTTCCTTTTCTTGGAGTTCACTTTACGCGAATGACAGACGGGGAAATCGAATGCGGACCAAATGCTGTTTTTACGTTTAAGAGAGAAGGTTATGGTAAAACTGATTTCTCATGGCGAGATAGTTGGGATGCGCTGACTTATCGCGGTACTTGGAAATTATTTTTCAAAAACATGCGATTTGGAATCAACGAGTATCGAAGAGCATTCTCTAAAAAAATGTTTTTAAAAACACTCCAACGAATGATTCCAGATTTGGAAATGGATGACCTTCGTCCTGGGAGATCTGGTGTTAGAGCGTTATTACTTCGTAGAGATGGTGATACACGCGATGATTTTAGAATCGAGCATCATGATAACGCCATTCATGTATTAAATGCGCCCTCGCCTGCTGCTACTGCTTCCTTGGCTATGGGCGATTATGTGGCTGACATTGCTTTCGAAAAATTTAACTTGTGATTTCGATTCTGTGAATCATATAATTCGTTGGATCTGCCCACGTGAGAGGCCAATGAGACATCATCAATATTTTGCGGTAATCCTAATTGTGAATATTTGGGCTGAGTTAGTCGAAGTTACATTTGATTAAAAGATAGAACCGATTGCAATAACCCAATCGAATGCCATATTTACCTCAACAACCTATACTTTCCCCTTTTCAGATAACAGAATGGCAACCTTTCTCGTTGATGGGAACTGAGCCATGACAATAATCAATGCTACCGTAATCGGGACACTCAAAAGCATTCCAATCACTCCCCATAAACTTCCCCAAAGTGCCAGACTAAAGATTGCAATGAGTGGACTAATATTTAGCGTATTGCCCATTAGTTTCGGTTCGAGGTAATTCCCCACAAAGACTTGAACAGAACCAATTCCAAACAGAATAATGGAAAAAGGGACAAAGTTTCCGAATTGTATAAGCGAAAATGCACTTGGAAGTAGTAGTGCCACTATTGGCCCAATGGAAGGTATAAAACTCAACAGAAATATTAATGCCGCCCAGAAAAAAGGACTCTGAAGTCCAATTGCCCACATGACAATAAACGCTATTGAAGAGGTAGTTAAGTTGATGAGTGACTTAAGAATCAAATAGCGTGAGAGCATTTTATCAATTTTTTTTGTTGTCAATTGAAATGCTTCGTGACGTTTGTCATCATCGAAAAATAGTTTCATTTTCCGATGAAATAACCCCTCTTCAATGAATAAGAATATGATATAAAACGCAATCATTAGCATGTTTCCAAGCATCTCTGATATTGACTGAATGAATCCTTGTAGATACGACGTTACTTCGCCACTTTCAAGGAATTTCTGAATGTCTTCACCTCCTTCTGTGTGAACCCATTCACTTATTTTTGATGTGATCTCTTCCGAATTTGAAGCATAAGTAGAATATGATCGAACAATATTCTCAATATTATAAGTGAGTAATTCACCAGTGATAGAAAGTACTCCAAATACTACTACTGAAGCAATCAATGTCTTCATCCATTTTGGAACATATTTCTTAGCGAAATTAAGTTTATCGATCGTATTCCGTGTCTTCTTTACAACGAACCAAATCAATAATGCGATGATAAAAGGAACTAAAATCGACTGACCATAAATTAACGCAAGGATGACTAAGGAAACAATAATCATCCAAGATGCTGCGGAGTTTATTTTCATAGGTTTAAAAATAGAAAATGTTGGTCAACAAAACGTTATTTAGTGCCAATAAATCGAGATTTTATCGTTAATTGATCTTCACTATTTTGAATTGGATGTATGTCTAAAATGCAGGTGTCATCAAACCAGTCAGTAGTGTAAGTGAAGGCTACTTCACCTCCTTTAATTCGTACTGAATAAGCTGATGTTCTCGATGGATTTGATATTAGAATTTCGAGGATATCAGCTGATTTACCCGTAATCTCAAGCTCTATGCTGAAAATATGATCTTGTGCGGGATTCTTAATTAAAACTACATGCTGATCCTCTGTTAACCGAATTTGAGTTGTTTCGCTAGTATTATTTAAATAAAACGGAGCAATATATTCTTGATAAAGGAAATACCCTAAAGCTAGTATAAGACCAGTCATAGCAAAAGTTATCCATGTTAAATTCTTCTTGAACATACTTACGAAAATTATTTTTTAGTTGAATGCTTGTTTAGTTTAAAACAAAACTAGAATATTTGTGGCATCATTATCACAATCGTGATATATGATTTATAAAGAAGAGGTAAGGGAAATGATTTCTTACTTGCCGTTGATAATTACTTTGCGACATCTTTACTTCAGCAACCAATTAAATTTGGAGTGAATGCGGTTCTTCATTCGGCAATAAAATATTTGATTGACAATGAAGAGCGATGGGAGGAGCAACCCTAGCATCTAACGAAATCATTGCTGGAGTAAGAGTATTTGCACATCATAGTGATCCAGCAGTGAGTCCATTTAATTCGTGGATACTTTCAAAATCACTTGAAATGGTATCGATACCAATGGAGCTATATTGTCAAAGTGTGCTGGAAATTGCGAATCATTTAAATACTCATTCGGAAGCATTAAGTCTTCGTTATCTTCACCTTGCATCGCATCTACATTATCAATTAGCCTTAAAGCAAATGAGACTGGTAGGAGGAGGAATTGTATCTCTCAATTGGCATTGAACATGTTGATGATATTTGGCAAGATATAGAGTTGACATTCGCTCAAGTTCAAGATTCTGCCAAACCATGAATTCTGTGATTGATAAAAAGCTATCTTTGTCAAAAAAAAGTTTAGAATGACAGAAGAATTAGAAGCAGTAAGTTACTGCGTTGGGATGAGTTTAGCAGGAAGTTTGCAACAGCAAAACCTTACGGATTTATCTCCAGATATTCTTGCAGGTGCAATTAAAGATGCATTTGCAGGGAAAGAATTGAAATACAATGCACAAGAAGCTGACGGAATCATCCAAAATTTCTTGAAATCAAAAATGGATTCACAATTTGTAGTGAACAAAGATGCTGGAGCAGAATTTTTAGCGGAAAATGCTAAGAAAGATGGTGTTACAACTACTAAATCTGGTTTGCAATATGAAGTGATTACTGCTGGAAAAGGTGACAAACCATCTGCGGAAAGCAATGTTTCAGTTCATTATCATGGTACACTCATTGACGGAACTGTTTTCGATAGTTCAGTTGACCGAGGAACTCCTGCTTCATTTGGTGTAAATCAAGTGATCAAAGGATGGACCGAAGCGCTTCAATTGATGCCAACAGGATCGAAATACCGACTTTACATTCCTGAAGATCTTGCTTATGGGCAGAGTCCACATCCAGGAGGACCAATTGAGCCGTTCATGGCACTTATATTTGATGTTGAATTATTAGAAATTACATAATATGAAAAAGAACCTATTATTCCTTTTTCTTCCTGCAATCATTCTCTTCACAGTAGTAAGCTGTGGAGACGGAGAGGAAGAAGATACTATAGAAGTTGTTGAATTTGAAACAAGTAAGGATAAATTATCTTACGCACTTGGAGTTGATAACGCGAAAAGAGTATTTAGCGGAGATCCCAAATTTGAAGCTCTTGACCGTGAGATGCTGAAAAAAGGGTTCGATGCAAGTTTATCTTTAGATGTGAGCAACGAGTGTCAATTAACATTACAACAGTTTCTTGGACCTCAAGGATATGACTTTGACACAACTTATTTGGAAAGTGGATCCGAATGTATCGGGAAGATCATTGCTGGAACATTTTACGCACAAATTTCAGATGCAGAAGCATTGGGAGATATTAACTTAGATATGGTTCGTAAAGGATTTGAGCATGGGTTGAGTAACATTGATACAGCAAGTTTATCTGTGATTGACCGTACGGCTGTTTTGGATGATTTCGGGAAATCAATTCAGCAAAAAGGTCAAAACAAGCAACAAGCAATTGATAATTCAAATATCGCGGGAGCTGATGCTTTTTGGACGAGAGTAAAAGAAATTCCTGGGATTAAGCAAGTAGGAACAACAGGTGTCTATTATGAAACAATTGAGCAAGGATCGGGTGGTAAGCCATCAGAAACAAGTGATGTTGAAGCACACTATATTCTAACTTATGGTGCAATTGGTGATACACTTGAAAGTTCGTACAATGCTCCTGGACCAATAAAAATTAACTTGGGATCTGTTATTCCAGGGTGGAGAACAGGGTTTACTGCTCTGAGAAAGGGTGGGAAGTACCGTTTATTTATTCCTCATGCACAAGCATATTTAGGGTCTGGTGGACCTCAAGGACCGCTTGTATTCTACATTGAGTTCATTAATTTTGGAGCAGCAGGAACAATAGCACCTCCTCCTCAACAACAGCAAGGATTTTAGATTAAAACAATATTATTTTCTTATGCCCTTTATCTAAGATGAAGGGCATTTTTTTTAAGATAGTGGAAAGAAAAATGCGATCCGATAAATCACTGGGAGTAATACATTCTGAGAGTTCCTTAAGAAATAACCTTGTCTGAACGGGCTGCTAAGATTGTTAATAATGTCATACATTATTCCAGCGTTAATCCTAAATTTACCATTAAACTCTTGAGAATATCCGCCACCAATAAATAAAGTTGGAATCCAATTCTTAGTCTGCCCTGCAGTTGTTTGTATAATAAAAGGAGTTCGCATCATTTCAAACTCTGCACCAACAAATAGTGCATTAAAAAATCTCGCATGACCGAAAACACCTCCTCCAAAAACATTATATCCTCCTTGTGCTCCTGTTGTAACATTTTTTGTCCAAGATCGTTGGTAGCGAAGAGAAGGCCCTGCAATAAGGTATTCACCAAATTTAAACCCGTATTTAGCTCCCAATGTAAAGCTCCCACCATTGGTTGACGCTCCGAAATATCCATCAACCCCAAATTCGGTTCCATCAATTTCTTGAGCATTTGTTGATGTGCTAAATATCATTCCACTTAGCATAAGTGTAAAAAGTAAATTTATTGTCTTCATAAAGCAAAGGTAGGAAATCATAAGCCGAGAACAATAATCCATTACAATTCTTCTTCCTTAGCATTCAGAAGTTATATTTGTATAAAACTATTTGCATGCAATTACTCGACGGAAGGGCTACATCAGCAGAGATCAAAGAGGAACTTCGACTTGCGGTTCTGAAGCGGAAAGAAGAAGGAAAGAAAATACCTCATTTAGCAGCAATTCTTGTTGGTAATGATGGCGGATCGATGACGTATGTTAATGCGAAAGTGAAAGCATGTGATGCTATCGGCTTTGAAAGTTCACTCATTCGCTACGATGATTCTGTTACGGAAGAGGCCTTGATGGAGAAAATAGCCTCTCTGAATGAAGATGACCAAATTGACGGATTTATCGTTCAGTTGCCACTACCAAAGCATATTGACGAATTAAAAGTAACTGAAGCAATCGATCCAAAGAAAGATGTAGATGGCTTCCATCCAGTAAATCTTGGGAATATGATACTTAACTTACCTGGGTTTTTACCTGCCACTCCCGCTGGAATTCTTGAGTTGATTAAGCGAAATGGTGTCGAAACAGAGGGGAAATCTTGTGTTGTTATCGGTCGGTCAAATATTGTTGGAATGCCCTTATCCATTATGCTGTCTCGAAATACAAATCCAGGAAATTGTACTGTGACTTTGACGCATAGTCGCACCAAGAACCTAAAAGAAGTAGTTTCTAAGGCTGACATTATTATTGCTGCGATCGGTCGACCGGAGTTTGTTACTGCGGATATGGTGAAAAGTGGAGCTGTTGTTATTGATGTTGGAACTACACGTGTTGAAGATGCATCGAAAAAGAATGGTTGGGCACTAAAAGGAGATGTTAAATTTGATGAGGTTTCTCAAAAGTGTTCATTTATTACTCCTGTACCAGGGGGAGTTGGACCAATGACAATTGCCTCACTTATGATTAATACATTAAGAGCTCTTAAACTTCAAGGGAAATAATTTAAAATCAATATGATGAAAAAGATGAAATCAATTAGCATGATAGCATTAATTGCTATTCTTGTTGCCTCTTGTGGAACCTCGAATAACGTTGTGAATAAGCATTCGGTTTCCAAGCGTAAATACACGAAAGGACTCTTTCTTAAGAAGAAATCAAACTTAAAATCAACTACTGGTGATGTAAATGAAAATATAGCATCTAGTGAAGTTAAAAATAAGAAGTTGAAATCAAGTGAATTAAACTTGAGTGTCAATGAATTGATGCTAACTGAACTTGCAGTAGCATCTAATCAATATGAGATCGCAAACACCCAGACATCCTCTGATTTATTGATAGTTTCTATGCAAGATGATTTTCAAAACAGATCATCAGACATTATGCAAAATGATGATGAGTTGATTTATTTAGAGAATCATTCTAAACTATCAGAACAAGGGTTTTCACAAATGTCGGAAGCTGAAATGAATCGAAGTATCCTCCAAAAATCGGATGAAAGTGGAGAAATTGGAAATAGTGATTTAGAGTTGATTCTATTAGTTATCTTGGCTATTATCATTCCGCCTTTGGCTGTTTTCCTTTTCGAAGGTGTCACTACTCGATTTTGGATCGACCTAATTTTAGCAATACTTGGTTATGGTATCGGATTCGGTGTTCTTGGTTTTGGCTGGTGGCTTCTAGGGTTAATTGCCGTGATTTATGCACTGTTAATTGTACTGGAAGCAATTTGATTGGGATGACTGAGGGATGACCACATGATTCTTGAAGTTGTCTTTATACATGAAATAATTTGTTTGTACTAATTGAAGAGCAGAACTACATTAACTCGCAATAGTTCCTTTACAGAGAAATAAATTACACCAAAACCATACATTGATGTAAGTGTGGGTATCGAGACATATTTTCAATGTCCTTCGAATTGATGCAATTTGGAGACTTTCTTATCTGAACCAAGTATCTGTGGTAATTCCAGTGCCAGAGTTTGGTGTTCGCCTTTTCTTCGCAACAGAAGTGTAAATTATTGGTAACTCAGATCTATCTTTTCCTTGGATAAGGAATTAGTTTTTTTGAGCGTTTTCTTATAGGAGTTTCAATAAATTGATGAAGTAAATAGGAAATTGTAATTGTAACTATCAAGTAGATTAAAAATTCTAAGAGGAAATGTAATTCTAATTGTTTAATTGGCATTAGAAGTCCAGGGACAAAGTTATGAATGAGATAAATAGCATACGACATTTGTCCGCCGCGAATTAGCCAACGGTGCGATAGTATTCTACCGAATATTCCATCTATACCAATTACTGAACTTGCTATGATCGCAGCAAAAAATATTCCAATAATACTTCGTTGGACAACCCATTCGAACCAATCATTTTGCCATCCTTGGCACAGGACAATAAATAGAATCAAAAGAATGACTAGCACCTCAAAGCGAAAAATAATAGACGAAAACACGTGTTGGAATGAGTCTTTAAAGTAGTGATAGGAATAGGCTAGCAACCCACCGTACATAAACAAATCCATGCAGGAAATAGTATGGATGTATGCTGACATAGTATCTTGGTATTCAATTATTTCATTGCTTCGAAACATAATTGAGATTGCTGCTATTAGTAGCATTGATATAAACGCTGTTTTCCGTTTTACTAAGAGAATGACGAGGGGATAGAGTAGGTAGAAATGTTCTTCCACGGAGAGTGACCAAAAGTGCGTGATTCCAATCCATTCTTGTAAATCAAGTTGATGAAAATTAGTTATATAAGTTAAGTTCCAAAAAAATGAACCTCGAATTTCTCCAGGGTTAAAGGCAGTAGCAAAAAATAAGACAAAGTAATAGAGTGGGAAAATTCGAAATGCACGCTTGGTGAAGAAGTGTAAGAATGCCTTTCTTACACTCAAAGTTCGCTGATTGATGTCGTCTTTTAGTTGAAATAATTTCAAGGAAATTAAAAACCCACTAATAACAAAAAAGAAGTCTACTCCATATCTCCCTAAAGGCAAAAATCTATCGCAGGTATAAAATGTAGCCAGTGATATACAATGACTAAAAAGGCAGCGATAAATCTGAAGGAATCTAATTGTGTTAAAATAACGCAATGATTCTAAACTTTTTAGGTTAGCAAATTAGATTACTGAATGGTTGATGTATTAAAGCCTTTCTAGCGGTGTTTTCACTCCATCAACCAACGAATAACAGGCTAGTTTATCTTTAAAAACGGATGACTTAAATAATGACTTATTCAATAGCATTCTGACACATTCTTGTATCCCTTCTACAATGGAGGGATGTGGATGAACTAACTCAGAAAGAACTTCAATTGGAGCATTCATTTGTATCAATAATCCAACGGCTTGAATTGCTGTTGATGCATGTTCTCCAACAACACGCATCCCAAGAATGGTCATCTTCTCGTCATTAGAAACAATTATTTTAAAGAATCCTTGTGTTTTTCGCATTGCAATCGCTCTGGCAATCACTGAATAGTCAACCTTAACAACTTTAACTGGAATGTTTTTTTCAATGCATTGTGATTCATTTAGCCCAACCGCTGCAACTTCAGGTTTGAGAAACATAATTGTGCATACATTGTCATAAGACAGTTTTTCTGACTTATTTGTAAACGCTTTTTCAACGGCATGACGGGCCTCAATCTCCCCCATGTTAACAAGTGCAATATGACCGGAAATATCGCCAACAGCATAGATGTTTGGGATATTTGTAAGGGTATCTGTATCTCTAATATGTCTACTGCGTTGAGACATCTCAATTCCTACATTCTCCAGTCCTAGCGACTCAACATTTGGAACTCGACCAACTGCAAATAATGCTTTTTCGACTTGAATTATTTCAGTTTTCCCATCGGGGTATTTCAACTCGTATTCAACCTGTCCATCCTTTTGTTCTAGTCGTTCAAGGTGAGCATTATTATGTATCGTTACGCCTTGAGCTTCTAAATTTGAGGCAACAAGAGAACTGATGTCGCGATCTTCAAATGGAAGAATATGATCTTGACGGTCAATTAAATAAACTTTTGTCTTTCCGAAATTCGAAAATATGGTGGCATACTCACATCCTATGACTCCTGCACCTACGATAACCATACTTTTTGGATAATCATTTAAATGATCAATTCCATCGCTAGTAAGTATGGTTTTCTCGTCAAATTTGATTCCGCTAATTCTTCTCGGTCGACTTCCTGTTGCTAATATGATTTTTTCGCCTCGAATTGTTTTTTCAGAACCGTTGTGCTTAATTTTAACTTCATTCTGGGAAACTAATGATCCCGATCCTCTCTCATAGCGCAAAAGTTTTCCTGTGGTTTCAGTTTGAAGCAATTTAATGTGACACGAATATTGAAATTTTCGCTCGAATACAGCTTCGTCAAGAACTTTTCGCACAGTTTTCCAAGGTACATCATAAGCAGATCTTCCTCCAGAAATAAGTGATTCGTTTATTCCAGCTACTTTATTTGCCAGCTCCCATAAGGTTTTTGATGTCAGCGCACCATTGTAAACACCAGCACCGCCAACTCGTTTTTTTTCGATTAAACAAACTTTTTTACCGAAATCTATCCCACGCATAGCAGCTGCATAACCTGCTGGTCCTCCTCCTATTACGATAAGATCAAAATTATTCATACTTCTTTTTTCTCGGTCAAAGATAGAAAATCGATTGAAGTAATGATTTATGTTTATGAATGATCTCAAATCTCAATCATCGATTTGTCTTAGAGCTTTATGTATAGCAGAGTAAATGGTTTAATTTATCATTGATACTTTCTTGATTGATGGATAGAAGGTGTTGTCAATATGCTCTTAGATTAATTTGCAATTACAAGTAAAATTTTTCCATAAGCAAACTTTTGAGTATCTTGGCTACAACTCAATAATACTAATTGTTACGCTCTAATGAAGTACGATGAATACTTAGCAAAAGGAAGAGAGGATAAGGACGACCTAACTATTTGGCTGAAAAGATTAAAGAAGAAAAATCCTCGAAAATTAGATGATGTCTTTCAAAAGCATCATAACACTGTTTTTGAGTCAATAGATTGTCTTAAATGTGCCAATTGTTGTAAAACGACAAGTCCAATCTTTCGAGATGTTGATGTGAAGAGGATTGCCAAAAAAATGCGAATGCCAATCATCAAATTCGAGCAAGAATATTTAAGAAAGGATAATGATGACGATTTGGTACTTCAATCCACACCATGTCCATTTCTCTATGAAGATAATTCTTGCGGAATCTATGAAGTACGACCTCAAGCATGTCGAGAATACCCACATACTGATCAGCGAAAGGTGGTCCAAGTTCTTGAATTAGCGCAAAGAAACTTGGATATCTGCCCGGCAGTTTGTCAAATTGTTGCTGATGTTAAAGAAGAACTTGGCTAAAACCAACTGATTAATGACTATTTTCGTCTCAATACTAGAACCAATATCACTTCAATTATGAATGCTACTAGAACGCTTGTCTTAGCAGGTATTTTGCTATTTATAACGAACTTTTCGATCGCTCAACGTGATAAAGATGGAAGCTATATTGCTCCTGGTGGGAACACGGTGGTTAATACCTATACATATCTTTCTGGAAATGCAATTGCTGGTTCAAACACACTTACGGTTAGTAGTAATGCGATGGTTGGGGGTGTTTTCGGTGGCGCTTTAGCTGCTGGGGACTTAATCATGGTCATTCAAATGCAAGGTGTCTCTATGGATATTAATACCACACCAACAGCAGTGTGGGGGGGGAATTATACTGTGCCGAATAGTTATGTTATTCCCGATTTAAGTAATTTTGGCGTGAGCCCAGAAAATTGGGGTGGTGTTACTAATTACAATCAATCAGGACTACATGAACGAGTTGAGGTATTGAGTGTTTCTGGAGCAAATACGATTACTTTGAACTGTAATTTAGTAAATAGCTATACTTCTTCTGGACATGTCCAAATTGTTCGAATTCCACGATTTACGGATTTAACTGTGAATGGGGGCTCTACAATCATTCCAACCCTTTGGAACGGTAATTCTGGTGGAATTGTTGCACTTGAAGTAAATGGGACATTAACAATAAATGCGGGTGGCTCAATTAGTGCTACCGCTTATGGTTTTAGAGGTGGACAGCTTGATCCTAATAGTTTTACTGCTACGGCAAATGTTGCTGAGGTGAGACATTTGGGGTCTTTTGATAACCTAGAAGGCTCTGAAAAAGGCGAAGGAATAGGAGGGTTTTATACGGAATATGACTTGCTTTCATCAAGATATGGAATTGGAGCTCCAGCAAATGCAGGAGGAGGAGGAGGATACCAAAATACAGGAGGCGGTGGAGGATCTAACGTAATGGTTGGCGGAGCTTATACTGGGCAAGGAAATCCACAGGGATTTACAGCAGTTTGGAATCTTGAATCTCCAGCTTTTGGTGGTTCTACATCATCTGGTGGTGGACGTGGTGGATATGCTTATTCTTCAAATGATATAGATGCAACGCTAGTTGGGCCTAGAAATAACCTTTGGGGTGGTGATGGTCGAAAAACAAATGGTGGATTCGGTGGACATCCCCTTTTATTCGTTGCTGATAGAGTTTGGTTTGGTGGAGGTGGAGGATCTGGCGATCAAGATAGTGATGAAGGTGGTGCTGGTGGTCGTGGTGGCGGACTTGTATTTATGAATCTATATGGAACTATTGTTGGTTCGGGAACAATTGAAGCTATTGGTGAAAACGGACAAAACAGTAACCCAGCAGGACTTGTTGCAAATGCAGGAAATCCACAGGTAGGAAATGATGGAGCAGGAGGTGGTGGTGCCGGTGGTTCAATTCACATTGAAAATATTTCGCCTTTCCCAGGTACAATGCTTTTAGACGTTCATGGTGGTGATGGTGGTAATCAAGATATTGGGTTTTATAATCCCGGACCTCCAATTCCTTCTCAACCAGAAGAAGCAGCAGGCCCTGGTGGATCAGGATCAGGTGGTTATATCCGAATTTCATCAGGTACTCCAATAAAAAATTTGATAGCTGGTGCTAATGGAACCACCAATTCTTCGCACATGACAGAATTTCCTCCAAATGGAGCAACGGAAGGTTCGGATGGATTCCCCGTATTACCCGCAAATCCAGTATTTAATATTGCACTCACAGATGTGAGTATTTGTTCGGGTGCTACTGCAAACTTAGTAGCAGTTGTAACCGGAACGCCTCTTGGAACAGTAACATGGTTCGATGCCATGGTTGGTGGGAGTGTAGTTGCAACTGGAAATTCATTTACCACACCAACACTTTTTGTAACTACAACTTACTGGGTGGGAGTTTGCCCAGGATCTTTTAGAGAACCTGTAACAGTAACGGTTTTCCCTCCAGATGACGCTAGTTTTGTTTATACATCTGCCTCATATTGTGTGAATGATCCAGATCCTACTCCAACAATTACTGGTTTAGCTGGCGGAATTTTTTCAAGTATTCCAGTTGGAGTATCAATTAACGCAGCAACTGGTCAAATTGATGTGAGTGCTTCAACACCTGCAAGCTATACAATCACTTATACTACAAATGGACCTTGTCCTAATACGAGTAATATAGTGGTGACAATTAGTGCTTTAGATAACGCTAATTTCAATTATGGTGCGGCTGCATACTGTATTGCTGACCCTGATCCAACTCCAACTATTACTGGACTTGCAGGTGGTACGTTCTCAAGTGTTCCAGCTGGATTGTCAATTAATGCTGCAACGGGTCAAATTGATGTTAATTTATCGACTCCCGCAGCATACACAATCACCTATACTACAAATGGATCTTGCCCTACATCAAGTAATGTTTCTGTAACGATAACTGCACTTGATGATGCTAGTTTCAATTATGGTGTAACGTCATATTGTATTGCAGATCCTGACCCTCTGCCTACAATCACAGGTGTTGGTGGAGGAACGTTTACGAGTGTTCCAGCTGGATTGTCAATTAATGCTACAACGGGTCAAATTGATGTTAGTTTGTCTACTCCTGCATCCTATACTATTACATATACAACATCTGGAGCTTGTTCCAACTCAAGTAACGTGGTCGTAACTATCACAGCTTTAGATGATGCGAGTTTTAATTATGCGATGGTCTCATATTGTGTAGATGCATTAGATCCTACGCCGATTATAACAGGTGTTGTTGGCGGAACGTTTACAAGTGCACCAGTTGGATTGTCAATTAATGCTATAACTGGTCAAGTTGATGTGAGTTTGTCTACTTCTGCGGCATATACCATTACGTACACGACTACAGGGGTTTGTGCCAATTCAAGTAATGTAGCGTTGACTATTATTGCTTTAGATGATCCGAGTTTTAGTTTCTCCTCAGCTTCTTATTGCATCGATGCACTTGATCCATCACCTACAATTACAGGTGTTGTTGGAGGAATATTTACGAGTGCACCTGCTGGTTTGTCAATCAACTCTACCTCTGGAGTGATTGATTTGAGTTTATCTACACCAGCGACCTATACTATCTCTTACACAACTGCTGGAGCTTGTCCAACTTCAAGTAATGTAGCTTTGACAATTGTAGCATTAGATGATCCTAGCTTTAGCTACGGTTCACCTAGTTATTGTAGTTCTGGAACAGACCCAACACCTATTATTACTGGATTAGGAGGAGGAACTTTTACGAGTTCACCTGCTGGACTTTCAATCAACGCTGCATTAGGATTGATTGACGTTAGTTTATCTACTGCATCAGCCTACACGATAACATATTTAACCACTGGTCCTTGTCCAACTTCAAGTGATTTTGCGGTGACAATAACTGCTTTGGATGATGCAAATTTCAATTATGCTTCGGCTTCTTATTGTGTGAATGCTGTTGATCCAATACCAACTATTACAGGAGTTCCTGGTGGGACTTTTGCAAGTGCGCCGGCTGGACTATCAATGAACCCTGCAACTGGTCAAATTGATGTAAGTTTATCTACTCCTGGGCCATATACTATTACTTATTCTACTGCTGGAGTTTGTGCAAATTCAAGTAACTTTGCTATTACAATCTCCCCACTTGATGATGCGAACTTCAACTATGCATTAGGATCATATTGTGTAAATGCAACTGATCCAACTCCAACAATTACGGGGTTGGTTGGCGGAACATTCACAAGTGCACCTGCTGGATTGTCAATAAATGCTGCAACAGGTCAAATTGATGTCGGTTTATCGATGCCTGGACCATATACAATCACTTACATAACATCTGGTATTTGCCCTAATTCGAGTAATGTCGCAGTAACTATTGATCCTCTTGATGATTCAGCATTCAATTATTCGGCAGCTTCATATTGCGGTAATTCACTCGATCAAATCCCAACAGTTACGGGATTAAGTGGAGGCACTTTTACGATTGCTCCTGCTGTTGGACTTCCTATCAATTCGATTAATGGTACAATCACTATTACTGGTTCGACACCTGGAATGTACACTATAACTTACATGACTTCTGGGCCATGCCCAACTTCCAGTAATGTCGCTATAACTATTGATCCTTTTGATGATGCGACGTTCAATTATTCTTCGGGATCTTATTGTGTAAATGGAACTGATCCAACTCCAACAATTACTGGTTTAGTTGGAGGTTCATTTACGAGTGTTCCAGTTGGACTTGTAATTAGTGCTTCTGGGGTTATTGATTTGAGTGCATCAGCTCCTGGACCATATACCATTACGTACACAACATCTGGCACTTGTCCAAATACAAGTAATTTCGCAGTAACTATTGATCCATTTGATGACGCTAGTTTTAACTTTGGTGGATCAGTATCCTATTGCATGAGTGCAGCAGACCCAATACCAACTATAACAGGCTTGATTGGGGGGGCATTTACAAGTGTTCCAGTTGGATTGTCAATGAATCCAGTAACTGGTCAAATTGATGTGAGTGCATCCATGTCTGGTCCTTATACGATTACTTATACAACTTCTGGAACGTGCCCAAATTCAAGTAATTTCGCAGTAACTATTGATCCACTTGATGATGCTTCGTTTAGCTATACTGCACCTACTTATTGTGTAGCTGATCCAGATCCTACGCCAACAATCATAGGACTTGCGGGAGGTTCTTTTACAAGCGCCCCTGTTGGATTAGTAATTAACCCATTAACAGGAGTTATTGATGTAAGTGCTTCCACTGTTGCAGTCTATACAATCACTTATACAACTTCTGGAACGTGCCCAAGCTCAAATAATGTAACAATTGAAATTTTGGCGGCGGATAATGTTGTGTTTACCGCTACACCAACATGTGATGGAGGTATATCATCTGCACCAGTTACTGTTGGAGGAACGTTTACTTTTGGTGTTCTGCCAGTTGATGGTGCTATAATTGATCCAGTTACTGGAGTTGTCACTGGAGGTACGGCAGGAACAACATACTCAATCACATACACAACGCTTGGTGCATGTGGTACTGCATCAACAGTAATGGTTACAGCTCTTTTAAGTCCATTAATTAGCCCTGTTGCAGATGTTGTTGCATGTGATTCTTACACTTTACCTGTAATTATTGGTACTAACTTGAGCGGAACGGAAGCGTACTATGATGATTCTCAAATTGCTGGGGGGGCTATTATTTCTGGGGCAATTACCTCGACCCAAACCGTCTATATCTATGATGTTAATGCTGGAGGATGTTCTGACGAAACAAGCTTTGTTGTTACAATCAATGTCTCAGATGATGCAAGTTTTACACTAACAGATTTCTGTGAAGGCGCGACAAATTTGGCTACTATAACCGGTACAGTTGGAGGAAGTTTTAGTTTTGTTCCTTCTGTTTCTGATGGAGCAACGATAAATTCTGTAACTGGCGAGATCACAAATGGAGTTTCTGGAACTACTTATACGATTGAATATTTAACAGTTGGAGTTTGTCCTGCTACATCAACTCAATCGGTCACAGTAAAGACCATTCCATTGGCTCCTGTGATTAGTTCGGACATAACGTATTGTAGTGACGCACTGTTATCTGATATGACTGCTACAGGTGGATCTGGTGTCCTAAGTTGGTTTGATGATTCTGGATTATCGAACCAGATCGGGACGGGTGGAACTCAAACTCCGTTCTCGACGAATGGTGTCACAAGTTATTACGTGAATGAAACCGAAAATGGCTGCACGGGGTCTACGAGTGTTGTAAATATTACGATTGAAGACTGTGACATACTGATTCCTAGTGCATTTACTCCAGATAATGATGGTGCAAATGATGATTGGGAATTGATGGATATTGACTATATTTATCCAAACAACGTTGTGAAGATCTACAACAGATGGGGAAATCTTATTTTCGAATCTGTGCAGGGTGATTATGACAATAACCGCTGGGATGGAACATTTAAGGGGAAACCTCTGCCAGTTGCTTCTTATTTTTATATCATTGAACCCAATGCTGATGGTGTTGACGAAATGACAGGAAGCATTACAATTATACTTGGAAATTAACTTGATTTAGATTTAAAGTGAATGTATCGATAGATAATAGCGGGATTACCACTGCCGTGAGAAAGATTTTTCAATCTCAAGGAGACGAGTTGAATACAGCTGGTGAGAATATCTTGGTTTCACATTTTGGTAATTTTTCACAGAATCTAGTGGCTTCACTATCAGAAGGGATAGAGGAACTTTTAATATCTGTAGGAGACAAGAGAATGGTGATTAAACGTATGTTTTCAATCCTCATTGAAGGGCTTCAAAATGTGCGTTTACATGGCGAATATGATGATCAAAATAGACAACTCGCATACCTTCTGATTTCTAGTACAAAAACAAGTTACAAAATTACCATGGCAAATCTTGTGAAATCAGAGGATGTCAACAATATTATCTCGTTTATCGATCGAATTAATAATTTCTCCGATGAGAACTTGAAAGCAACATATTTAGCAGTTTTGTCGAATGAGTTTCTTACAAAGAAAGGAGGTGCAGGCTTAGGCTTTATCACGACAAGAAGAAAATCAAGTAATTCATTGCTCTATGATTTCTATGAAGTAAGCGATGACAAACAACTTTTCTCACTTGAAATCATCTTGGATCGCTAAGGTTAAATCCAAAATTTAACTCTCAAATATGGCTGAGTTTCGACAAATTATTCCAAGAATAAATAAAAATGCATATCTTTGTTTAGATTGAATCTAAATAAATGCAAAAACTGTTCATTTCAAAGGATGCACTTCCTCCTCAATTTGAGAATAATTTTGAATGCAAGAAAAAGAAATGTTGCAAGAAGTTCAAAAGTAAGGGAACACATTGTCGTAAATGCCCAAAGATTTAATTTCAAATTTCATTTAATTTTTATTCTAGTTATTGCTTCATTCACATGCAATGGACAGAATCACGGCATTCAATTGTTTATGGGACTTAATCGACTTGATTATTTGATAGGTATAGGTTACTCACAGAGTGACAACGCATTTCAACTTGAAACTAATATAGAGTTCGGATCTGTGTCAACTTTTGTTCAAGTAAGATTGAATCCTCGTTTAAGTATTGAATTAACCTATTACCCCATTCAAACTAAAAAAATTCACATCGGCCCTTCGATAGGGTATGCTTACTCATTTTTGCAGGTAAATAAGAACACACAGACTTATCATCATTGGCATGAATTACTTGTTGGGTATTCGTTTGAGTTTGGAGATAAATGGCGTTTTGTTCATCAAGGAATGGCTTCAGTTGTAAATGAAAGGTTCAAAGGTCAAGTTACAAATAGTTCGGTTAATTATACAAATTTTGGATTTTATGCGCGATTTGGCGTTAAATATTGTTGGTAGTACACTTGTCTTTCTAGTGCTTTTTGGGTGTCAGAAAAAAGATTCATTCAATGACATTTTGATTATAGGTCATGCAGGAAATGGTCTGGAGAATATCAATACTTTTTTTCACGATAACTCGCTCAAATCGATTGAACTCGCTCTTCAGACTAATGGGTGTGATGGAATTGAATTGGATGTACAGATTTCACTAGATGGAACATTGTGGTTGTACCATGATCCTAATTTGAGTAGTGAAACGAATGGCGCAGGTTGCATTCCAGATTTAAATGATGAGTATCTCGAAACGTTGCATTATTCAACACTTGAAAAAGAGAGATTGATCAAATTAGCTGAAATACCGTCTGAATTAATGAGAGGTAGGACGTTGTATATCGATACTCGGACAATTAGTTCTTGCACTGAATCGGAAATTGATGTTGCGAGTTTTTTAGTGGCAATGAATCATTTCAGGGAAGCGAATATTGCCGTACTAGACATTGTAATTATCACTGGGTCAGTAGATTGGTTGTCAGTGTTCAAAGCTGATGGATTTAACGTGATAGTGCAGATTGCCTCGATGACCGGATATCAACAATTAATTGCAAGTTTTCCACTCATAAATGGAGTAGTTGTAGCCAATCAGAATATTTCTAAAGAAGATGTATCTTTGATTCAGTCTAACGGAAGGGAAGTTGTAATTTTCAATATGAGGGCTGCGTCTAGTATTCGAAAGGCACTTAAAAAGTTGCCAAATGCAATAATGACTGACAATTTAAAAAACGCGATAATAGAAAAATATTGATGGGGAAAAATAAAAAGAGCAGAGTTAATGTTGTCTATTCAACCAATCCAGATTTTGGGTACGATCAAGATGAATTCCTAGATGAAGAGACACTGCCACCTTATAAACAACTAGTATACGTGTCTATCGATCGCAAACAGCGGGGAGGAAAGGAAGTTACTTTAGTTGAAGGTTTTGTGGGGAAAGATGATGATTTGAAAGACCTCGCTAAATACTTGAAAAGTAAATGTGGCGTTGGTGGTTCAGCAAAAAACGGAGACGTTCTAATTCAAGGGAAATTTAAAGACAAGGTTGCAGTGTTGTTAGAAGACAAAGGTTATCAAGTTAAAAAGAAAGGGGGGAATTAGTAATATGGCTTGCTGTACCCCGTTAGATGAAAAAAGAATGCCTGATTTTACGCGATAATCGAAGTCAACCAATAAATTCGATAGAAAAATGAAATTGCATAAAACCAGGCAACCTAAACCAAAAACAAACGAAAACTTTATAGATAGTTTTCAAATCTACTAACCTAACTACATGTCTAATATACAATCAATTTTCTGTTCGTTTTGTAAGAAAAATCTAAACGGTAGTAGTTATTGACTTAAGTGTTTTTTCCTTCAATTTATCTTGTTAAAACTGTTTTGTACTGAATCCTAGTCAAATAAAATCGCATAAAAAATAACGCAATCTTGATTTTCAATTATCTTTGTCATGATGGAAACGCAAGTCATTCTAAATTCAAAACATTTTGAACTAACAATTAATCGACTTTGCTATCAGTTAATTGAAACTCATAACGATTTCTCGAATACTGTTCTGATTGGACTTCAACCGCGTGGAGTGAATGTTTTGGAACGAATTAAATCCCGACTTGAAATCATTCTTGGACGTGAAGTAATATGTGGAAAGCTTGACATTACATTTTACCGTGATGATTTTAGAAGACGAGAAACCCCAATTATTCCAAGTGCAACTAATATTGATTTTGTCATCGAAGGAAAACAGGTTGTTCTAATGGATGATGTCCTTTTTACTGGCCGAACAATTCGATCAGGACTAGATGCATTGCTCGCTTATGGGCGACCAGAAAATGTAGAGTTATTATCATTGGTAGATCGAAGATTTAAACGCGATCTTCCTATTCGAGCGAATTATGTTGGGAAAACGGTAGATACACTACTTTCGGAACGTGTTTCCGTAGAATGGAAAGAAATTGAAGGAGAAGATAAAATCGTACTTTTTACACCAGAAAATAATGGATAATTTAAGCGTAGATCATTTAACAGGGATTGATAATCTAACAACGAATGATATTGAGCTTATTTTTAAAACAGCTGATAGTTTCAAGGAGGTAATCAATCGCCCGATTAAAAAAGTACCCTCACTTCGAGACATTACTATTGCCAATTTGTTTTTTGAAAACTCTACACGAACTCGACTTTCATTTGAATTGGCAGAGAAACGACTTTCTGCTGATGTTGTGAATTTCTCAGCAGCTAGTAGTTCTGTTAAGAAAGGTGAAACGCTAATTGATACCGTCAACAATATCCTATCAATGAAGGTTGATATGGTTGTGATGCGCCACCCGAACCCTGGAGCGGCAAAATTTCTTTCGGAACGAGTGGATGCTAAAATTGTGAATGCTGGAGATGGGACGCATGAACATCCTACTCAAGCATTGTTGGATGCTTATTCGATTCGCGAACGACTAGGTAAGGTTAGTGGAAAGAAAGTAGTAATTGTTGGAGATATACTTCATTCTAGGGTTGCGCTTTCAAATATTTATTGCCTCCAAAAATTGGGGGCAGAAGTCATGGTGTGTGGACCAACAACACTTATTCCTAAATATATAAGTGAACTTGGAGTACATGTGGAGCACAACTTAGTTGCCGCATTAGATTGGTGTGATGTTGCAAATATGCTTCGAATCCAACTAGAGCGACAAGAGATGAAATATTTCCCGTCATTGCGCGAATACTCGATGCAATACGGCTTAACGAAAGATATTTTAGATGGTCTTTCCAAAGAAATTGTAGTAATGCACCCCGGACCTATCAATCGTGGAGTAGAAATTACAAGTGAAGTTGCAGATTCATCTCAGTCAATCATTCTAAATCAGGTGGAAAATGGTGTCGCAATTAGGATGGCCGTGATCTATTTATTGGCTTCAAAAATAAAGCGACAATAAATTTTAGTACATTTGAATTGAACCATCAATTTGGAATTAACACAATACTACACGCATGGATTTTGCAGTAAATATAGATAGTGGAACAGCAGTCATAAAGACTAATGTCGAAAAACTGAATGCATCAAATGCACCAGATTTGAAGGCTGAACTTGTGCAAATCAACAATGGAAGCGTGAACAATATCATTATCGATATGTCTAAGACTAAGTACTGTGATTCCTCTGGATTGAGTGCAATACTTGTCGCTAATCGAATGTGTAAGGATACAAGTGGACAGTTTATTTTATGTGGCCTTCAATCAAATGTTCAAAAATTGATTGAAATTGCCCAATTAGATCGTGTATTAACGATTACTAGTGGAGAGGCTGAAGCTATTGCAGAAATTTCTAAGTGAGTTTTTCTATTACCATTCTAGGGAGTGGTTCCGCAGTTCCAACTTCTTCTCGAAATCCTACTAGTCAATTCATTGAATGCAATGGGCGACATTTTTTAATAGATTGTGGTGAAGGAACACAAATGCAAATTCGTAAGTTCGGAATTAGCCTCCAAAAAATCAACCGAATTTTTATATCTCATCTCCATGGGGATCATTATTTCGGGTTGGTTGGTCTTTTGAGTACCATGCACATGATGGGGAGAACGAAAGAAATTGATGTTTTTGGACCGAAAGGTTTGAAAGAAATAGTTGATGTTCAATTACATGCGGCTGAATCTCGATTGTCTTTCCTTGTTAATGTTATTGAATTGAAACCTGGTTCAGATGGAATTCTTTTTGAGGATAATAAACTAAAAATTACCCATTTTCCTCTCTCGCATAAAATCCCCACGAGTGGATTTATTATTCAACAAAAGAAGAGAGAGCGGACATTGATGATTGATAAAGCGAAGGCGGATAAGGTCAAAGTAGAATATTTTCATAGACTTAAAAAGTGTGAAGATGTCGTTGATGAAAATGGTAAGACGATCGCTTACCTCAAATATACGTCTTCACCTCCAAAACCTAAGTCCTATGCTTTTTGTTCGGATACGAGGTACCATGAACCAATTATTGAGTTTATTAAAAACGTAGATGTACTATACCATGAGGCAACATTTACAGAGATGCTTCTGGATCGAGCGAAAGCTACGCGCCATTCTACAGCTTCTCAAGCGGCAACAATTGCATTAAAAGCAAATGTCGGTGAATTGCTTATGGGGCACCTAAGCGCTCGCTACGATGATGGTGTGCAACATGAACTTGAGGCAATTCTAATATTTGAAAAAAGTAGATTTGTTAATGATGGCGATATAATCAACCTTGAAGCTTAAAGTCAATAATGAGCGATAAAAGGATCTTCTTTGAAAACCTTGACGGATTAAGATTCTTGTCCTTTCATTTTTAATGATTTTCACAATGAAAACCCTGATTGAGAGTATTCTTTTGAATATATTACTTTGTTCTAAGTGGGGTTTTAGTCACCTATCTATGATTTACTGCAAAATTATGCTCAGAAATCATCTGTTAAAATGGGACGGTGCAGATTTATTTCCGCACTTGGGAGGATAAGTTGTGGTATATACTGCTTAAATTTCTTGGAACATTAATTACTTTACTTTAATGAAACCCTTTGGGCGTGACAACTACTTATGGCAAGTGATTATTTTTAGATACTAATTTTCTTGATCCTTACTGTGTTAATATCAGAATTGGGTTTCAAAATTTTAGAATCTCTTTTCTTGAAATTAAAGCAAAAATTCACAGTTACTCAATCAGAAAATAAAATGATTGCCTCTTGAAAAGAATGAACTGAATTACTATATTTCGGGAATTAAATCAATTTTATTGAGGGAGTAAAAAAACAATCTGCTCGATATTAATTTTTATGGCGGAACGCAAAAAAATATTTTTTGAGAATCTTGATGGCTTCCGCTTTTTGGCATTTCTTTCTGTCTTTCTTGCGCATAGTTTTCATACGGATGATTTTGCAATACTACATTCCAATACTTATGGGCTAGTAACTAATAGGTTGTTGGGGAATGCTACTTATGGAATCAATTTGTTTTTTGTTCTTAGTGGTTTTTTAATCACCTATCTTCTTATTGACGAAAAACTCAAGTCAGGTAAAATTCATATAATTAAATTTTGGATAAGACGGATATTTCGAATCTGGCCTTTGTTCTATTTCGCAGTCGCTTTCGGATTCTTTATCTTCCCGATAATCAAGACGTACTTTGGCGAAGTGCCTGAAGAATCTGCGAATATCATTTACTACCTCACCTTTACAAATAATTTTGATTTTATTAATAGCGGACTCCCAGATGCCTCAATTCTAGGTGTACTTTGGAGTGTAGCTATTGAAGAGCAGTTTTACTTAGCTTGGCCATTAATATTATTTCTCTTTCCTGTTAAGTATTATTGGATTCCATTTAGTGTAATAATTTCAGGTGCCATTGTCTTTCGAGCTATGAATGACAATGGTTTGATTCATGAGTATCATACTTTATCGTGCATTGGAGATATGGCAACTGGTGCTTTTGGCGCATGGTTGATTCGGAAACAAAGAGTATTGGATTTCTTTAAGAATGTGAAGATTGAGTGGATTTTGATACTATATGGCTTGTTCATTATAGTGTTCTTCTATAAAAAAGAAATTTTTTATTGGAACTCATTTATGAGAGTAATTGAAAGGCCTGTGGTTGCAGTACTAATAATAGGTATTCTTTTAGAACAATGTTATTCAAAGAATTCATTTTACAAAATGGGTAAAATTAAACTTATTTCTAAGTTGGGAATAATCACATATGGACTGTATATTCTTCATTTTCTAGGAATCTTAATCACCTTGGTCATCATGCGAAGACTGGGATACGATACTAATCTTTGGTTAGTGATCTTTCTTTCTACAGCTTTATCGTTGGCAATTTCTATTGGACTTGCGAAACTTAGTTATCGGTACTTAGAAGCTCCATTTTTTAAGTTAAAAGAGAAATTTGGTTACGTTAAATTTGAACGGAAAGTAAGTGCTAAAGACACCTCCTAAATAGGGTTTATATGAGATCAGTTTTCTGATTCGAGAAATGTAAATCCTTAAGATTAAAGGGACTATTGAAGTGGAGGACATGAGTTCTATTGAAGTATTCATAATCAATAACAAAAACATTCTTTCTTGGTATTTATTTTTTTAATTATTCTATAATAAACTCAAGTGAAAAGATCAGTCTCGATAATTGGTGGTGGACCATCTGCGTTAATACTAGCATCTTTTTTGGATCCAGATTTATTCACGGTTACTATCTATGAAAAGAGTAAATCTATAGGGAGAAAATTTCTAGTAGCTGGAAAAGGTGGGTTTAATCTTACTCATTCTGAACCTATTGAGGATATGATTGAGAAATATTCGCCAATTGGATTTCTCGATGACAGCCTACTCCAATTTTCTAATTCTGATCTGCGAAATTGGTTAGATGAGTTGAATATTTCAACATTTGTTGGCTCGAGTAAACGTGTTTATCCAGAGAAAGGAATTAAGCCCATTGAAGTGTTAAATGCGATTATGAAACAGTTGAAGCAAAAGACTGTCGAAATTTGCACTAAATATGAGTGGATTGGTTGGGATTCTCAAGGTGGGTTAGAATTTAATAATCAAGTGATAATTGATACTGATTTTGTTGTATTCGCGCTTGGAGGTTCTTCTTGGAAGGTAACGGGATCTGATGGGAAGTGGTTAGATAATTTCAAGAAACATGGGGTTGAAGTGGTTGATTTTCGACCATCTAATTGCGCGTTCGAAATAAACTGGCCTACTAATTTTATAAATAAATTTAAAGGTGAGCCATTAAAAAATATTGGATTAACTTGTGGAAATCGCTATCAAAAAGGTGAACTAGTAATTACTCAATTCGGACTTGAGGGTAATGCAATTTATGCACTAAGTCCTCAAATTCGAGAACAGTTAAATCAAGATGGAAGAGCAAATGTTTATTTAGATTTAAAGCCAATTTTTTCAGAGGAAGAGGTTTTTCAAAAATTGAACCAATCAACTAAGATGAGTATAAGTGATAAACTACGGAAATCTCTTAACCTAAATCCTGCCCAACAAGCAATTCTTAAGTTATATACCTCAAAAGAGGAATATATAAATCCATTGCGTTTAGCCAAAACAATCAAAAATCTCCGAATTGAGTTAATTGGAATCTCTGAATTGGATAGAGCTATTTCATCAGTAGGAGGGGTTCCCATTGCTTCTGTTACGGATCAATTTGAGCTGAATGCATTACCAAATCATTTTTGTATCGGAGAAATGCTCGATTGGGATGCCCCAACCGGAGGATATCTCCTTCAAGCATGTTTTAGTATGGGAGTAAAGTTGGCTTCACATTTGAATCTTTCTTAAATTTAAGTTTATTTCATTATTATCCTATCATAATAGGCAACCGAAATTTATTATGCACGTATAGTAATTGTATCGATAAACAGTCGTTTAGCGATATGTTATTTTGTATTTTTACAATCAAGAGGGACTATCTTACATTGGCTTGTTAATTCCTCATTAAATGCTACTACAACGAAAGAACAACATGAAAACAACTCAACTCTACGGTTTCCGGAAAATTATATTGCTTTTAATTCTAACAATTGGGTGCACATTTACAGCGTCAGCATCACACTACTCAGGAGCAGCTTTGACCTATACCTATATCGGTCCAAATCAATACGAGGTAAGACTTGAAATCTATCGAGATTGCAATGGGATTTCTGTTGGAAATACACAAATAGTGAATTACTCTTCTGCTAATTGTGGAGTTAACTCTAGTTTGACACTTAACATTCAGAGTATTACAGATATTACACCATTGTGTCCAACAGCCGCAAGTGCTTGTGGTGGTGGTGGATCGATTGGAATCGAACTACATGTATTTACAGGGATATTAAACTTGCCTCCTGGATGTAGTGATTGGATATTGTCAACAACTAGTTGCTGTCGGAATGCAGCGATTACTAATTTATCGGGTGCTAGTTCCCAAAGTATCTATATTGAAACCCATCTTGATAATACGGCAGGATTGTTTGATACTTCACCTCAATTCTCAAGTGTACCTCAGTTTTTTGGATGTGTTGGACAAACAATAAATTTTCAACAACTGGCATTCGATGCAGATGGAGATTCTTTGGTTTATTCTCTTGTCAATGGATTAGTTGGCTCTGGAACTTCTGTAACTTATGGAGGAGGTTTTAACGGTGCAAACCCATTTACTGTTCCATTAGTTTTAGATCCAACAACTGGACAAATAACATTTACTCCAAATGTACCTCAAGTGGCTGTGGTGGTGGTTTTAATTGAAGAATATCGCAATGGTGTCTTAATTGGCTCAATTATGCGAGATATTCAGTTTATCATTGAACCTTGTACAAATACAATTCCTACCTTAACAGGGGTGAATGGTTCTCCTGTTAATTTTTCGGTGTCAATTTGTGAAGGTGCACCAATCTGTTTTGATGTTTTTGGAAGTGATCCTGATGCTGGGCAAAATGTTACTTTAACATACTCAAATAATATCCCCGGAGCCATATTTACAACTGGTGGTTCTGGTGCTAATCCAATGGGAACCTTCTGTTGGAGTACTTCAGTTGGTGATCTTGGAACTTATTCATTTACTGTAACTGCAGAAGATGATGCCTGTCCATTGATTGGACAAAATTCAACACTCTATACTGTAATGGTCTTACCTAATCCTAATCCACCGGTTAATGCAGGTTTAGATGTTGGGATTTGTTTAGGAGATACAGTCACTTTAAATGCAACAACTTCGGCTGCACCTGCTATCATCTCTTCTTATACTTGGTCACCAATAACAAATTTATCGACTCCTAATAATTCAACAACAAACGCCTTTCCAATAGCGACAACCTCCTATACTGTGACTTTATTGTACACAGATGGTTGTACATCTACAGATGCAATTACAGTAACTGTTCTTCCTGACCCAATTGCATCAGCTTTTCCATCGTCTGCAGATGTCTGTGGTGGAGCTAATTTTCTTTTATCAGGAACTACAGATCAAACTGGTATGACTTTCGAATGGTTCGATCCTTCGATGGTTTCTTTAGGAGCAGGAACTGTATCAGGCGCTCAATCTACCTTGTCGATTACTATTCCAGCAGCAGCAGGAACTTATCCTTATGTATTTCAAGTGACCAACCCAATTAGTGGATGCGTTTCAACGGATACTGTTTTCTTAACTGTTGGTACACCTCCTGCCTTGCCTAGTTGTGTGAATATTTATGTCTCAACAACTGGTTTACCTGGTGCTGCGGGAACTCAAGCAAATCCAACAACACTCTCTAATGGATTGAGTATGGCAGCTTGTAACAATGCTATAATAAAAATTGCAACAGGAACATATAACATCGATAATGCCTTAAGTGTTGGGAGTTTTGCAACATTAGAAGGTGGATTTATTCAAGGAAGTGCATGGGTGAAAACTAGTACTCCTGGTGCTACAACAATAAATAGAACAACATTAAATCCTGAAGGACCAGTCAACAACCAACGATTGGTAGCATTTTATGGAAATGGAAATGTTGGATTTAGATTTCAAGATTTAACAATTACTACTGCAAATGCTAATCTACCTGGAATGTCAACTTATGGGATGCATTTAACAGCATGTTCAAGTTATGATATTGTTCGGTGCCAAATTTCTGCTGGGAATGCAGGAACTGGATCAATTGGTACTCCGGGAGGAAATGGTTTGAATGGTGCGAATGGTTTAGGTGGAAATGCTGGTGATAATGATAATCAATCAAATTCTGGTGAAGGCGGAAATGGTGCCGTAGGAGCAGGTACAAATGCTGGTGGTGGTGGTGCAGGAGCAGCTAATCCTGCTGGATGCTGCAATACTGGTGGTTTTGGTGGTAATGGTGCTGGTGCAAATGCTGGAAATCCTAGCTCTGGTGGAGGTGGTGGAGGTGGCGCGTCTGGTGGTGAGGAAAATAATAATGGTGGAAATGGTGGTTTCGGTGGAAATGGCGGTGCTGGTGCTGCTGGAGGAGCCTCCGGAATTGGAGGTAATGATGGTGGAAGTGGTGGTGGAAATTGTGGAACTAGTGCTTTCGCTGGTAGTCTTGGTTTTACTGGTTCTACAGGTGTTTTGGGTCCTGTGGGGTCTCATATCGGTGGTTTTTGGGTTCCTGGAGCATTAGGAGGTTCTGGTGGAACTGGAACTGGTGGCGGTGGCGGCGGTGGCGGCGGCGGCGGCGGAGGCCAAAATTGCTTTTTTTGTGTTGATGGAGCGGGATCCGGCGGCGGCGGTGGCGGCGGCGGAGGTCAAGGTGCTATTGGAGGAAATGGCGGACTTGGCGGTGGATCATCTTATTCTGTCTACTTATTTACAAATGGCGCAAATGGTAATTTTGTTCAATCTAATTTGAATGCAGGAATTCCTGGTGCTGGAGGTGTTGGTGGAAATGGTGGTTCTGGCGGAAATGGCGGAAATGGTGGGCTTGGTTCTACTTATACTGGTGGTGGTGAAGTTGGTTGTGGCGGAAACGGCGGAAACGGCGGGAATGGAGGGAACGGTGGAGCTGGAGGCCCAGGACAACCTGGAGAAACTAATCAAGCATTCTTTACTGGAGCAGTAATGGCGACTTCAGACATTAACTTTAACCTTGTTGCTCAACCTGTAATAACAGCTGAAAATATTAACTGTATTGATACCGATGTTGATTTTGGTGGACCTATTTCGCAGACTTGGAACTTTACTGCAAATGCTGTTCCACAGTCACCAACAGCAATAACTGCAACAACTCAATTTACTGTAATTGATCGATATGATATTATCTATGGTGTTGATCTTTATGCAGGGTTTCATAACATTGCGTTTGCAGGTAATATCCCTCCAGATATTATTTCTAATGCACCGTCAATTGGTATTGATACATTCTTAGTATGTGCTGGAGATTTTGCTACTTTCCAAAGTCTTTATTACGCTGATACTTACAACTGGAATTTCGACGGAGCAATTGCTAACCCTGGTAGTATACAAGTTGTAACAGATCAGTTCAATACTCCTGGGTTTTTTACCATCACTCTTTCGATGATTACTGATTGTTGTGGTCAAACTCCTGATGATACCGTCTATTTGTATGTTTCACCTATTCCCACCGCTATTGGTTCAGGGAATGTTACTATCTGTAATGGTGAAACGGCAAACCTTACATTACTTGGCTTAAGCCCAACTGATTCTGTAGAATGGAGCCCAACTTCAAATATTATTATAACCTCACCTGATAATGTTACAGTGAATCCGTCATTGACTACTACCTATACTGCAACGGTTTATTCTGTGGTTACTACACCATTTAGCCAAGAATTGGCGTGTCCAATTACGATTAGTTTTGTTGTAACAGTGAATCCTACTCCTGTAGCTACAATGTCTGCCACTAATGTTCTCTGCTCTAACGATGCTACTGCAACTGCAAATGTCGCACCAGCTGGAACTTATAATTTTGTTTGGGATAACGGCACGAATGACCTTGGTTTAGGATCTTCCACAATTGTAGGATTGCCCGTTGGTAATTATCCAGTTACAATCACTGACGCTGTCACAGGGTGCTTCACAAGAGATAGTATTGATGTTTTTCCTAGTCCCGCTGCTCCTGTTATTTTTGTTCAAAGTTTAACTATTACATGTTCTGGATTTAACAATGGTGCTGCTACTTTGGCAACATCTGGTGGTACAGCACCTTATAGTTATGTTTGGAGTTCAGGACAAAGTTCAATTAACGTTGTCACTCATACGGAAACAGGACTGGCATCTGGTCTCTATACTGTAACTGTAACAGATGCACTTGGTTGTACTTCATCGATTACATTTGACATTCCAGAAGCTGAAAGTCCGGATGCTAGTGTTATCGCTAATGGACCAATTTGCTCAGGTGATTCAGCTTTCTTTGAAATCATTGGGCATGATGGAGCAACATTAACCTACAACTTTGGTGGTGCTAATACAACATTGGTTTTCACAAATGATACGATGTACTTATCTGTACAGAATGTTACTGCAGATTTAACAATCACCTTAGTGAACATCGATGATGGAACTTGTTCGACTGTTTTAACAGCTTCGGCCACAACAGTTGTATTGCCGCTTCCAATAATTGCGATTACGAACAATGGACCAATATGTAATGGTGACGATGCAATTTTCACACTGACAGGAACTCCTGGAGCAACAGTTACTTATTCTGTATCTGGAGGACCGTTAACTATGACAACACTTGTAGGGGGAGTTGCTACTGTAACCGTTGTTGGAGCATTGATTGATCAGACTATATTATTAGACTCCATTAATGATGGATCATGCCCACAATTTATTCCGTTGGAGGATACGGTCGTAGTTAGACCTATTGTTACATCTACTGAGAATGTTACTGCATGTGAGAACACGAATTACACCTATCCAGATGGGTTTATTGAACTCATTACAGCAAATAGTTCTCACGTGAGTATTCTTATGGATGGATTTGGCTGTGATTCAACAGTAACTACAAACTTAACGATGAATCCTGTTTTTGCAATTATCGAAAACGTAAATGCGTGCGAAAATTCTGCGATAACTTATCCCGATGGAGTTAATGAGACTATTATAGCAAATACAGTTCATATCAGTAATTTACTTACAGTAAATGGCTGTGATTCCATTATCACTACAAATGTTACAATGGATCCTGTGTTCTCTGCCACGGAAACAATAAATGTTTGTTCGGGAGATGATTTCACTTTCCATGATGGAACCGTTCACTTAAATATTACAGTGAATGAAGTTTATACTTCAGTATTGGCTACTCAAGCAGGTTGCGATAGTATAATAATAACAACGCTAAATGTTCTTGCATTGCCAGTAGTAACAATCTCAAACAATGGACCAATATGTAATGGTGACGATGCAATTTTCACACTGACAGGAACTCCTGGAGCAACAATTTCTTATTCTGTTGGTGGAGGAGTGTTACAAACAACAACATTAACTTCCGGAACGTCAATAATAACGATTGTAGGAGCTATTATAGATCAAACCATTTTACTTGACTCTATTAATGATGGTAACTGTGCTGCACTTCTAGCTTTGCCAGATACTGTAATTGTGAATCCTGTAATTTCAATAATATCAAACGTTGAAGCTTGTGAGAATACAAATTATATTTATCCAGACGGATTTGCCGAAGTAATAACCATGAGTACTTCACACACGAGTAATTTACTTACGGTATTGGGATGTGACTCGACAATTGTGACGAATGTCACTATGAATCCAATCTATAATATTACCGAGAACGTTAGTATATGTCAGGATTCTGATGTCACTTATCCTGACGGGGTAGTTGAAACAGTGATAACAAATACAACACATACTAGTAATTTATTGACTGCGAGTGGATGTGATTCGATAATTGTTACCAATGTTACAATACTTCCAATATATACGTTGCTAGATACATTTGCAATTTGTGCAGGTGATAATTTCACTTTTGCTGATGGAGTGGTTCATACTAATATTACACTTGATGAAACCTATACATCATCATTCTTAACTGTTGGGGGATGTGATAGCTTAATTGTAACTACAATTATCGTGAATCCAAACCCAATCATAGATGCTGGAGTAGATCAATCTATTTGTGATGGACTTCCAATTACGTTGACTGCTATTAGTCCTGGTGGTGTATTTATTGCTTGGGATAATGGGGTAGTTGATGGAGCTAGTTTTAGCCCAACGAGTACACAAATTTACACTGTCACTGCAACAAGTATTGAAGGATGTGTCAGTACTGATGATATATTAGTGACAGTTAATCCTAACCCACTAGTTGTATTCTCTGCGGATGTATTAGATGGTTGTGAGCCATTAGAGGTTGTATTTACAAATCTGACAGCAGGCTCTTCTGCTCTGTGTACTTGGGACTTTGGAGATGGTCAAACTGCAACAGGTTGTGGAAGTGTAACGAATACGTACACAATTTCAGGATTACAGACTGTATCTCTTACAGTGATTGATACGAACGGATGTATCGACACTGCTACCTATGTGGACTACATAAATGTTTACTTACAGCCAATTGCTAATTTTGAAGCAAGTGAGTACGAAATTCAAGTAATTGATCCAGATGTTATTTTTACGAATACTTCAATAAATGCAACTTCTTATGTTTGGGAATTTGGAGATGGATCGAGCAGTACGCAAACGGATCCAACGCATATTTATCCGAATGAAGGTAATGGAACTTACGTTGTGACTTTAGTTGCGAATAACGGAATCTGTACAGATATGATCCAAAAAATTATTACTGTAGATGATGTTATTGTCTATTATATTCCAAACACATTTACACCTGATAATGATGCGTTGAATCAAACATTCCAGCCTGTCTTTACTTCTGGATATGACCCATTTGATTTTCACATGTTGATTTTCAATAGATGGGGGGAAATTATTTTTGAGAGTTTTGATGCATCAATAGGATGGGATGGCACCTACAACGGATTCATCATGCAAGATGGAGTTTACACATGGACAATCGACTTTAAAGAGACAATGACAGATGAGCGTCATGAAGTAACTGGACATGTTAATTTATTGAGATAAAATTTCCTTATAACAAAAGAAGGGGCAATGAATTATCATCGCCCCTTCTTTGTTTTATGTTGTTCTACTTAGTTGAATTGCTCCATCATTTCAGTTAATTTGTCTAAATCAACATCTAAGTCTTCTAATCCTTCCATGTGATCCGAAAGGCCTTCAAGATCTTTAAGTTGATCCATCATTCCTCCCATTGGGTTGTCCTTCATCATGTTCATCATGAATTCCATTTCATTCATTTCTTTGTATCCTGTGAGGTCAAGGTCAGATAGTGCTTCTTTCCCTTCTGTGATTTTAGTTACTTCAAATGTAAATGTTTTCCCATCTGATTTTCCTTCTGCTTTCATTGGGAAACCTATCATCATATCCTCGATTCCTAACTCTTTAATTTCAGAAAATGCATCCCACATTGGAATTATTCTGTTCAAGAACGATTTGGAAACCCAAATTTTAGCATCTTTTACCCCTTCAATATTTCCTACGATTTTGTATTCCTCACTGGTGTAGCCAGAAATAGTTTGTTCTTTTCCTGTGGCCTTCAATTTAGAGAAGAATTCTTTTCTCATTTCATCGATTTCTTTTTTACTTGGGAGCTCATTTTTCATGTCTTTGCGCTCAATATCCATTTTCATGTATGTCTTATCCTTTGGTGAAACAGAGTAAGAAATCATGTTTTTAAGATCGATCATCACAACCATGTCCATACCTAAAAAATCTTTCAGTGCATCAATTCGATAGGTAAGTTTTTGCTCCCCCGCATCAATAGTCATAGTTCCTCCTGATTTAATCCCCATCACTTTTGCGGTGAATTCTATTTGACCAACAAATGGTGAAGTATCTGAGTCTGCACCTCCACAGTTGGTTAAAAATAATGCTGTTGCACATAGTAATAGTGCGCGTGTAATTTTTTTCATGTTAGTAGTTATTGTTAATTATTATTCTAGTGAATTGTGTTGTTTGTTTAAACAAATATACAAGTTATCTAGCTAATTGATAGTCATCAAGCACTTCTTCCTAAAATGGTATCTTTGATTCATTATAAACGAATAGACGTATGATTTTAGGAGCAGCAATAGGTTTAGTGGTAGCATTGATAATGATTGGAATGAAAAGTTACAAGCAAAAGCAATTAAAAAAGCAGCAAGAACAGCAATTGGATATACTTGATCAAGAAGTAAGAAAAGGTCAGTAGTAATCTGTTGCAGATGCAAAAAAAAGTCGCAGAAATCCCACTCGTATCCATCATAATGGCAGTAAAGGACACTGCGCCTTATTTGCACGAATGTATTGATTCTATTATCGCTCAAACCTATAAGAACTGGGAACTTATTGCTGTAAATGATCATTCGAGTGATGATACTCCAACAATATTAAGAGATTATTCTGCAAGTGAACCACGTATTAAATATTTTGATAGTGATCGGCCTAAATTAATTCCAACACTTCAAGTTGCGTATGCTCAGGTGAGTGGTGATTTAATTAATCGAATGGATTCTGATGACAGAATGCCCAGCTATAAGCTACAAGTATTAGTTGATGAATGGCTGAAGTATGGAAAAGGAACTGTAATCGCTGGTGGCACCGAACATTTTGTGGATGAGGGAGAAGTTGGAGGTGGATTTTTAAAGTACGAACGCTGGTTAAATGAAGTTGCAAGAACGAGTTCACACTATGAAGAAATTTACCGTGAATGTGTTATTCCTTCGCACTGCTGGATTATCCACAAAGAAGATTTTGACAGAGTAGATGCTTTTAACCCTCTGATTTATCCAGAAGATTATGACCTTTGCTTTCGATTCTATCGCAATAACTTAAAAATTATTGGAATTGATAAACTATTGCACCATTGGCGAGATCGCTCTGACAGAATATCGCGTACGTGGGAAGAATATAAAGACAACCGTTACTTCGACATGAAAATTCGATTCTTTTATGAGTTGGATCGAGATTTAACAAGACCCCTAGTATTGTGGGGAGCAGGAAGAAATGGCAAAGACATGGCGAAGTTGCTTCAAGCACAAGAGGATAGATTTCATTGGGTTTGTGATAATGAACGAAAAATAGGTAAGGACATTTATGATGTTCGAATTCAGCATTACACTGATATTCAATCATTGGAGAATCCACAAATAATAGTTGTAGTTTCTTCCCCAGATGGTAAAAACGAAATTCAGAAGCATTTGGACGAATGGGATAAAAAAGTTGTGGATGATTATTGGTTCTTTGCGTGATTAAGAATTTGTATTTTAAGCCATAAAATATAATTAATGAGTCACGACCATCACCATCATAATCACGGAAGTAAAAACATTAAGATTGCCTTTTTTCTTAATCTTGGCTTCACTATTATTGAAATATTCGGTGGTATCTTCTTGAATAGTGTTGCAATTTTATCTGATGCCGTTCATGATTTGGGAGATAGTTTGTCACTCGGTTCGTCTTGGTATCTTCAAAATAAATCAAATAAGAAAGCGGATAAGAAATTCTCTTTTGGGTATAAGCGGTTATCTCTTCTAGGTGCATTAATAAATGGCGTCATTCTCGTTGGTGGATCAATCTATGTGATTTATGAGGCGGTGCAACGAATAATTTCACCCGAAGCTTCAGATGCAAAGGGCATGATGTATTTTGCGTTTCTTGGAGTGGCTGTAAATGGTTATGCCGCCTGGAAAGTAAGTACTGGGAAGTCGATGAATGAACGAGTTTTATCTTGGCATCTTATAGAAGATATGCTAGGTTGGATTGCTATTCTTATTGTTTCTATTGTAATGCAGTTTACTGATAATATGTACTTGGATCCCATCTTATCAATGGTAATTACTGCCTATATTCTTTACAATGTATTCAGGCGACTCTATGAAACTCTTTACTTATTTTTACAAGGTAATCCATCTGAAATTGACATATCAAAGCTAGAAACGGATATCCTTTCTACAGAAAATGTTCTTTCAATTCATCATCTTCATTCGTGGTCACTTGATGGTGAACATCATGTTTTTAGTGTTCATGTGATTGTTGAGAACATTCATACCCTCAAAGAACTATCAATAACAAAGCAGAAATTGGAGGATCTGTTAGAGAGTTACCCATTCGACCATCATGTTATGCAATTAGAACTCGAAACTGATCATTGTGATTTAAGAGACAATAATCCTACCTATTGAGAACAGGTTGCAAATTATGGAGATCAGTCGTCTCCTCTCCAAATAATAACTTTCTTATCATCTGAAACAGAAACAAATCGATTTTCATCAAGTTTTCGAACTTTATTTACCGAATGTTTATGTCCACCTTCTCTACTATCAAGTCGTTGTTGAAACTCTAAATCGCTAGACCATATTTTGATTGTTTTATCTCGACTTGAAGTGACAATAGTATTTCCTTGATTGAGGATAATGATGCTATAAATTGCATAATTGTGTGCTGGAACATCTTTCTGTAAGGTTACTTTTTCAATGTCCCAAAGTTTTAGGTGTGCGTCTTTTCCTGCTGATATTAATTGATTGGAGTGTTTTGGATGATAGCAAACAGAATTTGCTCCATTTTTGTGAGCGTTCCATTTTTTGATTTCGTTAAAATAGGTTGACTCAATTATGCGAATTGTTTCATCTTGACAAGCAATCGCAAATTCTTTCCCATCTTCTGAAATTGCGATGTCTCGTATTTTACCTGAATCGAGTGGGAGATAGATAAGCAATTCAAATGTTGTGGTATTCCATATTGATAAATTTCCATCTGCATCTCCAACAATTAAATGATTTGTGTGATGATTCCACTTTAGAGAGAAAATTGCTTTGACATGCTGCGTAAAGTGTTTTACTTCTTTTCCAGCTTCTAGATCAAATATGTGTAAATCACCAGATGACAGACCCGCAACTAAATAGTGCGATCCAATCAGTTCAAGTGCATATACTGAAGATTCAAACTTAATGGCAAATTCATCTTGGATTCCTTGGTCAACAAGCCAACGTGCTACATGCTTGTCTGTACTTCCAGTATAAACTCGATCATCTATCGTTTTACATGCATAAATGGCTCCCGCATGTCCTAGAATGGTTTTTACTTTCGAGAAAATCATCAGAAATTAATCCTCGTCTTCCTCCTCAGAATCAGCTAAATCTTCTTCTGAGTTAACCTGCTTCAGACGATCAGCATAATCAGCAGGCATAAAATCGAAGAAGGTATCGCCACGGAGTCCAAGACGTAGTGTTTCCAGCGGAATCATTTCGTTTGGTGCAATATTTCCAAGGTTTACATCAGAACCGAATAATTTAATGAACCAGACTTGTTGTTGCTTCTTAGGCGCTTCCCAAAGAATATCATTTGGATTAATTTTCGCAATAATTCGATTGATCAAAAGTGTGTGTGCAGTTCCATTTGGGCGAAAAACACCAACATTTCCTGATTCTCTTCCTTCTGCGATTACTTTCCAAGAGCCAGCTTGAAGCTCATTAGACATCATTTTAATCCATTTTGCTGGCGAAACGATAATTCCAGAGTCCTTCGATCCAACTTCAGACATAATCGTCCGATCTTTGGACATACTCTGGATAAGCTCACATTTTTCGTCATGATCTATAATAATAGATCCATCAGAGATCTCTGCTAGTTCTAATCCGTATTTGTCAATTGTGCGGATATAATCATCTACCATTCCACGTGCATAGAATGCTTCGAAAAGCGTTCCTCCAAAGTATGGCTGGATTCCAGCAGACTTGTATAAGTTTACTTTATCTTGTAGGTTGTTGGTTACAAACGCAGTACCAAAACCAAGTTTTGCAATGTCAGTGAGATGACCTGAGGATTCAATAAAATCCTCAACTTCTCTCAAGCTTAGACCTTTATCCATCATCATTGTTACTCCAGCTTTTCTAGGTTTTGCTGATCGTTTTGGAATGTGTGTTAATTCAAAGTTCTTCATAGTGTTATTTCTTCATTTCGAAGGTAAATAAATGAACTACAAGGCTTTAATTTGGGGTTATATGCTTGTGCTATTCAAAAAAAATATTACCATTGAAACTAATCGCCCAAAAGTACAAATTCTTTAACGTTTTTCAAGGATGGATTGATTTCAAATAATTCTAATGCATGCGTCCGATCATTTTCAACGCAAATTTTAAACAATGCAATTGCATGATCCTTTTCGCCAAGTTCCCAAAACAAATGAATTTTCATCAAATCGATTTGATTATTCGCAGGATGCTCTTTTGAAAAATCGTCTAGGTATTTCATTGCAGATACAAGCGATTCTTTGGCTAATAAATTTAAATAATTAATTAGGCATTCACCATCATCTGGATCCAAAGAAAGTGATAGCAGATAATACTCTGTAGCTAACTCAAGTTCTTCTAGTTTTTCGTATGCTCCTGCTAGAACATGCATTACACCTGAATTCTCTGGTGCAAGATCTGCTGCTTTTTGAATAAGAGCGAGCCCTTCTTTTGTCTTCCCTTCCAAATCTTCAATAATTCCTAGTCCAAGCCACCCTTCAGGAAGTAAAGGTGAAAGTTCAAGTGCGAGTTTGTAATAATGTCGAGCCAAATTGAGATCTCCTAATTGTTCATGACTTTCGCCGATATAGCAGAATGCCATTGGGTCATCGCCATCCAACTCTATTGATTTTAAAAAGCTCTCAATTGCCATCGTGTATTTTTCTACGGACAAATAGGCATTCCCAAGATTAAAATAAACAGGACCAAAATCATCGTTGATAAGTACGCAATAGTCATAAGCCCAGATTGCCTGTTCAAATTCATCAATCTTCAAATAGGCATTACCTAGATTATACCATGCGGTAAACGAATACGGATTCTCATCAATGAAATCAGAGTAACATTCAATGGATTTCGCATACTCACCTAATTGGTCATAGCAAAATGCAATTTCATAAATAGCCCCTTCATTGTGTGGGTTTTTCTGAATTGCTTCTTCAAGAACTTTTAATGCCGACTTCCAATCACCCTTGTTTTCGTATTCTATAGCAAGGTCTAAATAGATCTCATCACGATCTTCAGGTTCTGCCTCTGTTAGTGCGGAACGGAAATACTTAATCGCATTCGGAGAATCTTCAAGTTGACTAAAAACCGATGCCTTCGATAAGAGTAACTCGAAAGATGGCATCCCCATGCGTTCGATTTGTGATAATAACTGTATTGCTTCCTTCAATTTTCCAAGTCCTGAATAAGACTGAGCCTTGCGTAGTTTGAATATTGGATTAAATGAGAACTGAGAAAGTGCCTCCTCAGAAGCTGACAATGCTTTTGAATATTGACCGCCAATTAGTAGATGATCCACTAGTGCTTCCCATCGATCACTGTCAAGAAAACCAATCGATTCGCCGCTCAAAAATGCATCAAACCGTTGTAAATCCTCACTTAAATTTCCCTCAAAATAATCCTCTTCTTCGTCGTCAAACATTCAGTCAGTTTTGTTGTTAGCGTGCAACACAATAACTGTCAAGCGATCAACCTTCGGTTAAGAGCCTAAACTGATCGAAACAGTATGCTGCTTTCCTCACATTATTAAAGATACGGAAAAATAAATAAAAATATTAAATAGTAAATTTCTTTATGAACATGATTTCAACAAACTAGCATATTATGCACTCATAGAAATTTCTGTACTTTTGTTCTAGTATTCAATTTAATTCATGCTAATGTTTCGTTCTTGCATTCTTTCCTTCTTATTGGTTATCCTAGGTTCGTGTTCATTAAATAAAGTATTTCTTCACCCGCATGTACTTCATATAGATGATGATTTCAGCACTTATGTAGAAGAGGTAAATGATACTTTAATGATGACCTTTACAGCGCAAAGAGCTCCAATTGTGTTGAATTCAAAAGGTGAGGTCCCTAAACTTTCTTACAATTTGGAGAATATCTTTTTCCCAAATTCAAATGGGAACACCTTGAATGCTTGGTTGTTCACCCCAAAGGATAATTTTAATGGACAAACTATCTATTTCCTCCATGGCAACGCTGGACACTTAGTTTATCAGTTTAATTTTGCGACTCCATTTGTCAATGCAGGGTATCAAGTATTTATACAAGATTATAGTGGATTTGGATTTTCTGGAGGTAAAGCAACACGAAAACATGTATATCAAGATGGTCAAGATGGCTTTGATTATTTATTGAGTCGAGAGGATGTAAATTATAATAAGTTGTTAATCTACGGACAATCCTTAGGTGGGCATTTAGCTTCTGTTATTGCCACTGATAATCAAGATAAGATTGATGCTCTCATTATTGAAGGTGCTTTTTCATCACACAAAGATATTGCTGCCAGTAGTGTTCCTGTTCTTGGTCGAATATTTACGCGTGAGATTTATAGTGCAGAGAAATCTCTCCCAAATTTTCATAAGCCGATTTTGATTATTCACAGTACAGAAGATAAGCGGATTCCTTATTCACACGGAGAACGACTTTTAGAAGTAGCGAACGAACCAAAGGAGCTTTACACGATTAAGAAAAAGCATATTCGTGGACCGATTTATTATGCCGATGAGATTGTTGCTAAAATGAAAAAAATGGTAGAATAGGGTAGTGGATTGCAAATTTCGACTTAATTCTTCATCACTCGTAGTAGTGCAAAGCCTGTCGAGAAAATATACATACCTGAACTTAAGTTTTGTAAATCTACTTCAATCTCATTTTTGCCCTTGTTTGTGATAAGTACAAAACGTGTGACATCTTGCCCAATACTATTGAATATTTGAAGTGATTCTAGATTATCACCTATTAGAGTTACTGTATGATTTGTCGGATTCGGAAAAGCAACAATTTCTGCTATATTATTTTCAAAGTAGACAGGACGGACGTTTGAATAAACATAAGCACCATCAAAATCTGTTTGTTTTAGTCGGTAATAGGATATACCTGGTAGTGGAGATAGATCAAAGGTGACATAATTTAAGTGCATGACTGAATTTCCTGCGGCATCAATCGTTGCAATTTCTTTCCAGTTGAGTTGTTTTAAGGAACGCTCAATAGTGAAATAGTCATTGTTTAATTCAGTGATAGTTTCCCAATTTAATCGAACCTTCCTTTTTTCAGCAGTAGCATCAAAGTTGATCAATTCAATCGGTAGAACAACAAGGCAAGAAGCGAAAATAAAATTAGTTCCGCTTCCCGTTGAGCCAAAATAAGCTGTGCTATTACAGTATGACACTTCGGAGAATTTAGCCCCACTATTTCCTGAAACTGAAGCTTGATATGATACGGTTAAGTTGTTGGAATCGCATAAACTGACTTCAGCATAACTGCTACCATTGCCCACTCCTCCCTGAAACCAACCTTGTGCTTGTGAGTATTGAGTGATAACCAAAAGTAGTATGATAACAACTTCTCTCATCGAATCCCTCTTCCTCCACGAGGAGCTGACCTCAAATAAAAAGTTGTTGAATAGTAATCGATTCTATTCGAGGTGTATAGCTGAACATTCCCAGCTGCATAACTTCCTCCTCGTTCTGTTATTCCTAGGGATGCGTTTGAAGCAACACTTGGCCAAGTAGGTGGATTTGCATTTCCTGCTGTTGGGGCATTGGTGAGATAACCATCACCATGGGTTGGTGTAAATGAGCGTCCTTCAAGATGGTACACATTAATACACATCTCTTGAAGATTACCAGTCATCTCCATAACACCATAGTAGGTTGCTCCTGATTGAAGTCTATTTGATGTTGGTGATCCAGCAAAACCACTCCTCATTGGACCTAATATGATATTGTTATTATAGTTAGCTTTACCTGATCCTATAGGGGCAATCGTTCCATTTGCTTCTGTTGCTGTACCATCATTTATAACGGAAAGAACATCTGTTATAACATTTGTTCCCCATGCGTATTCGTTTGCAACAGGATTACTTGGTCCACGACATATTTTTTCATATTCAGTTTCAGTCATTGGTCGTAGGGCTGACCAATCTAGGTAAGCAACTAAATCTTGCCAACTTAACCTACCCATAGCTCGATAGGGTGATAAAGCAGTGTAGTTTGGCCACGATCCGCCAACATTAATTCGATTGGCTGTTGCAATGAGTACTCTAGCTGAAGCTTGATCCACTGCAAGGGTATTTAAGAATGATATCCATTGTCCTTGAGATATTTCATACTTCATTACATACATACTATCATATCCTAAAGGATATGCCGCAGGGATTGAGACTGGAACTGTTGCAGGGATTATCGAATTAATATTTCCAGCTGCCGTTCCTTTAGTTAAAGCGCCATCATTTGTAACGAATAGGGGAGAGTTGGTCGTACTCCCATCTTTAAACGAAAAAGATGAAATACCATCTCCTAAGTAGAATGATCCAGTTGGTATATAGACCATCTCAATACCAAAAACTCTAAAGTCATAGCTTGCATTATTTGCTGGAGTTGAAATTTTCAAGCGAATAGTGACTGTTGTAATTGATCCACTTCCCACTGAACCTGCTCTAACCATAATTCCTTTGCCGTCCAACAAATAATCATGAATCTCAAGAGGAACTGCTGCAAAGTGATCCGCATAAGTTGTGCTAAACTCAACATGATTCCATGCACCAGTTGATGCACAGTCACGGTACTTCGCGAATAGATATATGGCATCCCAATTAGTTGGTGCAGAATTGGTTCTCCACGAATTATCCCAACTTAACGTAAAAACCAATTCGTTGGAAGCATTAACCGTTGGTATTCCTATTTGCAAATTATTAGCAGTTGTGCCAAAGGAAGCCATTAATGTGATGAGAAATATTAATAAATAATGTTTCATGGAGACTAGTTGTTTTTTGTTTTTATTCCAACTTTGAAAATTATTTTTTGATTATCCTCGTTTGATAAATTTCATCGCCAGAGATCATTACTAGAAAATAGATTGCTGGTTTAAGTTCCGAAATATCGAGAGTGTTTGTATGCTTTGATTGGTAAACTACTCTACCATTTAGATCCAAAATTTCAATTGAATTGACGATAATTCCGTTAAAATCAATCTTCAAAAGATCAATTGCGGGGTTGGGATAGATGCGAATCGTTTCCATTCCATGAAGTGGAACAGCTAAACTTTCTTCGATTGTTACATCAAAAGTAGAACTTGAAGGGCAATTCCCATTTGTTGTGTAAATAACTTGGTAAGGGCCTCCAATTAGGCTAGCTACTAAATCTATTTCACCAGTTGTTAAGTTAAGGCTTACATTTCCTGTACTTTCCGAAAATGATCCTCCTGTTAGACCAGTAATAGTTGGAATCGGATTAGAATCTGTACTGAAATAAGTAGACTGATCATAATTAAACGAAGGATCATCCATCGCTATGATTTCAATCTGAAAAGTAGAAGAAGCTGAGATGCATCCACCTGATGCTGCTATGAAATTCGTTACTGTATAAATAGTTGGTATACTTGTCATCGGGTCTATTTCTCCTGTTGAAGGATTGATACTTAACCCAGATGGCGTTGCAGAAAAGACTCCTCCGCTGGTTCCTACTCCAAATTGTGGAAATGATGCAAGATCGCTTTTGCAATAAGTGGATTGTACATAAGAGAATGTGGCATCTGGAGAATCAGTGATTACAATGTTGAAGTCCAATGAGTTTGGGCAGTTTCCATTGGTGAGGTAGGATATTGTATAATTTCCAATTCCACTTGCAGGAATATCAATCTCACCCGTGGATGCATTGATCACAATTCCATTGTTTCCAGAGAAAACCCCACCATTTAGACCTGATATTGACGGAATAGGGTTAGCTCCAGAAAGACAGAATGTTCCTGATGGATATGAGAATGATGCATCATCTAATTCGTTAATCGTAATTGAGGAACTCGTGGAGTCAGGACAAATTCCACTTGTTAGGTATTTGATCGTGTAAGTATTAGGTATGCTAGTTGTCAAGTTTAACTCACCTGTAAGAGGATTAATAACTAATCCAGCTGGAAGCGAAGTGAAAGTACCACCTAGTGTTCCCATTATTGAAGGGACAGTATTCGTTTCACCTTGGCAATAGTTACTTACTGGATAGCCTACCAGTGCAAAATCCTCAGATGTGATAGTCATACTTATTTGTGATGAAGTTGGGCATACTCCATTCGTTTGGTAGCCAATTTGGTAAGTGTTTGGGATGCTCAAGGAGAAGTTGATTTCCCCCGTTGAAGGATTGATTGATAGCCCAGCAGGAATTGCCGAGAACATTCCGCCTAAAGTTCCACTAATCACAGGGACTGTATTCGCATCATTTTCACAATAATTCAAGGAAGCAAAAGTGAATCCTGCATTGTCAACGGCACTAATAGTAATTGTACCAGTAATAGAATCAGGACATATACCATTTGTTAAGTATTTAATAGTGTAAACTGCTGGTGTGCTTATAGAGACATCAATTTCCCCCGTTGAGCTATTGATCACTAATCCCATAGGACTCGCCGAAAAAGTACCTCCTATCGTTCCAGAAATCGAAGGAATAGGATCTATTTCATTTTGACAATAGTTGATTGCTGAATATGTTATTGAAGCAATATCTCCACCTAAGACATTCATACTTACTTGTGAAGATTCAGAGCAAACTCCATTCGTTTGGTAGTTGACCAAGTAGTTATTTGTTGCACTCAAGGAGAAGTTGATTTCCCCCGTTGAAGGATTGATTGATAGCCCAGCAGGAGTTGCCGAGAAAGTTCCACCTGCTGTACCTGTAATTACTGGTGATGTATTCGACTCATTTTCACAATAATTTATAGAAGTATATGAAAAACTCGCATTTTCTTGTGCCCCTATAGAAAGTCCAAAATCAAGTGTGTCTGGACATGATCCTCCAGTAATATATGTAATAATATATGGCCCTTGTGTGCTTAGAGACAAATCAATGGTTCCCGATGTAGCATTCATTGTGAGTCCACTTGGTGAAGATGTGAAATTACCTCCAGCTGCGCCTGTAATAGTTGGTGTTGGATTTATTCCATTTTGACAATAAGTGTTAGCTGTGTAAGAATAGCTAGCATCCTCTTGTGGCTGTATACTTGTTATGTTGGTCGTAGCAACAGGAATAGAACGACATCCTGTTTGCGTGTCTAAAAGTGATAAATCATAATTGCCATTTCCTTGCGTGAGGTAAAAATTGTAATCGAGGTCATCAAATGTTTGCTGTACACCATTATAGTACCAATTAAATCTGAAATCTGGTCCAGTATTTAATGATTGTAAATAGCCTTGATCATTCAGGCAATTTCCTACAAAATTATTCACGATATAAGTATCTATTGTGCGGTAGCCGTTAAAATTGAAGGCAACATCAACAGTACATCCATTTCCAGCATCAACTGTCATACCTAAATTTATAGGAGTAGTGATACCATTTCCTCCCCAGATATAAATTGAATCGGCATTAATTCCAAAAGGGTTATTCCACCATGAATAAGCAGTAGCATATTCGCTAGAAATGTTAAAAAAGACGGTATCATTAGCACAAACACTATTTGACCAATTTAAACCTGTCATTGTAGCATTAACCTCAGGAGGAATGCACACACGGTGTGTCATTGTAGAGTCAGCAACTTTAAATGCGGATATGGTAAACGTGTTGTTGTCAGTGAGTCGCATTTTGGGATTACTTGACTGAGAATGTGTTAAGTAAGTGAAATCAACCCAGTTATATGAATTGTTAATTAGCTTTCTGCGCTGAACTCGGATGGAGTCACCTGCAAAGGTTGAGCATAGATAGAGACTGGTATCACTTCCAAGTTGAATGTCAGTATAAACAATACTAATGGTAGATGACAATTCGTTTCCGACCGCATCAAAAACCTTAATTGAGTGATTGTTCATTGCTCGAATATATCTTCCGTCGGAAAAACGCCAGTATTTGAGTCTAGTAGTTGAAAATAATGAAGAAGTGTTCTGGAAATTCACTGTTTCATTGAGTAGGCCAGAAGCTTTACTATATCGTTGCTTAGAGGTGAAACTATATACTGAAATATTAGCGCCTTCATTTAACAGAACGGCGTCCATATCTCCTGAAGTTTGTGGAGTTTTTGACCAAGCGAATGCACCAGTAGTGGTGTACTTTATTAGAATGTTAGTTCCTGGAACTCCAATTAAAAGGGCATTCGTCTCTCCTAAAATATACACGTTACTAGAAGCATCAATTTTCATCTTGTAAGGAATGTCGTCTACAGAGTCTCCTCCATCAAAAGATTTAGCCCAGTCAAATGTACCAGTTGTTAAGTATTTTAATACCATGATATTTTTTTCATCCGCACTAACTGCGTTTATACTGTACCCTACTATAAAAACGTCTCCTGTTGTGCGGTTAACTTCCATGTCAATTGCTGTAGTAGAAAGAATGGCACTAGAATATTGATTTGTCCACAATAAAGTACCTGTAGGACTGTATTTTTTAACCATTACGGTGGTACTGTTTTTAGTATTCATTCCCACATAGATGTTGCCGCTATTATCGTAGTCAACCTTTAAACCGTAGTCACTTCCGATACCTGAATCGTAGGTGTCATTGAAAACAAGAGTTCCAGTATTGTCGTGTTTTGAAACAAACATGTCTCCATCACTATTTGGTCCCCAAAATGATCCAGTTGCATATACATTACCCGAAGGGTCAGCGACAGTATGTTTGGGGCCTGTTCCATTAGAATATGTTTCTAATGTTTCCCAAACTTTAGTTGGATTTTGTGAGAACCCTATTACACTTATTACAAGTGCCACAATGACTAACAAATATTTCATAGATTGTATGTCTTTTATTTGCATACAAAGAACGAGAATGGTCATAGTACTTTTGTCATCAATTCTATCCAATTTGAGTGAGAGTAGTCGGTTGCGAAGGAATACTGGATGCTATACGAGGTTGTACTTCTGAGCAAAATTTGCAGCCTCAGATCTGTTTTTGACAAGTAATTTCCCATAGATACGTCGACAATAAGTTCGAACAGTTGATAGCGAAATGGACATTTTTTGACTAATTTCTTTGTCCGTCATTCCGATCGATAAATAGGATAAAACTTCTAGTTCCTTTTTTGAAAGTTTAACGACCCAATCAGGAATTTCACTTTTATGAGATTTATATTCTAATGGTTTTCTCGCATTTAATTTCTCAAGTTGATCATGTACTTTTTTAAATGCACTTTCTAACGAATTATATTTTGCGAGGATTTCTTTTTTCTGTTCATTTATTTTTGACTTTTTGTGCCAGTTAATGACAAGCTTATAGAGAGCGAAAATGATAACTAGAAGAAAGCATACTGATAAAAACTTGTACTTTTGAATTAAATTCGTGAGATAACTTTGTTTTTTTTTTGCTTGCTCAATAGTGTGATATGAGTTGGAAATTTTCTCTGTAATTTCTGTAATCCCAGACTCTTGGTTAATTCTTTTTGAACTCTCAGTTAAGTTTAAATTGAATAAACTGTCTTTTAATTGAGACCTAATTCGAGCGTAGTATAATGCTTTCTCTTGGTCTCCTTGAATATCATAATTTTCATAAAGAGAATCAATAAGAGTTAGTTTGGTCTGCAAATTTTCGGTAGTATCGAAGACAGAAATAAGGCTATCTTGCTTTGAATTTGACCAACTAGTCAAAACTGGAAAACTAAGTGTGATTAAAAATATGAGCCAAATGCGCATTTAAGGAAGATTGAGATGGCTAAGTTACATCGTTCAAGTCAAAATCACGAATTATCTTGGAAGCTTCCGTTCTGTTCTTTACATCTAATTTCGAATAAATTCTTGCACAGTGAGAGTTTACTGTTGAGGCTGAGATAAATAATTTTTCTCCAATCCGAATATCTGTCATTCCAAGACTCAAGCACGAGAGGATTTCCAGTTCTCTTTTTGAGAGAGATTTAACCTTTTCAGCTAAACTTGAAGATACATTAGAGGTTTGCAATACTTCAAGTTTTTTTAGGAGTTCTTGATAGTCTGCTTCCAATGATTCGAGATCAACTTGTGCTTTATCTTTTGCTTCTCTCAATTGTTTTCTTTTCTTCGTTTCTTTAAAATACGCGAGAAGTAGAAAAACTATAATTGTTCCCAGTCCGATTACTCCGTATAGAATCCAGTTAGATTTTGTTGAGGTCTTCTTATTCTTCTCATTCTCATAGTTCAATTCGGCTTCTTTTCCTTCTAACTCTTTCAAGCTTTCGTTGTACCTATAAATTGCTTCTTTCATTGCAATTCGTTCAGCCTTCTCAATATATAAGAGACTATCTTTAATTAGTTCGTAGCGTTTATTTGTCTCAAGTGCCTTTTCAAATTCACCAGTTGATTCATAGAGATTTGATAGGTTGATCAGCATTGATTTATGGATGGTTGGATTTTCGATATACTGTTGTATTGTATATGCTTCTTCTAAAAATAGTTTCGCATTTTCAAAATCCTTTTGTTGGTAGTAAATTAGTCCAATAGTACTCGTTGAAATTGCAAATTCGGCTATGGCGTTGATTCGTTCGAATTCAGCTCGGACTTCGATAAGAATGGAAAGTGATCTGTTATAGTCTTTCCTAGCGTAATAAAAATCTGCTAAATTATACTGTGTTGACAAAAGTTCCTTTTTAAGTCCCAGTTCCTTGTAAATCTTAATTGCCTTGTTATTGTATGTAATCGCTTCAGTGTCGATGCCTAAGTGATCTTTAATCAGAGCCATACCAGTATATCCTCTTGCAAGACCTTCTGAGTCTTTCGTTTTCATGCTCAATTTAATCGCTCTTGAGTGATAATAAATTGCACGCTCATAAAACTTGATCTCTGTAAATAAGAAGGCTATATTATTCAGTGCGCTAATCATTAGTGCAGTATCTTTGATCTCTTGAAAACACTTAAGTGCACTGATATAATGATCTGTAGCCTGTTCGAAATCTCCAACACTCTTAGTGAAAATTCCCATGTTGTTGTATATAATGGCTTCATTTTTCGGGAATTCTCCGATGGGTTTCAATGCTTTTCGACAATAAGTTAGTGCTGATTCAAGCTTACCTTCATAATAATAGCTAGTTGCAATGTCCATCAAAGATCTTGATATTAACTTTGGTTTTTGAAGCTTTTCGGCAATCTCTACAGATTTTTGAAGCGAATCACGCGCTTCATTGTAATTACCAGCAATCATCACTGCATAGCCATAGTAATTTAAGTTCCATGCGTATTTTTCAGGATAGTCATGGCTTCTTAATAGTGTGAAAGCTTGCTCAAAGTACATAATTGAAGCATCGAAATCAGTGAAAATTAATTCGCCGCCAAGCTCGGTAAGTGCGTCAATTTTGTCAGGAATGTTCTTCGTTGTTTGAACGATATTTCTTAAGCTATCAATATCCGCTCGACTTGAAAAACAGGCTGAAAAAAGAAGAATAGAAAGGACAATCTTTAGCATTCTACAAAAGTACACTATTATTTGAACTGATAAAGTTAGTTTAGCAATGCTAAATCAGCATAAGATCCACGAATGCTTCATCCATCCAAATAGAAGTGGACCAGAAATATAGACTAGAAAAACAGGTAGTAATATAACAATTAAGATTCCAATTCCATAACCACCATTTTCTTTTTGTTCAGGGTCGGTTTGCCTAATTTCTTCTTTATCTAGTTCTGACTTATTCCAATTCACTCTATTCTGATTATCATATCCTATGAATACTACTTCTTCTATGGGATTTTGAAAGTTATACGCAGCATCTAGGACTAATTTTATACTGTCTAAAGAATGTTGTTGCGAGAACAATGGATGATTGAGAACAGTATCGGATCCTGCTCTCCAAAGATTATCTTGTTTTCCCCTCTCTATGTGGCTACCATCTAAATCAAAAATTAGTTGAGGTTGATTAGTAATGCAATATTCACTTGTCACCATAACAGATGTGCCATCTCTTAAAAACTTGACGGTATCCAAAGAAGCTGTTGTTATTTGACGTATTGGCATCATTCCAAAGTTCGTTGTAACGCCATCAATAGATTTAACTGAATGAATGGTGTAGCTTGACATGCTCCCGTTGTGAGAACGGTATTCAATAATGTCTGTTTGTGAAGTTCCTACGAAAGTGATTATTCCGATTAGAAGTGTGATTGCAAATTTCATAGTATATAATTGTCTGTGGTGAATGGTACAATACAAAATGAAATCCGTTCACCCAAAACAAAAAAGGGACATTCTTTCGAATATCCCTAAGTTTCTAATCTCTTTACTACATCTCAATAACTAGCGAAATTGGATGCACAAACAGCTTCTTTATGCAATTGCTCCAACTGATTTACCTGCGCGCTTACGAGCAGTTTCATTCAATAGGATTTTACGCATTCTTAAACTCTCTGGTGTAACCTCAACGTATTCGTCTCCTTGAATGTACTCTAGACATTCCTCTAAACTGAATAATCTTGGTGGCACAATTCTAACCTTTGCATCAGTACCAGACTTCCGCATATTTGTTAACTGCTTTGTCTTTGTGACGTTAACTACTAGATCATTGGCACGGCTATTTTCACCGATTACTTGTCCTTCGTAAATGCTTTCTCCTGGTTCGATGAAGAATGTTCCTCGTTCCTGAAGGTTGTTCAATGAGAAAGGAATTGAAGTTCCAAGCTCCATTGAGATCAACGATCCGTTCAATCTTCCAGGAATATCTCCTTTGTACGGTTGATATTCAACAAATCGGTGTGTCATGATTGCCTCACCAGCCGTTGCCGTCAATAAGTAATTTCTCAACCCGATAATTCCACGAGATGGAACCATGAATTCAATTATCATGCGATCACCCTTTGGCTCCATGTTTGTCATTTCGCCTTTACGCTTTGTTACTGCGTCTACAGCAGTTCCGCTATGTACTTCAGGAAGGTCAATTGTTAATTCCTCCATTGGTTCACATTTCTTCCCGTCGATTTCCTTGATCAATACTTGTGGCTGACCAACTTGAAGTTCGTATCCTTCACGACGCATTGTTTCAATCAAAACAGATAAGTGCATTACACCACGACCGTAAACTAACCATTTGTCAGCTTTATCAGTCTTGCTAACACGAAGTGCTAGATTTTTCTCTAATTCTTTGTCCAAACGTTCAGAGATATGTCTCGAAGTTACATACTTTCCTTCTTTTCCGAAGAAAGGAGAATCGTTGATCGAGAACATCATGCTCATTGTTGGCTCATCGATTGAAATTGTTGGAAGTGGATCAGGGTTTTCAACATCACAAATAGAATCTCCGATCTCAAACCCGTCAATTCCTGTAATTGCACAAATATCTCCGGGTTGAACGGTATCAACTTTCATGCGTTCCGTTCCTTCAAATATGAACACTTCTTTAATTCTGTGCTTCTCTTTCGTACCATCTCTTTTTGCAAGAATAATCGGCATGTTTGCTTTGATAATTCCTCTGTTAGAGCGTCCTATAGCAATACGTCCAACGAAAGATGAAAAATCAAGCGATGTAATTAACATCTGAGTGTTTCCTTCTTCAATTACTTTCGGTGGGAAATGATCAAGAATCATATCTAAAAGTGGCTCTATCGTAGTTGTTGGTTTTTGCCAATCATCTGACATCCAATTGTTTTTTGCAGAACCATAAGCAGTTGGGAAGTCCAACTGTTCTTCGGTTGCCTCCAAATCAAACATGAGATCAAATACTTTCTCATGAACTTCATCAGGAGTACAGTTATCTTTATCAACCTTGTTTACTACAACCAAAGGTTTTAATCCTAGTGCAAGGGCTTTCCCTAGAACGAATCTTGTTTGTGGCATAGGTCCTTCAAATGCATCCACTAATAAACAAACACCATCAGCCATGTTCAAAACACGTTCCACCTCACCACCGAAATCAGCGTGACCTGGAGTATCAATAATGTTGATTTTCGTTCCCTTGTAAGTTACAGATACATTCTTAGAAGTGATCGTAATTCCACGCTCACGTTCTAAGTCATTGCTATCCATGATGAGTTCTCCCTTCAAGCGATTTCTTTCGTCGGCAACCTCACCAAGCTCAATCATCTTGTCCACCAAGGTTGTTTTTCCGTGATCGACGTGTGCTATAATTGCAATGTTTCTAATTTCCATTATTTTTCTATAAATATATTTCCCTAGGGAATTACTTATTATCGTCTTCTTGATCTTGAACTATTACTGCGTCCACCGCCACCACTACCACCTGAGCGAAATCCGCCAGATTGTCTGTAACCGCTTCCTCCAGATCTGCGATCTCCACCAGATCTTCGTTCTCGTTGATTGTCATTATCTCCAAATCGTCGTTCGCGATCTCCGTCATTTCTGTCGCTTCTATCTCTACTGCCGAAACTACTACCTCTATCACGATCTCGACTACGTCCTCTGTCGCGGTCACGACTTCTTCCGCCACCGCCACTACTTCTTTCAGGACGATCTTTTGTTACTTCGACGCTTACTTCGTTTCCTTCATAATCGGCTCCGTTTACGCTTGCCAAAATCTTGTCTGTAAGATCATTGTCTGCCTCAAAGAATGAGTAAGATGAAAGAATATCGATTTTCCCGAAGCTTCCAGAATTCACTCCAGTGCTATCGCAAATTACACGAAGTAATCCACCAGGGTTCAAACCATCTTTCTTACCTAGATTGACGAAGAAACGCGTTTTGTTTTCATCTCGACGATCATTTCGACCTCCTCTGTCACGACGATCACCTCTATCTCGGCGATCACCACCATCACGATCTCTACGATCCCCTCTATCTCCACGGTCACGACCTTTTGCGTTCAAATCTCCAGCACGTTCGTAGTACTCGATGAACTTGTTGAACTCAGCAGAAACGAATAATTTGATCACTTCCTCTTTTGAAAGTCCATCAAATTCCTCCATCACCATTGGCATGAATTTCTCCATGTCTTCTTCCTTTACTTCAGCGGTTACAACGTTGTGGATTAATTTTTTTAATTGAATCTCACAAATTTCTTGTGCTGTAGGAATGGTTCCTTGAATAAATGTCGTACGAATTTTCTTCTCGATGATTCTAATCTTATTTGATTCGCGCGTGCTAATCAAAACAAGAGATTCACCTTTCTTTCCAGCACGAGCTGTACGGCCTGAACGATGCGTATAGTTTTCGATTTCATCAGGAAGATTATAATTAATAACATGTGTTATGTCGCTTACATCAATTCCACGAGCAGCTACATCAGTTGCTACTAATAGTTGGATATCTTTTCTTCTGAAGCGATCCATTACTCTGTCACGTTGCTGTTGAGATAAATCTCCGTGTATTGGCTCTGCACTGTATCCTTCTTTAGCCAACCTTTCAGCAACTTCTCCAGTTTCTCGACGAGTACGGCAGAATACCAAACCGTAAATATTCGGATTAAAGTCGATAAGACGTTTTAACGCACGGTATCGATCACGCTCTTGCACAGTAAAATATATGTGCTCGATGTTCTCGTTCGTTTGATTTTTATGTCCAATGGAAACCTCTAATGGTTTATCCATATAGTTCTTCGCAATGTTAGCTACTTCTTTTGGCATAGTTGCAGAGAAAAGCCAAACGTTTCGCTCAACAGGAGTTTGATCCAAAATGAAATCAATGTCCTCCTTGAAGCCCATATTTAGCATCTCATCTGCCTCATCCAAAACTACTGTTTCGATATCAGCCAAATAAAGTGCTTTACGATTTACTAGGTCACAAAGACGACCTGGTGTTGCAACAATTATGTTTACACCACTTTTAATGTCACGCATTTGCTTTCGAATGTCGGTGCCACCGTAAACGGCAACAACCTGCACTTTCATGTGTTTCGCGTAAGATTTTATGTCTTTTGAAATTTGTAGACACAACTCCCTTGTTGGGCAAATGATCAAGCCTTGCGGCTTTTTCATAGTTGTGTCAATCTTGTCAATCAGCGGAAGACCAAAAGCCGCTGTTTTCCCCGTTCCTGTTTGAGCTAATCCAACAAAGTCACTTTCCTCACCTAATAAGTGTGGAATTGCTTTCTCTTGGATAGGAGTAGGTGTCTCGAACCCCAGTTCGATTAAAGACGTTAACACCTTTTCCTTTAGCCCGAGTTCCTCAAATGTCATCCCGTACTATTTCTATAAAATTGAGTGCAAAGGTACGTACAATTACGGAACAACCCTAAATTCAATCAATTAACTTGCAATATCGTCTTGTTTTCCCGTTGAATAGGTTGCAATCGGAGACGAACTATCTAATTTATCCTATGAAATTTTAGATAGTGTTCAAATAAATGACTGAAAGCCAAAAGGCCCTTACTAATTAGTAGCAATAGATTGTCATTTTCTCGATACTATCTGGCTAAAATGTGTTTATAAGGATAGAGAAACTGTTTAAGAGTCTTTGAAAGGGTAATGATTGTTACTGTATTATTCACTTGGTAGTACGCAAATCAGACACTTATTTTTTCGATTCTTGAGCGCAACTAATAAGAATATAAGTACTAGTAAAATGAGTATTTTCTTCATACAGAATGTTTTGGTATTCTGTACAGTTTAAAGTATGATACCGATCTGTAATTGATTTTAACTCTTGGAACTAGTATCCAGATCTCATCAAATTGAGTGTTTTAATCTTAATATCTTCTATAGCGTAGTCGATTTAGTCACATTATCCTTCCATCTTCTGTAGTTCTACAAGACGGGAATAAATTCCTTTTTGTGAAATCAAATCGTCGTGTTTTCCTTGTTCAGCTACCGAACCATTTTCAAGAACGTAAATTTGATCAGCAGATCGAATCGTTGACAATCGGTGAGCAATTACTATTGATGTTCGATCTTTCATTAATTGTTGAAGTGCGTCTTGAACTTGTTTTTCAGATTCTGAATCCAGCGCCGATGTTGCCTCATCTAAGATTAGAATTGTTGGATTCTTCAATATCGCTCGTGCAATTGCAATTCGCTGTTTTTGCCCTCCAGATAGTTGAATTCCTCGATCTCCAACTTGAGTAGCTAGGCCATCTGGGAAATCTGAAATAAACTCCCATGCATTCGCTTGTTTTGCAGCTTCTACAATTTCCTCTTTTGTGGCTTCATCTCGACCAAATGCAATGTTTTCTTCAATTGAACCTGCAAATAAAATTACTTCTTGCGGTACAATTGCTATTTGTTCTCTTAAGTGGTGGACATCAATATCTTCAATTGCCATGGAATCAAAATTTATTGACCCACCTGTGGTGCTGTAGTAATTTAAGAGGAGGGAGGCGAGAGTTGATTTACCAGCACCCGAAGATCCAACTAGACCGATTGTCTGATTTTTCTCAACAGATATATTCAAATCATTTAAAACTTGAACGTCAGCTCGCTGAGGGTAGGAGAAATTAACATTTTTAAATGATACTGCTCCGGTAATTAAAGGCTTTTCAGTTCCTTTTAGAATTTCTTTCTCACTTTCATTTTGAATAAGTGACATCAAGTTTTCAGTAGCGCCAATCGTTTTTTGAATGTTTGCATATAGCGAAGGAAGCGAGCCAATTGATGCTCCCATCATCACTGTGTACATAATGAAAGCAAAGAATTGCTGAGAATCAAGTTCTGGATTAGGACCTTGTGTCATTAATATACCTTGCCAAATGACAACGACAATAGCACCAAAGACACAGAAAATAATAAATGACACAAAAACTCCTCGCCAAAGACCACTCTTGATATTTAATGATTTAATAGACTCTATGAGAGTTACATATTTTCCTATTAATAAGTTTTCGTTTGTGAATGATTTTACATTCGAAATTCCCATTAACGATTCTTCCAAAACAGCATTCGATTTTGCTGATTCATCTTGTGCTTCTTTTGATAATTTTTTAATGAATCGGCCGAAAATTACTGCTACAATTGCGACAACAGGAACTGTTGCAAGCATAATCAAGGCTAACTTCCATGAAATGAAACTTAAAATGACAATCCCCCCAAAAATAGTAACTATTTGTCGAAAGAACTCTGCAATTGTTGTTCTTAAGGTTTCTTGTACTTGAACAATATCTGCAGAAATTCGACTAGTAAGCTCTCCAACTTTATTCTGGTTGAAGAAGTCCATTGGCATGTGAATAAGTCGAGAAAAAGCATCTCTACGAACATCACGCAATGTTTTTTCTGTCACATTTGTGAAAATAACTACACGAAAGAAAGAAAATATTGCCTGAGAAATAAACAGGATGAAGAGTGCCAAAATTACGCTACTTAAATTATCAAGTTTTATCAATTGGATTGATTCTTCCATTGATGTAGGATTCTGAGTCCCACTTCCAAGAAGTTTTCCCATTAGGAAAGGGAAGACCATACTCGCTGAGGTGGATAGGATTAGAAAAATCCAGCCAATCATAAACATTCCTCTGTATGGGTGCAAGTATTTAAAAATACGTTTTGCCTTCTTTATACTTTCTTTGCTTGGTCGCTCGACCTTTTCTGTGCGTTTTCTTGCCATTCAATATGTTGTAACGAAGAACAAAAATACTCTACTACTTGAGTAATTCCGAAAAAAAACAAATTTTTGTCGAAAGGCTTTGGGATATAGAAAATAACCGTATCTTTGCAGTCCAAAATTTGAGGTCACGAATTAAGAATATATAGCATGAGCAAGAGAACATTTCAACCATCGGTAAGAAAGAGAAGAAATAAGCATGGATTCCGTAGCCGTATGGCATCTAAGAACGGAAGACGCGTTTTAGCTGCACGTCGCCGTAAAGGTAGAAAGAAGATTTCGGTCTCTAGCGAAAGAATGCATAAACGTTAGAAACGTTTACTTTTTTTAAACCGATGTTCTATTTGAGCATCGGTTTTTTTTATTTATAATTTCACTGAATTAATTGAATTACTTTGTAAATCAAATCCTTACGGAATTAAGTGAATAATGATTTAATTTCGAATTTATGAATAATAATTTTGCTTGTCGCTAGAGTTTCAGAACTTGCTATAATTATTGACGCACTATTAAGCAGAATAATTACCATTTAATTGAAGTTAGATGCTTTAACCTCTAGATTGAAAGTAGAAGTGAACAATATCAATCACCAAATATCAAAAAAAAATGAACCCTGACGGGCTTGCTAGATTAATCTCTACTTAAACTGTCAGGGTTTTCTATTTTATCTCTTTAAGTTTTGCAACCTAAAGATTCTATTTTTCTTCGAAGTCGTTGATTGTAGTGTGCTAGGCTATTACGCGAATGCTGCACCCCGTACGACTGTTCTGAAAAACTTTTGTTATTGAACTTCAAGTTAGTAACGATAGAAATATCTAATTAGTTGGGGAGATGAGCAAATAGGAGGTGTGATTATTCAAATCAGAGGTATTAATTATTATGCGTATCGGGGAGTTTACCAGTAGCTCGTAAATTGATTACGATGTAGTAATGGATATTTGTATTAAAACAAATTGAAAGTACTATGAAGTTAATAGAATTTTTCCGTCAATTTCCAGATGAATCAAGCTGCAAATCTA
>JAJRQK010000036.1 GCA_024280295.1 Bacteroidota bacterium
GGAGCTGAGTACACTCCAGCAACTTGTGCACGCCGCTTCGCGTCATGAACAAGTCACTGGAGTCGGACTGCGGCATTTCCGCTTGTGCAAGTAAACTTGCAACGCAAAAATACCTTCGCCGCTCAGCTCCGCCGATTATGTGTCTAAGAGGCTCCCTGCTATAAATGGAGAATTATAAATTATGAAGTTTAATCTCGTGAGAGAAATCAGGGAATTGAAGAATCAACTTTCATATTCCAAACGATACGGGTTCTTTTTCGGCGCAGGAACATCATGTGCGCTAGGCGTACCAAATATAGCTTCATTAACTACCAAGGTAGAGAGTAGCCTAGCAGGTGACTTTAAAACTAAATTCAAAACAATAAAAGATGACCTGATATCTACATATCCAGAGAAGACCATCAATATCGAAGACATCCTAAACCAACTAAGGCAAATAAGGTCAATTACAGGAGGTAAAGACGAAAAGAGTTATTTGAATGTGACTGGAAAGTCTGCAACCGACCTAGATGAAAAGATTTGCAAAATAATCTATTCTGTTATTAGTGATGCAGAAGCAACAGCGGATTTATCAAATACTAAGAAATTCTTTGCTTGGCTAAACATGCAAAATCAAAATTATTCAACCGAGTTATTTACAACCAATTATGATTTGATTATTGAAAAATCCCTCGAGGAAATTAAATCACCCTACTTTGATGGTTTTGTTGGTTCCTACGAGCCATTTTTTTGGCAGGAAAGTATAGAAAGATTTGTTGGTAGTTCAGATCTAACTCATAACTGGCTCCGTTTGTGGAAGTTACATGGGTCTCTAAATTGGTTCTGGAAAGAAAACAGTTTGGCAGATTCGTATAATATTATCCGTAGTGGTAAAATTATAAATATTGAGAATATTAACAATGAACTTGTTATTTACCCATCTCAAGAAAAGTACGATTCATCAAAAAAGCAACCGTTCGTTGCGTATTTTGATAGGTTAAAGAATGTTCTATTAAATGGTGAGCTTCTGTTTGTCTTTTCGGGATATTCTTTTTCTGATCAGCACATAAACGAAATAATTTTCAACTCTCTTAGGCAAAATAATCGACTTTTTGTATTAGTGTTTTTCTATCAAGATGCAGAAGTAGATGACCTTTATAAAGTATCTTCATCCTATCTTAACCTGACAGTATTCGGCCCCACAAAAGCAATAATAAATGGAACTATAGGTGAGTGGGAATACTGTGATAGTGATTTAAAAGAAAATGAAGTACCCAATGGTTATTGGGATAATACTGAAAATAAAATGACGCTTGGTGACTATAGTCAACTTGTTAATTTCCTTGTTATTAATTCAGGAAAAAAAGATAATATCGAGGAAGTTGCCAATGGAAAATGATGTTACCTATCTTGGAAAGGTGATACGAGTTGATTCGAGCACTGTTGAGGTAGAAGTATCAGATGATATCCCTTCATCTGCACCAATAATAAGTGGTCGTTTATACAAAATAGGACAAATTGGTACTTTTGTGAAAATGCCAATGGGAAATATTACTACATATGGGATTGTATCTTCAGTCAGTAATACTCAAAGTAAGCAAGAGGACACTGAAACCAAAATAATTATTGGATCGCGATTTCTAAGCGTACAGCTTGTGGGTGAAAAAATAGGTGATGATGATTTTGAGAAAGGAATAGGAACCTATCCTACAATTAATGATGAGGTTCATCTGGTTGTCGAAAAAGACTTATTTGATATTTATGGTGAAAAGAACGAAGGATCGATTGAAATTGGTAAGCATTCCTCCTCTGATAATTTAAGTGTTTATGTTGATATTCACAAGTTAGTGTTACGCCATTGTGCTGTATTAGGCTCAACCGGAAGTGGAAAGTCGAATACAACAGTTAGTATTCTCAAAGCAATATTAGACGATTATCTAAGTTCCAGAGTTATTCTAGTAGATCCTCATGGTGAATATGCTTCTGCTTTTCCAAGTGCAAAAGTCTTTAAGATAAATGATGCAACAACTCCGTTACATGTCCCCTTCTGGCTAATGAATTTTGATGAACTAGCATATTTTCTTGTCGGAGCTAAACCAACTGAAGACCAGAGGCCAGAGCATCGATTATTACGAGAATGGATAACAAAATACAAAAAAGAGAATTATCATCTCAAATCTGGTGATGTGAACCCAGATTTCATTACGGCAGATTCACCAATTCCATTCAGTGCTCGAAAGCTCTGGTACGATATGAATTGGTGGCTAAATGCTACGTTTACTGAATCGACTAAAGACAAACAAACCATAGATAACCCAGAATTAATTAAAGAGGGTGATTATGAGCAATTGAAAGCCACAGAATTTAAGCCTTACCCGATGGGCACTGCCGCGCCATACAAATCAAAACATCAAGATTTTTATTCATATGAAAAAAAACTACTATCGCGCCTCAAGGATTCAAGATTTGATTTCATGTTCAATCCTGGCGACTATAAAGATAATTCATCATCGAAGGATTTGCACGATTTGCTGAATGATTGGATTGGTAGTAATTGCAAATTGGCTATACTTGATCTTAGTGGGATACCATTTGAGGTCTTAGATATTACGATAGGATTAATTACAAGATTTGTTTATGACAGTATGTTTTGGGGGCGAAATGAACCATACACGGGTAAAAACAGACCACTACTTCTTGCTTATGAAGAAGCTCATACTTATTTAAACAAGAACGACAATAATAGTTATTCAAAAAGTGCAGTAGAACGGATCTTCAAGGAGGGGAGAAAATTTGGTGTAGGTGCATTAGTTATATCTCAACGACCTTCCGAAATTTCAGAAACTATTTTGGCACAAATTGGAACCCTTATAGCTCTGAGGTTAACTAACTCTGGAGATCAGTCCATTGTTAAATCTTCATCGCCAGATAATTTAAATAGTCTAATTGACTTATTACCCTCATTGCGCATTGGTGAAGCTGTTATTGTTGGTGAATCAATTAGGATACCTTCGAGAATTAGAATAAAACTAAATAATCCACGGCCTACCAGTGAAGATCCGAAACTGGTGGAATGCTGGAAAAAAGCACACACAGCCTCTGATGAAAATTACAAACCAGTTGTTACAAAAATAAGAGAACAACGATTAGGGAGTACAAATGAATAGAACAATCATAGAATCATCGATGATCCGTAGCATTGGGCATGATGCGGACAATGCTACGCTTGAAGTTGAATTCAATAGTGGAGCAATATGGCAATATTACGATTTTCCAGAATCAATTTGGTATGAGTTTGAAGGGGCTGGTTCAAAGGGTAAATTCTTTCATCGAGAGATAAAGAATCAATATTCTGAGTCACAAGTCGGTTAACAACACATAACAAGGTGAATCCAGCGGATTGCCAAAAGCGTCACTTATTTTGCTTACGCAAAAACGCGCCCCTTTTGGCAACCGCTGATTCACGACGTTCAAGCCGCTGCGCGGCTTGAATCGGCGGAGCTGAGTACACTCCAGCAACTTGTGCACGCCGCTTCGCGTCATGAACAAGTCACTGGAGTCGGACTGCGGCATTTCCGCTTGTGCAAGTAAACTTGCAACGCAAAA
>JAJRQK010000037.1 GCA_024280295.1 Bacteroidota bacterium
GTATGATCAAGCAAGTTCGTCGAAGAGTTAAGCGATTGAATTTACAGGGCATTGGATGATTTTGAATCCTTGAAAATTAGGACTATATTTAGGCTCTTAGCGATGGGGTATTCTCAATTTTAATTTCTAATTTGAGTGTTTGTTTTTCGCTTCTACAACTGTGAAACTAAAATAATACTCAATTTATGCGTTCTCTCTTTAGAATAATGATTCTTACTTTATTTGTAGGACCTCTATCCACATCAATTGCTCAAAAAGTAACAAACTCCATTCAGAACTATCTTGCTAGTGAACAAATTAAGCTTGGGCTGACAAATTTGGACATTAATAGTTGGAAGATTTCAGATCAACATACATCTGCACAAAGTGGCTTTAATCATATCTATATTGTGCAAACTTATGAAGGAATTGAAATAGCAAAAGGAGTTGCAACATTAATTGAGCGAGAAGGCATTGTGAAAATCACTGGTAATCGATTGATAACAGATGTTGCAGCTAGAATCAATTCATATGAGCCTACAATTTCAGAATCAGAGGCAGTTAACTTTGCTGCGATGGCTTTGGGATTACCTTCACCTACAAACCTAAAAGAAATTGAGCGACGTGATCAGCACACACTTGTTTTTTCTGCGCCATCATTATCATTGGAAGATATTCCTGTTCAATTGGTATATACACTAAATGATAACGGAGAGTTAAAATTATCATGGGGTCTGAACATATATGAAGAATCGCAAGAACACTGGTGGAATGTCCAAATTGATGCAATCACTGGAGAATTAATTTACCAAGTTGATTGGGTTGTTAGTTGTTCCTACGGAGATCATGAGCACACTATTGGTGAGGTTTGTGTAGCAGATAAAGTTGAGCAAGCTACAATGATGCCAGCACCGCCTCCTGGTACGGATCAATACAATGTATTTGCAATCCCGGTTGAAAGTCCTAATCATGGATCACGATCTCTTGTTGTAGGGCCTTCAGATCCTGCGTCATCTCCATTTGGGTGGCATGATGATGACGGACTTGCTGGAGCGGAATATACAATCACACGTGGAAATAACGTCCGAGCAACAGAGGATATAAATGATAATAATGGTACGGGATATTTTCCTGATGGAGGAGTAACTCTCGATTTTAATTTCCCATTAAATTTAAACCAAGTGGCAAGTGGATACCTTGATCCTGCAATTACTAATTTGTTCTACTTAAATAATATCATGCATGATGTATGGTATCACTATGGATTTGATGAAGCAAGTGGGAATTTCCAGGAGAATAATTACGGAAATGGTGGTTCTGCTTCCGATTTTGTTCGTGCTGAAGCCCAAGATGGTGGTGGAACGAATAATGCAAATTTTGCAACTCCTAATGATGGATCCAACCCAAGAATGCAGATGTATCTTTGGTCTCCATCGAATGCCCTAACGAACTTAGTCACAGTTAATACTGTCGGAGCACTAACTGGTCAATATGTTGGCGCTGAAGCAAGTTTTGGACCTCCGATTCCTATGGTACCAATAACGGCAGATCTAGTTCTATATGATGATGGTATTGGAGTTACATCTGATGGATGCCAAGACCCGTTAGTCCCAGGGAATTATGTGGGGAAGATTGCATTAATCCGACGTGGATCATGTCAATATGTTGATAAAATCCAAAGAGCACAAGATGCAGGAGCAATTGCAGTTGTTGTAAGTAATAATTCTACAGGAGTACCTTTATCAATGACTGGATTGACATCTACAATTACGATTCCATCTTTGATGATTTCAAAGCTAGATGGTGATCTTTTTATTGCCGCTTTAACTGCTGGAGATACAGTGAATGTTACATTAAATAGTCCAGGATCATTTGAATTAGATGGAGATTTTGACAATGGAATAATAGCCCACGAATATGGTCATGGAATATCAAATCGGTTGACCGGGGGTGGAGGAAATTCTAGCTGTTTATCAAATGAAGATCAAATGGGTGAAGGATGGTCAGATTGGCTTGGGCTAATGATTACTATTGAACCTGGGGACTTAGCAACGGATGTCCGTGGAATAGGAACTTTCGCTTCAGGTGTTTCAACGACTGCTACCGGAATTCGACCTGCTCCATATAGTATTGACCCATTGGTTAACAACTTCACTTACAGTGCTACTAACAATGCTGGTATCTCTCAGCCTCACGGAATTGGATTTGTTTGGTGTACAATGTTGTGGGATTTAAATTGGGCTTTGATTGATCAATATGGCTATGATAATGACCTTTACAACGGGACAGGTGGAAATAATATCGCGATGAATCTAGTAATCAATGGTATGAAATTACAACCATGTGGACCTGGGTTTGTTGATGGTCGTGATGCTATTTTACAAGCTGATCAAATGCTCTATGGCGGAATCCATGAATGTCTAATTTGGACTGTCTTTGCTAATCGAGGTCTCGGATATTCAGCAAGTCAAGGTGATGCAGATGATCGCTTTGATCAAGTTCAAGCTTTTGATATGCCACCATTGCTGGAATCTCAAACAACTGTTTCGATTTGTGGTGATTATGTTTGGGCTATTGATGGTCAGACTTATTCTACAACAGGAATATATATGGCTCCATTTAGTGGTGGTATTGGTTGTGCTGATTCTGCTACACTAGATTTAACGATCATCTCTGGTTTAAATGCAAATGTAATTCAGAATGGAACAATACTCTCAGCATCACAACCTGGGCTGAACTACCAATGGGTTGATTGTGATAATAACTTCGCATCAGTCGCTGGGGCAACAGGGCAATCGTTTAATTCAATTGTTAGTGGTAATTATGCTGTTGTTGTTTCTGGGGCAGGATGCTCAGATACATCGATTTGTTCAATTGTACTTGTTACAACCTCTATCTTAGAAAATGATTTTGGAAGTGCACTGCAGTTGTATCCAAATCCAACAGATGGAAATGTTACTATCGATTTAGGAGTTAACGAAACGGATATTGAAGTTATACTTCGCGACCTATCTGGACGAGAAATTGCGGTAAAGCATTATTCAGAAGTTGACTCATTCGAAATGGAGATTGTTGGTGCAGCAGGGATTTATTTTGTTGAAATCATAACTAATTCTGGTAAGAAGGCACAAATGAAGGTGCGGAAGAGTAATTAAGATTCTCAATCGTATTAATTGAGATAAGTTTGTTCCCTTTAATGTTGGATGAACCTAATGCTATGAAGAATATTTATTACTACCTATTTATACTTGTCATTTCAAACTTCTCTAATGCCCAAGTTAGTTTTGATGATTATAGACCATTACAATCTGTAGGCGCATTACCAGATGACTTTAGTGCTGAAACATATCAGAAAGTACTAGAGAATATGAAGGAACGTCAAGCTGGGCTTTCTCATGAACAACAAAAAGAGTTCGTGCAGACAACACACTATGCTATTGATGAATTACTTCATTCTGGTTATGTAGTTTTCGGTGATGAAGTATCGAATTACATTTCTTCTATTGCTGATAGTCTACTGAAAGATGATCCGCTTACAAGGTCTGCATTGAGGTTTTACACTTTAAAGTCCACTGCCTCCAATGCATTTTCAACCGATCAAGGAATAATTTTTGTAACAACAGGATTAATAAGTCAAGTAAGTAATGAAGCTCAACTTGCATTTATTCTAGCCCATGAAATTTGTCATTATCGAGAAAAACATGTTTTAAAATCTTTTGAACTCACTCAGAGAAACAAATCTAGACGAAATTGGGTAAGTCGAATGAGTATTTACTCTAGGGAACGTGAATTTGAGGCAGATCAATTAGCAGTTACACTCTATAAAAATGCCGGTTATTCTCAAGAAGCATTGAAATCTACTTTTGATGTATTGAAATATTCTTACTTGCCTTTTGATGAGGTTGATGTTCCAAAATCATACTTTAGAACAGATTATATTTTTATACCTGACAATATTTTCCCCTCTAAAGTTTATGAAATTGAAGCAACAGAAGATGGTGATGATAGTGAGAGTACACACCCAAATATTAAGAGGCGTCGTGAGGCTATTGATGAAGAGATCGCAAAGCATAAAGATTGGAACATCAAAAAATTCTTACTAGGTAAAGATAAATTTTATAAAATTCGAGATATTGCGAGGTTTGAATGCATTCGCGTTTCTGTTATTGAAGCGAGTTATGGTGAAGCATTGTATAGTATTTTCTTAATGGAACAAAAAATTCCAAACTCGATTTACTTGGGCCGAATGAAGGCGAAATCGTGGCTAGGGCTTTATCAATATGAACGTAAGCATCATATCTCTCGGACCATTTTGAAAACTTCAGATTATGAGGGCGCATCTGTAACCGTCCATTATTTAATTCGAAAGTTGAGTTTGAAGTCGATGGGGCCAATGGCATTGCGTCAGATATATGATATCCATTCTCTTCATCCCAATGATGATGAGATTAATGCTATTTATGATCGATTGGTTGGTGAATTGGCACGCGAAAAAAAGTTTCAACTTTCATATTATTCAAAACTCAATTTTTCAGAGGCATCCCAAAAATTTATTGATCAACAGTATGTTGACTCTACGGGGAACTTGCAACTGGAAGATAATGAAGAAGGGGGGATCATCTTTTCAAAATATGATCGAATAAACAGCAAAGAATCTCCTGAAGAAGTTAGTAACTTTGATAGCACTAATTTCTACATTTATGCCCTCGCGGATATTATTCAGGATGACGATTTTTTAGAACGGTTGAGAATCGAAGAAAAACACTATCAAAAAGAAAAAGAGGTTGATGAAGAATACGATAAACTATCTCGGAAAGAACAGTTAGCACTTTATCGTAATCGATATTACACGGACATGCATATTGGTATTAAGGATGTTATTAGTGTTGAGCCTAAAGTTTTAAGTTATAGTTCTGGCAAAATAAATCACGTAAAAAGTGAGCAACTTGAAAAACGATTTACTGAAGCATTCAACGATGCGGCAGAAGCTACTGGACTAACATTGTACTCGATAGATAGTAGATCAATTCAAGCCAATGGAGCACATGGGTTTAATGAACGATCTGTTCTTACGACCCTTCTTAACCAGATAAGTTTGGAAGATGATATTGATGCTTTTCCTGTTGATTTCCAGGATTTAAAATTGATTAGTGAAAATTACGGTTCAGATAATATTTTGTTTTCGATGGTTGAGCATTCATTTGAGGTGAACATTCGCTGGGGTGGATTACTTCTATCTTTACTTGCGCCACCTGTTTTCGCCATTGTTGCAACTATCCATATTCCAACGGCTTTTATGAAAGCTAACAACACAACTTTAAGTGTAATTATCTTGGATGCTAAAACAGGTGCTGTTAAAATTGGAAGTACATATAGCTTCAACGAACCGATACGTAAAATGCATTTAGGGGCTCATCTATATGACATTCTCACGAATCTTAAAACACCGAGTTCACTATGAGGTTAATCCTGTTATTTATACTTATAACTGGGGTATGTCGTGCGCAGCACAGTGGATTCTTTGGAAAGAAAAACTATATTGAAATTATAGGAGTTGGCTCAGTTCCGGTTATTGATAATGTCTTCTCTAAGAATAATACACCCTATAAAGCAAATGGCTCACAACTCATAGAAGTTAGAGATTGGTTTGAAGGTGGAATTAGATTGGCAATTGGTCATTCTGTAAATAATCAGCTTGGGCTTGGAATTGAAGTTGGTATGGATTTTCAAAACGTAGCACCCCCTCAAAATCATTATGGATTTGCTCCAGGAAGTGATTATATAATTAAGCACGAATTACTTGATTTGAGAACAATTTCGATTATTCCCAAAATTGAATTCACCAATGCTGATGGATTACTGCCAATCGGTTTGAATCATCAGATTGGGTTTGGTTATACATCAACAAAAGTAGTTGATAAGAATTATGTTTTAAAGTTTAACGGTACTATTGGAGCAACGGAAACCTTAAAACTTGCACCAATTGAAGACCGATTCAGAGGATTTGTCATTTTTTACGCACTTAATATGCGTACTGCTGTGACAAAGCATCTCATGTTGAACTATGGAATTCGCTATTCGGTAAATGGTATGATTGCACTGCTTGAGCCCACTAATATATCCACTGGTTATCAGGTAAGTCGTTTTGAAATTGCCCAAGTTATCAGAGGTCGTAGGTTTCGCAGTCTATTGACATTTAATTTGGGTTTATCAGTGCCATTTTAGACTGATTACGATTAATAGCTTTGTAAATCGATTTTGCGCTGCTGATTGTAATGGAAATCAATACGAAGCAAATGACTTACAATTGAAGTATTTGTAGAGCGACCTAGATGCTCCTATAAATGCATAAATTGTGGAATATTGCTAGGATTATTGGAATGAAAAGCAGTTTCAAGCGGCCAAAAAAGGAAGTGTTTATTCTTCGGGAGCCAATCGAAGGACGATTCCGTCTATTTCCTCTGTAATTTGAATTTGGCAACCTAATCGGCTTGATTCTTCCACAAAAAAGGCTTGGTCGAGCATATCTAATTCGTCATCACTTTGTTGGGGAAGAGCAGTGTCTGATTCTAAGTAGCATTGACAGGTGGCACACATAGCCATTCCGCCACACTCACCTTTTACAGGAAGTTCATAGGATCGGCAAACTTCCATGATGTTCATACTCATGTCGGTTGGAGCAATTAACATGTGGTTTTTTCCTTCTCGATCAATAATTGTAACTGTAATTTCGTTCATATTGAAAATTGTAGGGCAAAGATAAGGAAACAATGAGATATTAAGATTGACGGGATTGTACTTGGCATTTAGTGGGAGGTAAGAGCTGTTCTAATTATAAATTCTGAGACCTTGATTTCCATCCCAAACAGTTTGGTATTGGCGTAATCCATATTCTGATCCAGTAATTGCAGATCCATCATAGAGTGAGAAGGTTGCATTGTTACAACTATCTTTTAGCATTAAGTAATTATTGATATCTGGGAAGAGTGGAAACTGGCAATCACCATTAATATCAGCTGGAGAGTGCCGATCGAACGCGATGAATTCGTCGATTCCACGTCGGTAGACAATTACTCCTTTAGATCCGACATTTACATAAGCCCAACCACTTACACCAATAAGGCTTGAGTAACTTGGTAATGCAAGATCAATGGTAATGTCAAACGGTAGATTTGGAACTGGGTGTTCTGAATTTTTCACGCATCCGCCGAGCGAAAATGTGAGTAGCATGAATAAAATAAATCGTACTTTCATTGCGTTCTCTATGTTAGCAAAGATATGAAGATTAAAACGATCTATACAACCCTTTTATTGTTAGTTTCCCTAAACATAATCAGTTGTGGGAGCAAAAGTCCTAGCAATGCACTTATGACACCCGATGAAATTGAGAAATCTCTAGCAAAGGACAAGAAAAAGAAAGCAAAGGCAGGAAATAAGGCTCAAAAAGAGGCTTATAAGCATTATTGGTCATTACAAACGAAGGAGGCAAAGAAATCAATTAAAAAGAATGACCGACGGCAAAAGAAGGCGGCGAGGAAACGAGGATAGATAGCCAGACTTTAAGATATAGGAATTTCTCATGTTTTTAACAAAACGTTTAGGACGCTATTGGGATGAAATCATTAAACTTACTGGTATCCAGTCAAAAAAGAAGTATCCAAAACAACTTAGAAGACTGTAATGACCCTCCACAAAATTTGGTCTATCAGGGGGTTCTTTTTTGAAATAGATAAGAATGCCTCTAAAAGTCAGTAATACCGCCCATGAATAGGTTATTTAAAAACGTTTAGGACGCTATTGCACACCAACAATGAAAACTAATCTTTTGACACTCTATCTTTTATTTTTTTTGATATTGAAATATCGATTAACAAACTCATGCAATCTTCTGGAATAGCAAAAAAAAGAGTTTCTGATTTATCTTTGAATATTTTACCTGCCACAATTACTCGCCTACTTCCATCAAGCCCTCTGTACCTTTTTCCCAAAGTTCCATTTGAGTATCAAGATCCTTTTTCTTGTTATCATATTCTGACAGAATCTTACCAGATTTCTCTTCATCTGAGTAATCTAGATCAGCAATGACAGTATCAAGTTCCTTAATTCTTGCTTCCAATTTTTCGATAGCTTGTTCGGAACGATTTACCTGATTTTTGTACTTATTTCTTTTTCGTTTGAGCTCTTTTTGTTCTTCGTAGGAAAGTTTCGCTGGCTGATTTCCGTTCTTTGATTTCGATGATTTGGTCTTCAAACTGACCTGTTTTGTTGGTGTTGGATTTGCTAATTCCATTTTTCGTTTCAAAAATTCTTTTACACCAAAATGATGAATCTTGAGGTTATAATTTTCAATGTCCCAAATTCGATTTGTTAGACCATCCAAGAATTCACGATCGTGAGAAACCACAATAAACGTTCCTTCATACTGCTGCAATGCTTTTTTGAGAACATCCTTACTTTTGATATCCAGGTGATTTGTTGGCTCATCAAGAATTAAAAAGTTTGATGGACTTAACAATAACTGACAAAGAGCTAAACGGGTACGCTCTCCTCCAGATAACACACCGACTTTTTTGTCAGAATCTTCTCCAGTAAATAAGAATGCACCGAGGACACTTCTTAAACTTTTTCGAATCTCCCCCTCTGCGATATCATCAACCGTTTCAAAAACAGTTTTTGTCGGATCTAATGTTTCAGCTTGATCTTGCGCAAAATAGGTGATGTTGACATTATGGCCATAACTTACCGTTCCTTCTCCTTCTAAGTTCTTCATAACTCGTTTGAGTAAGGTAGATTTACCTGTCCCATTCGCACCTAATAATGCAATTTTCTCCTCTCTTCCAACGGTTATGTTAACATCTTTAAATAGTAACTTGTCACCATACGATTTTCCGACATCCTCCATTTCCAGCACCCATCTCCCCGGTCGGACACTCAACGGAAACTTTATTTTCATTGAACTAACTTCATCATCAGACAGTTCAATAATTTCAGTTTTCTCAAGTTTCTTGATCAATGATTGCGCGAATGCAGCTTTGTTTTTCTTTGCGCGAAATTTATTGATTAATTCTTCGGTGTGTTTGATGTCTTTTTCTTGTTGTTTTTTCGCACCAGCCATCCGCTCTAACTCTTCTGCTCTAACTTCTTTGTATTTTGAATAAGGAAATGCGAAATCATAAATTTTCCCTTTGGTAATCTCTAAAGTCCGTTTGGTTACGTTGTCGAGAAATAATCTATCGTGAGAGATTACAATTACAGCTCCTTCAAACGTTCTTAGGTAGTTTTCTAGCCAGCTAATCGATAATATATCGAGGTGATTGGTTGGTTCATCCAGTAAAACTACATCAGGATTATTCACTAATATCTTAGCAAGTTCAGCACGCATTTTCCAGCCTCCAGAGAAAGTATTAAGTGGTTGACCTAATTCTTCTTCGCTAAAACCTAGACCTCGAAGTGTGTTTGTTATTTTTTCTTCCCAAAGAAACCCTTCGTGGACATTGAACTCTAGGTTGAGGTCATTTAATTCGTCGAGGAGTCCCAGATAACTATCCGATTCATAATCCTCTCGCGTAACCAATTCTTGATTAATTTCGTCGATGCGAGTATTTATTTTGGTCAGAATAAGGTTTGATGTATTCAAATATTCGAAGACAGATTGATCAGTATCTATTTTTATATCCTGGGTAAGAAACCCTATTGTGCAATCTTTGGGCTTATGGATTTTCCCTTCAGAAGGTTGTGCCGAACCAGCAATCATACGAAGCATGGTCGACTTTCCAGCGCCATTCTTCCCTACCAATCCAACTTTATCTCCTTTATTAATTTGTAGACCAATATTGCGAAATAAAAAGCCTTGCGGGAGATGCATCCCTATGTCTTCGAGGTTAATCATGGCGCAAAGATAGTTGAAAATTAGATTTTATGATTGTTAGAATGACAGATCTTTGGCAATTGTTTTATGTGGTGGACTTAGCATGACAATTTGAATATATAATCAGCTATTTAATAGCTACTCTAGACAGGTTTCTGAAACTTGTAAATCACAAAAAAATAGCCTCATCATTTAATGATGAGGCTAAATTGTATAGAATCTAAGATGCTTTTATTTAAACATTATTTTAGGCTGATAGTTATTAACCTAAGAACGGATATCTATAATCCGAAGCTGGAATAAATGTTTCTTTAATTGTTCGAGCGGAAGTCCATCGCAATAAATTCATTGGAGATCCAGCCTTATCGTTGGTTCCTGACCCTCTTGCTCCCCCAAAAGGTTGTTGCCCAACAACTGCACCAGTTGGCTTATCATTTATATAGAAATTTCCAGCTGAGTACTCAAGTTTTTTCGATGCCAGATTAATAGCGTATCGATCGTTAGAAATAATCGATCCAGTCAGGGCGTAATCAGAAGTACTATCGACTAATTCTAATGTTTCTTCAAATTTCTCTGTTTCGTAAACGTATATTGTCAAAACTGGGCCAAATATCTCTTCGCAAAGTGTTCGGAATTTCGGGTTCGAAGTAACAATAACAGTTGGCTCAATGAAATATCCAATTGATTTATCATAATTTCCACCGACAATAATTTCAGCATCGGCTTGTTCTTTCACAAAATCAATATATCCTGCAATTTTATCAAAAGCAGCCTCATCAATAACTGCATTGATGAAATTAGAAGTATCGCTAGGTGATCCCATTTTAAAAGAACTTACCTGATCAATGATAATTGATTTCACATCGCTCCAGATATTCTGAGGGACATATGCTCTTGATGCTGCTGAACATTTTTGGCCTTGAAACTCAAATGATCCGCGTGTGAGGGCAGTTGCCACTTGCGCAGGATCAGCTGTTTTATGAACCATTACAAAATCTTTTCCGCCGGTCTCTCCAACAATTCTAGGGTAGTTCTTGTATTTAGCAATATTCATTCCGATTTCTTTCCATAGATGCCTAAATACACCTGTCGATCCTGTAAAGTGTAAGCCAGCAAAATCTTTATGATTAAAAACAACTTCACCAGCAACAGGTCCATCTACTGAAATAAGGTTAATTACACCATCTGGAACTCCAGCGGCTTTGAATAATTCCATAATTATTTTAGCCGAATACATTTGCGACTCCGCTGGTTTCCATACAACGACATTACCCATCATTGCAGGAGCTGCACAAAGATTTGCACAGATAGAGGTGAAATTAAATGGTGTGATGGCGAAAACAAAACCTTCAAGTGGGCGATATTCGAGTCTGTTCCATAGTCCAGGTAATGATTCCGGTTGCTCTTTATAGATTTGTGTCATGTATTGCACATTGAATCTAAAGAAATCAATAAGTTCACATGATGCATCTATTTCTGCTTGGAATACATTCTTAGACTGAGCGAGCATCGTTGATGCATTTATTCGATCTCGAAATGGTCCTGCCAATAAATCAGCAGCTCTTAAAAAGATGGCAGCTCTATCTTCCCAAGGAAGATTTGCCCACTCTGATCTAGCGTTCATCGCAGCATCTATTGCTTTGTGTACATGTGATGAATCTCCACTATTAAAATGACCAAGAATACACTTATGATCATGCGGAGGGGACATTGGTTTTTTCGATTGTGTTCTTATTTCTTCACCTCCAATGTACATTGGCATATCAATCGGGGAGTCTGATAACATCTTTTCATAGGTTGCTAAAAGATTACTTGTCTCATCTGTAGATGGTAAGTATGGTCTAACCGGCTCATTTATCGCAACCGGTACTTGAAATATTGCATTTGACATAGTCCTTAAAATTTTATTGCAAAAGTAACTATTGTTGTTTATCATTGCAATGATCCTATGATTGATATTGAAAACAGTTCGCCACACCGAGTAATTACCTTAGTCACATTCTTTTTGTGGACACTAATTGGGTTTTCTCAATCGAACTACAAAGAGTTTTTAAGGGGGGAATCTCAGGAGCGAAAATTGGAATTGTCGCTTGAGATGTGGAATTATTATATTCGCAATGACATAGATTCACTTAATATAAGGGTAAGTTCAAGTGATCAGAGTACTGTCAATTTGTTGATTTTTAAGGCTTCGATGCTTCGAAATTTAGGTAGTTATAATGTTCGTAGCGGCTATATTCCTGAAGGACTGGATTTATTATTGAAGGCTAGAAAAATATTTACTGTATCAAATGAACTTGTCCTGTTATCAGAAACAGAGAACGAAATAGCAAATGCATATTTTGTTTCAGCCAATTATACAAAAGCATCAAGAATGTATCTGTCATCGATCCAAATAGGAAAAAAATCCGATGATAATACCGCTGGATTAAGTGCTATGTTAAGCCTAGGCAAGCTATTCTGTACTGTTGGTGATACAATATTGGGTATTAAACTTTGTGCTGTAGCTCTTTCTCAATTGTTAGTTTATGATAAGTTTGAAACAAGTTCTGATGCTTGTTCTTTTCTAGGTATGATATATAGTGAATTACAGGAGGGGGAGTTAATGCGTGCGTACTATACTAGATCACTGATTTACTCTGAACAGGCAAAGTCCAAAAGTAATATGGCTAATGCTCTCAATAATCAAGCAATTCTTAAATTTTCCAGCAATGACCTTGATTCATCACTAATACTATTCCGTAAAGCTCTGGAGTTAAGACTTGAATTCGGACAAAGGAGGTCAATTATTGAGAGTTACTTTAATATTGGTGGCTTCTATCTTGAAACAGAGCAATTTGATTCATCTGAAGTGAATCTTAATCATTCACTTAGAATTGCCGAAGAAGTTAATTTTCTTCCAGATCATTTGGACGCTCTTATATCTCTTCAAGAACTCTATATCCTTCGCGATGATCGGGAAATAGAATTAATAAAAGTAGAACTTGAAATTGATCGAGTCTCCAAAATTATTAAACAAAATAGCATTATTGATATTGAGGTTTACAAAACTGCTTCTAAGTTCGAAGAAAAGATTAAAGAATTATATGAAACTAAACCAAAACCCTTATTGAGCATTGTTAATTTAGGTGGTATATGTCTAATCCTTTCAATTCTACTTCTCTTTCGCGCGAATCGTCGTTAATTAAGTTTCGGTGGGTATTCTAGTCTGAAAGTCGGGACGAAGACCTCAAATAATTCGCCATCAACTAAGTTTTTAAGTGTGTAAAATCCTTTCATTAGTCCGATTTCAGATCGTAAATCGCATCCACTTGTATAGTTGTATTTTTCACCAGGTTTTAGAATTGGTTGCTCTCCAATAACTCCAGCTCCATTCACATAGCGAGAACTATTTAAACTGTCAAATATGTACCAGTCTCTAGCCATTAGCTGTACATCAAATGAATTGGTGTTCTCAATTTCAACCTTGTAATTGAAAAAATATTGAGATTCAATAACCTCAGATAAGTCCGCTCTGAAAAAGGATTTAACTGTAATTTGAACTCCAGAAGTTATTAATGTGCTCATTAATTAAGTTGTTTTCTATTTGTATTCTTACATGTAGAGACGATCTATCGCATGAAAAGGATAGGTGAGGTTTCATAATATAGAATGATTCTAAATTAACTTTCGCTTGATACTTGAACCATTACTTTTGATGCCAACCACATGAAATTTTTATTTTTGCAATTGAATTTTAAACGCTTTAGAGCATGTCGAAATCAATTAAGCTCAGAAAAGGTTTGGATATCAGACTGGTAGGTGTGGCGGAAAAGGTTAAATCCGAAGCTGCATTTCCTAAGACTGTATCAATTAAGCCAACTGACTTTCACCAAATGATACCTAAGATGGTCGTCAAAGAAGGGGAGGCAGTGAAAGCAGGAACAATCCTATTCCATGATAAGTATAAAAGTTCGGTGAAATTTGCTTCACCTGCAAGTGGTATAATAAAGGCTATTGTTCGCGGTGCAAAAAGAAGGATACTAGAAGTTTTGATCGAAACGGATGGTCAACAATTATATTTAAGTGAGTCAGCAATTAATGTTGATGAAATGTCAGCAGAACAGGTTAAGGAGATATTGCTTTCATCAGGGCTATGGCCTTTTGTTCGTCAACGGCCATTGGACATCATTGCTGATCCAGAAAATGAGCCTAAAGCAATCTTTGTATCCGCATTTGATAGTTCTCCATTGGCTCCCGACTTTGATTTTGTGCTGCATGGTAAAAATCATGAATTTCAGGCTGGGTTAAATGTGATATCTAAGTTAACAACAGGGACTGTTCACTTGACTATGAATGGAAAGATTGGATCAGATGCTACTTTTAAAGAAGCTAAAGGTGTTCAGTTGAATACTATTTCAGGGAAACATCCAGCAGGCAACGTTGGTACTCAAATTCATCATATTGACCCAATCAATAAGGGGGAGTTTGTTTGGACTTTGAACGCTCAAGATGTTGCCTTAATTGGCCGTTTTTTCTTGACTGGTAAATTTGATATGCGTAGGTCTATTGCGCTTACTGGTTCAGAAATTAAATCACCTCAGTATTTTGAAATTCTCCAAGGAGCAAATGTTTCTAACCTTCTTGAAGGACAAATTACTTCGGATAATGTTCGAGTGATTAGCGGTAACGTGTTAACTGGAGATAAAATTGATCAAGATGGATATCTTGGTTTCTATCACAATCAAATAACTGTAATCCCAGAAGGAGATCATCTGAAATTTGTGATGACTAAAGGGTGGATGGGGCCTGGCTTCGATAAGTTTTCTAATTCCAGAACATTTCCAACATGGATGTTGACTAAAAAGAAATTTAGATTGGACACTAACACGAACGGTGAAGAAAGAGCTTTCGTTGTTACAGGAGAGCTGGATAAGGTGTTTCCATTTGATATCTTACCAATGCAATTGGTGAAAGCAGCAATAACAGATGATATTGATGGAATGGAGAAATTAGGAATCTATGAAGTGGCTCCTGAAGATTTCGCATTGTGTGAGTACGTTTGTACTTCGAAAATTGATATTCAAGATAAGATTCGTGAAGGGCTTGACCTGATCGCTTCTGAATGCATGTAGGACTTAAAACTAGATAAAGTGAAATTTTTAGAGAAAATAATTCACAAGCATGAACCTAAGTTTGCCAAAGGAGGTAAATTGGAGAAATGGAACCCGTTGTTTGAATCATTTACGACGCTTGCATTTACTCCTGCTCATGTAACGAAAAAAGGATCGCATATTCGTGATGGCGTTGATTTGAAACGGACCATGATGATGGTGATCATTGCATTAATTCCTTGCCTGCTTTTTGGGATGTACAACGCTGGACATTTTGAAATGGTTGCTGAAACAGGTAATCGTAGCCTTCCATTTATGGATATGTTTTGGTCAAAACTAGGGGCTGGGGCATTCATTGTTCTTCCACTTGTTGTTGTCTCTTATGGTGTGGGCCTAACAGTAGAATTTATCTTTGGCTTGATTAACGGTCACTCTCTTCACGAGGGGTTTTTGGTGTCAGGAATGTTAATTCCTCTGATAATGCCGGCAGATGTTCCACTATGGATGGTTGCTGTAGCAACAGTTTTTGCAGTAGTTATAGGGAAGGAAATTTTTGGTGGTACTGGGATGAATATAGTCAATGTAGCACTAACTGCTCGAGCTTTCTTATTCTTTGCTTATCCTACTTCAATGTCTGGTGATACTGTTTGGATGGCTGGAAAAGAAAAAGCTGTTGATGGTTTTACAGGATCTACTGCAATGGGAGATCTTGCAACATTTATGGGGGATAAAGCTAGCGTCGGTGGACAAGCCATTGCCGATGGAGCTGATGCGCTTGGAGCATTTACACACGAGTATTCTATTCTGGAGTCAATCATGGGGAATATCCCTGGATCTATTGGTGAGACTTCTGTTATTGCTTGTTTAATCGGAGCGGTTATCTTGCTAATTACTGGAGTAGGTTCTTTCCGTATTATGGTATCATTTGCACTTGGAGGACTTGCATCTGGATTCTTAATGAATGCAATCGGAGGGAATGCTTATTTGGATTTGCCTGCATATTATCATCTTGTAATTGGTGGATTTGCATTCGGTGCAATTTTTATGGCTACTGATCCTGTAACTGCTGCGCAAACGGCAACTGGAAAAATAATCTACGGATTTGTTGGAGGTATGGTTGCCATCCTCATTAGGGTGCTTAACCCTGCATATCCTGAAGGAGTAATGTTAGCTATTTTATTTATGAATGTGATGGCTCCAATTATTGATCACTACGTTGTTGAAGCTAATGTGAAGCGTAGACTTAAACGACTTAAAACAGCATAATCATGGCAGTGAATAAAGATAGTAACGGTTATACTTTTGCCTTCGCAATCACACTTGTTGTCGTTGTAGGGACATTATTGGCGGGAATCGCAATTTGGACAAAACCTTTTCAAGATAAAAATGATGAGGTAAAGAAGAAAATGAATATTCTCAAGGCAATGTTGCCACAAGAGGAGGCTGATGAAATATCACGAAAAAATGCGGCAGAAGAATTTGAGAAATACATAAATCTTGAAGATGCTGTTGTTATCGATATCGATGGTGTGATTAAAGACACTTTAGCATTTGATATTGATATTAAGAAGCAGTATCGAGATAAGAAACTTGAAGATGCCGATCGAGATTTTCCTTTGTTTGTTGCTAAGACAAAGGATGGCAAAACGGCCTACATTATTCCTGTCGTTGGAAACGGACTCTGGGGACCGATTTGGGGAAATATTTGTTTGGATGAAGATATGCGTACCATAAGAGGTGCAACTTTTGACCACAAAGGGGAGACTCCTGGACTTGGAGCAGAAATCAAGCAAGCATTTTTCGTGAATGGATGGCTGAACGAAACAATTACTGATGAAAATGGTGATATCGTTAAGTTCGAAGTTGTAAAAGATAAGTCAGGTGCTAAGAAAGAAACAAAAGTAGATGGTATCACTGGCGGAACGATTACCTCAAAAGGTGTTGAGGAAATGGTAAACCGTTGCCTTAAGCCATATATTGCTTACTTCAAATCATTGAAAAACTAGATAGATGAGTGATTCAGTAGAAAAAACGAAAGAACCAAAAGAACCGTTATTCTCAAAGAAGAATAAAAAATTGATTACTGACCCATTACTTGATAACAACCCGATTACGGTACAAGTATTAGGGATATGTTCGGCACTTGCAATTACTGTACAAGTCGAGCAAGGTATTGTAATGGGGTTATCTGTAGCATTTGTTTTAATGGCGGGAAATGTCATTATTTCAATGTTGAGAAATTTGATTCCATCTCGAATTAGGATTATTGTTCAACTTGTAGTTGTGGCATCTCTGGTGATTATCGTTGATCAATTACTTGCAGCGTTTATGCCAGACATTTCTGAAAAACTATCAGTATTCGTTGGATTAATTATTACAAATTGTATTATAATGGGACGATTTGAGGCATTTGCAATGGCAAACAAACCTTGGCCGTCATTAATTGATGCGGTAGGGAATTCTATTGGATATGCATGGATTCTTGTACTTGTAGCTGTATTTAGAGAACTCCTAGGCTCAGGAACACTTATGGGGTATCAAATTTTCGGGAGTGCTATTCCTGGCGAGGAATGGGGACTTTACACAATGGGATATGTGAACAATAATATGATGATCTTGCCTCCAATGGCATTGATAATCGTAGGTGTCATTATATGGGTTCAGCGATCTAAAAACAAAGAATTGATTGAAGGGCACTAGAATTAGCGTTCAAAAAGAAATACTATGGAAAGTACATTAGACATATTTATTAAAGCAATCTTCTCGGAGAATATGATTTTCGCATATTTCTTGGGGATGTGTTCGTACCTCGCAGTTTCGAAAACAGTTAAGACCGCTGTTGGATTAGGAGCTGCCGTAATCTTCGTATTGGTAGTAACTGTACCAGTCAATTATCTGTTGGAAAACTACTTATTGAAAGAGGGTGCTCTTGCTTGGTTAAACCCAGAATGGGAAACAATTGATTTGAGCTTTCTTTCCTTCATAATGTTTATTGCAGTTGTAGCTTCTATTGTTCAATTGGTGGAAATGTTAGTAGAGAAGTTTGCTCCTGCTTTATATGGAGCGCTTGGGATTTTTCTTCCATTAATTGCCGTAAACTGTTCTATCTTAGGTGGTGCATTATTCATGCAGGATCGTCAGTATTCTACTATACTAGATGCTACGGCATTCTCACTCGGATCTGGAATAGGTTGGTTTATTGCCATCGTTGCAATTGCGGCAATTCGAGAAAAAATCCGCTATTCCAATGTGCCTGCTCCGTTGCGTGGACTCGGAATAACTTTCATTATCACTGGTTTGATGGGAATGGCATTCATGAGCTTCATGGGGATTAAGTACGGTGATGATGGAGAAGAAGATAAAACCAGTAGTTCACAAGTAGTAGTTGTGGATGATGTAATAACGGATTAATAAGAATAATCATGGGATTGACTATAGCAATTACATTAGCAGTTTTTCTTGTCGTCGTTTTGACGCTTGTATCGATGTTGCTTTTTGCGAAAGCGAAATTGTCTCCATCGGGAACAATTACAATTGATATCAATAATGGTGAACGCATTCTCGAAGTCGATGGAGGAGGCACATTGTTGAGTACACTTAGTAACGAAGGTATTTTCTTGCCGTCTGCCTGTGGTGGAGGTGGAACATGTGTTCAATGTACATGCCACGTACTCGAAGGGGGTGGTGGTATTCTTCCGACTGAGGAACCTCATTTTTCGCGTAAGGAAATCGCAGCACACCTTCGACTTGGATGTCAAGTGAAGGTGAAAGAGAATATGAAAATTGAGATCGAAGAAGAAATTCTTGGTATTAAGGAGTGGGAAGCGGAAGTTGTTTCGAATTTCAATGTTGCTACCTTCATTAAAGAATTTATCGTTGAGATTCCTGAGGATATGGACTACAAAGCTGGTGGTTACATCCAAATTAAAATCCCTGTTTGTGAAACTAAATTCACGGACATGGATATTTCAGCGCATCCATTAGATCATCCAGGTGAGCCTGATAAATTTAAAGCTGATTGGGATAAATTCGGATTATGGCCGCTTGTTATGAAAAATGATGAAGAGGTTGTTCGAGCATACTCTATGGCTTCATACCCTGCAGAGGGTCGTCGAATTATGTTGAATGTGCGTGTTGCTACGCCACCATGGGATCGTGATCGTAACGCTTGGATGAATGTGAACCCAGGAATTGCATCCTCATACATTTTTAACTTAAAAGAAGGAGATAAAGCCATCGTTTCTGGACCTTATGGTGAATTCTTTATCAATGATTCTGATGCGGAAATGCTTTACATTGGTGGTGGTGCAGGAATGGCTCCGATGAGATCTCACTTATATGAACTTTTCAAGACATTAAAAACCGGACGGAAAGTTACCTATTGGTATGGCGGACGTTCACGCGCTGAGTTATTCTATATTCATTATTTCCGCGATTTGGAGAAGGACTTTCCAAACTTCAAATTCTATCTTGTACTTTCTGACGCTTTAGAATCAGATAGCTGGGTGGAGAAAAAGGATATAGACGATACTGAAGGTGATGGATTTACAGGATTCGTTCACAACGCTGTAATCGATCAGTACCTTAAGAAACATGAAGCACCAGAAGATATTGAATTCTATTTTTGTGGACCGCCAATGATGAATCAAGCCGTTATTGGTTTGTGTGATGATTGGGGAGTGCCACCAGAAAATGTGCGTTTTGATGACTTTGGAGGTTAATCCAATACCATAAACTATTATTTCCCGCTAATTCATCTAATTAGCGGGATTTTTTATAGATCATTTTTTTTCGTTGAAACCACAAAACTATAATAGTTGAATAACATTGTTAACTCTTCTAATTATTCCTAACAATCTAACCTGTACAGTCTGTCAGTCTTATGACTTCTTATCTAATTATCTCCTTCTCCAAACACCCGACAAGCCAATTTGTGGCATGTAATTTGCTTACTCTCAAGTATAAAAACAAGTACTATGAAAAGAAACTACCTATTATTTGCCTCATTTATATCCTTAGTTGCAACGTCGTTTGCACAAAATGATGCAAACTTCGATAAGTCATTTGATCCAATTCGTGCAGAGTTAGAAGAGTGGGATCCAATTCGAGGACCATGGCTTTCTTCGAGTTTAGAAGCAATGTCGAATGAACAACCGGTTCCAGATAGAACGTTTCCTGAAGACATTACTCCAGCGCAGATGGTCGCAGCATTACCAAAGAAAACACGTAATAGTGTCGAGCAAATTGCCATGGATAACAGACCTTCAAATGAACAAGATGCTTCGCAATGGGGAACAATTAGTCGAGTACTTGTACGTCCAGGTGCTGGATGTGGTGTTCGTACAGCAAGAACTTATGGCGACCCGCACTTAGTTACTTTCGATGGTGCACGTTATTCTTTTCAGACCGTAGGTGAATTTGTGCTTACGAAATCAACGAGTGGACTTCAAGTTCAGGCACGTCAACGACCGCAACGAGATGATTTCTCCTTAAATACAGCTGTTGCAATGAATGTAGGTGGCGACCGTGTTTGTTTATATGCAAGTGATTTCCCGGATTCTGATCGATCAACACCAGTGAGGGTTAATGGATTTCCTGTAAATGTTGGCTCTGGGAAAGCTCACTTTCTCGCAAATGGAGGTACTATTCGAAGAACTGGTAGAACATATACAATTTCTTGGCCAACGGGTGAAACAGTAACATCACAAATGCGATCTACTGGTGGGATGGATTTTATGAACTTGAATGTACAAATTACAGGATGTAGTGAAGGGATTTTCACTGGACTTCTAGGAAATGCAAATGGAAATGAACGTGATGACTTCAATGGGATGAACGATGTTGCTTCTCTTCGAATGGATCGTGGCAATGATCCCTTTGGTTCTGTTTCTCAAGAAATGGAACAACGTCGATTGGCTTTTTTGGCTAACTCAATGGCAGATGAGTACCGTGTTACTATGGTGACAACACTTTTTGATTACGCGCCTGGGACAAATACAATCTCATTCACAGATCGATCTTTTCCAAGAGTACATAGAACAATTAACGAAATTCCTCGTGATCGTCGTGATGCAGCAAGATTAGCATGCCAACGCCAAGGGGTATTGGACAGAGACTTAAATGGGTGTATTTTTGATAATTCACATTTGAATATTCCACCAGCACCAAGACCAGTTGTTGAAGATCCTTCACAGGGTTTGATTTTAGCTCCACTTGAGCGTGAGACGCCTAATACAAATGAAACAAATGAAGTCCCAAATTTACTCGAAGAACGCACAGAACGTGGAGAATCACCAGTTTTAACACCGTTGCCGATAGAAATGGAACCTAATCAGTCATCTGTAAAAGAAACGGTTACGCAGCGTGAAACGGATGAGCGTGAAACATCGCCTTCTAATACCGAGTCGACATATAGTGAGCCAGTTAGATCAGAACCTGTGAGAACAACCCCGACTCGAACAACCCCGACTCGAACAACCCCAACTCGAACAACCCCGACTCGAACAACCCCGACTCGAACAACCCCAACTCGAACAACCCCAACTCGAACAACCCCGACTCGAACAACCCCAACTCGGACAACCCCAACAAGATCTGGAAGAGGAGGTTGAAAATAGACATCATGTAGTCATTTATGACTTACAACTAGACTAAAAGCATCAAGATCAATCTTGGTGCTTTTTTGCATTTATTTTTAGGGTTGCGTAGTTAGATGTCAAAAAAATAGTAGACCGTCAATCGTTTACGTTGTTGGTTAGTTTCTTTATGTTTTAAATAGGCAACCCTATTTTCCATAAATTACTATATGTTAGTACTTTAAGTGGGATTCATACATCACTTTAAGGAATTTAAGCAGCATGTATAATACTAATTATTTCTAATTAAAGAGACCCTCTTAATTGTTAATTGTGTGCAGTTCAATACAATAAGCTATCAATATGATAGTATGAATGATCATCCTAGGAATTCCTGTTCATCTAATAAGCGTCAAAACTAAATAGGTTCTGCTAAATTGCATCAAAAATAAAAGCAAAAAAACAGCACCAAGATTGCTCTTAATGCTGTTCAATTTTATAACTTCTAGTCTTCTAGTCTTCTAGTCTTCTAGTCTTCTAGTCTTCTAGTCTTCTAGTCTTCTAGTCTTCTAGTCTTCTAGTCTTCTAGACTTCTAGACTTCTAGACTTCTAGTCCAAAGGGTGTCTCGGTAATTGAACATTGTCCTCGTATGCTTTAAATCCTTTCGTATCGTAACTGTAGAAATACAATTTTGATTCACCAGTTTCTGTATTCCATACTAACGTTTCGTAATAGGTCTTATCTTGAGATGGTACGTGAACTGAGGTGTAATCCATCATAATTTTACCGCCCGAACTTGGAGGGAAATCTTTCGCAGCAAATTCGGGTACAACACTACTAGACATTCCTGCTGTTGCTGGAGTAGAGGTGTACATAAATAAACTCGCGCAAAGCATCAGCCCCATTACTGATAAACTTACCGAGATAAAACGTTTTGAAAACGTGTCCAAATTCTTCATAGTTGTGTTTTTATTTTGATTGTTACTAATATCGCTGTTTTTTCTAAATTCACAATGATTTTGTGTTTTTTATATCAAGTATTGAGCCAATTCTCTTCAATTTGGTGCTTGAATTTATTTCGTTCACATTGTAAAGTAAATAACTCAACTCAGATCCAAGATTACCACCGCTCTTTTTCCCTAAATTTGAAGAATAATCGCAGCCCATGATTGCAGTTAAACAACTTACAAAAGACGAAATATTCATTGTGCATCAACTTGCGAAGGATATTTGGCCACATGCCTTTAAGGATATCTTGGAAAAGGATCAAATTGAGTATATGCTTGAATGGATGTACAATATGGGGACGCTTGAAGAGCAAGTTCAAACGGGGTTTTTGTATTATATGGTAACGCAAGATGGTGTTCCAAAAGGCTTCGTCGGGTTAGAGCCTAATTTTCCTGAGGTCGGATCGCTCCGAATGCACAAACTTTATATTAAAGTTGCTGATCACGGCACAGGATTAGGAAATGCCCTCATGGATAAAACAATCGAGTTGGCTGCCGAGATGGATCTCACGAGCATTCACTTAAATGTTAATCGATTTAACAATGCAGTCGATTTCTATAAACACAAAGGATTTCGAATCATTAAAGAGGAGACCATTAATATCGGAAAAGATTTCTTGATGGAAGATTATGTGATGGTACTTGATCTTTAATTTACTTTGGGCGTTTTAACGTGCTTTCCGTTGTATCTTTTCCCGCTCATACTTCGCTAGAAAAAGGATGCCACTGCAATCACTAACGCAAAATCACTTTGTAAAATCAATCTTGGCACAATTAAAATGACCTTTTGGACATTCTTGGTGTCCGTGAATTCCACATGGTCGACAATCTAATCCTTTGACCTCAAATGTTTCAGACTCATCTGAAAGTGGTCCAAAACCAAAATCGGGAACAGTCGAACAAAAAAATACCGTTACGTTTGCATTCACCGAAGATGCTAAATGCAACGGTCCAGAATCATTCACATAAGAGCGAGTTGCATGCTTCATTAACTCTGCCGATTGTAGCAATGATAATTTTCCTGCAAGATTTACGACTTGCTCATTCTTTGAGAGATCGATAATTTTCTTGCAAAGAGTAATATCATCTGGTCCTCCGAGAAGATAAATAGTGGCATTAGAATCTAACGCTAGAATCAATTCTACCCATTTTTCCGCAGGAAGTTGTTTTGTAAACCAAACAGATGCTGGAGCCATGCAAAAGTAAGTCTCAGTTCTATAAGACTTAATTTTATCTTGGTCGAAAGTTGATGGGTATAGTTCTGGACGAACGATCGACTTCGCTCCAAATTCTTTGATCAAGCTTAAATTTCGTTCAACTTCGTGAGTACCATCTCCAATAACATGCTTGAATCGTTTCGAATACAAAAACGAGAAAGGGTTTTTCTTGAAACCATATCTTTTCTTTCCTTTAGATAAAGCTGTGAGTATTCCTGAACTCCCAAAACGGTGCAAATTTAAAACCAAATCGTATTCTTCTTTCCGGAATTGCTTGATAAGTGAAATCATAGCTTTCCACTTTCCGTTCGATTTATCAAAGATAAAAGCAGAATGAAGGTGCGGGTTATTTAGTAATAGTGACTCATTTCCTTTTTTGACCAAAATATCAACGTGTGCATTAGGAAATAGTCGATTGAGTTCTGATATAACGGGAGTTGCAAGAATAACATCTCCTAGAAAAGCCGTTTGTATTATCAGAATTCGATTCACAGGGTTAAAATTAGGATTATTTCACCAATGTAACGTGTCCTCGCTTCACGACTTCAATACCGTTGCCATCACGCACGGTAACCATGTAAAGATAAGTGCCATTTGCTGCCATTTGATTGTTCTGCATTACACGACCATTCCATCCTTCACCGTAATAATTAGTTCTGAACATAACTTGTCCCCAGCGATTAAAAACAATGAAATCATATTCAGTCGCATCAAAATCTGAGAGTACAGGTTTAAATACTTTATTGATTCCATCAGGCATGAATGCATTTGGAATATAGATTATCGGTGGTAACACAGGACAAACAATATTCGAGCGACTAATTTCTGCGATACCATAACTATTTGTCGCCTCGATTGCTTCAATGTAATAACATATTTTGCCCGTGGAAACGACATCATTCACATCATCTTCATAGAAAAGTGTGTTTGGTCCCACTGTTGCAAATGGTGAGTTGTTAAAGACTCGATCAATTCCTCGATATATATTATAGCCAATTATAGAACCATCATAATCTCGGTAGTCATTCCAATTTATGTAAATCAGTTTTGAAACTTCATCGGTTTGTGCTTGTAAGAAAATTGTCTCACCGATATTCGATGTATCTGTCAAAAGTCCGCAACTATCAACCGTTTGAATGCGATAAATGTACGATTGCTCATCAACTTGGACATCTTCGTCTGTATAACTTATTGTTTGAACTCCCGCAATTGGAATCCGAGCTATTTCTTCAAAAACTCCATTGTTTCTACGTTGAAATGAAAGTGCTGTTAGCGAAACTGTATTATCTATATGATGTCGAATCTGGATATTATCACCATTCACCGTCGCGACTTGCAAATAATTAAAGGCTGGAGGTACTGGAGTTGAGATGAAAATGCATGAAACATTTGAAAATGACTCAGCACCTGTTGTTGAAACAGCTCGTATTGTGAAGCAATAATTTTTTCCATCCAACACATTCACAGAAAGACTTGTTGTTGTGGTTGTACCCAAAACAGTCCATGGCTGCCCGTCCCATTTACCAATAACCTCGTAGCTGTTCAAATTATTCCAACCTATATATCCGGTCCAACTAATAGTAACAGTCTTGGTACAAATGTCCAAACTTGAATTCGCGAAATTTGTTGTGTGAACCGTTGCTTTACCAGATGTTTGATGTGTTGGAGGAATTGATGATGTCCAGCATGAATCAAAAGCAGCAACTGAGTAGGTGAGAGGACCATTAGATGTATTTGGATTACCTGTATATGTGGTGTTTCCTATTCCCCAAACTGTATCAATCTCAACAAGGAAACCGTTTATATCATACGTGTAAATAACATATCCGTATGTGTCAGGTTGCTGATTTTGATTCCATGTCATATTCAATAAGTTCGTAGCAGTATCAATCGTAACACTTGTGATAATCGGAATATCGGGCGTCATCATATCTTGAAACTGATCTCCTTCAATGTTTGAGGTGAAATCACACGGTTGATTAGGCAATACAACTTGATAATTTAAAAACGTATCGCAAATGTCAATTGTATCGATGTAGAAATTGATTCCGTAAGCGACACTATCATGTAAATTCCATATCCCAAGTGGGTATTCTCGATAAATATGATAGTTAGCATTCATTGTCGGAAGGGCAGGTGTTGCAGGATCATTCCACTGAAGAACTGCCGTGCCATTTGAAGGGTTGTTGAGATTCAAAAAGATATTCTGAAGTGTATCACTATAACTCAAGCTATTTCCATTACAACCAGAAGCAACAACAATAAAATAGTCATTCGCCTGACCAACTCCTGGGTCTGTGAAGGATGTTGTTCCAATTGCAGGAATCGCGGCAATTAATCCTGATTGTTCTGTGTAAATCTGATATGAACTGAATGTTCCAAGAGGATCACTTACGGCATTCCATGACAAAGTAACATCACCTGTTCCGTCAGATTGGATACAATTGATTTCTGGAGCTTGAATCACCCCTGGGTTTTTGACATGAATGGTTACCGTAGCATAAGAAATCTTCGGAATTGGACAGTAATCATCTTGAATTTTGAATACGAAATGATAGGAAAGTTGATCTTCTGTTATTCCGAATGAATTCACTAAATGATCACAACTTGTTTGCCAGTTAAAGTTCGTCGTTACTCCTTGGGGCATTGTGATTAAAGGTGTTGCATCCAAGGTTGCACACGGAGCAATAGCACAACCTACTGCACTTGTGAAATTTGTCCCAAACATTGGTCCTGATGCTAATAAATGATTGCTTTGAACAGTTCCATCTTGTAATAATTCAACGTCTGTTGATGTTAAATTGAAATTGACTAAATCTCCTGCATTAATGGTTGTCTCAAATAATCCTCCAAATGGACCAGCAATTACTGGGGGATTATTCGTTCCAGCACAGTTTAAAATGATTAACTGAATTTCTCGATCTACTTCTGCGATAAGAACGCCGTTTCTGTATGATTTCGCTACAATTTTAACAGCATAGAGTCCTGTATTATTAGATAAGAATGTCAATTGCCCTGAATTAGGGTCAAGTTGTGCCGGAGTATTCCCTGCATTCATACCTACTCCTGGGGTGGGAGATGTGACAGAGAATCCAGGTGCATAGCTAATTACTGTGGGAATTGTTGGCGGAGAATAGACTTGAGAAGGAAACCAATTTAATGGATTTCCAAATGAAATATGGATAGAATCAAGGTCTGGATCAACCGCATTCATGTTGTAGGTGTAAGGATCTCCAGCACAACTAACAAAATAAGGGTCTTGCAAGAATTGGGGCGAATTGTCGATGCATCCTCCTAGCGAACTTGGAATTGCAAACATTTTTGAAGTAATGGTCATTCCCGACGTTCCAGGATTTACCAGATTTTGAACAGCTGCATTTCTTGAGAAAATCTGGTAGGTAAAAATCCAACCAGATGGTGGAGGTGTACCTGAAAGTGTAATGGGTAAACTTCGATAAATGATCTTTTCGATTGCTCCAATACCATTTCCTCCGTTGGCAACACTTCCACATGCTAGCGCAGAGGGACCCGATGGCACAACAGTACAAGTGGGTGAAATATCGGTGCGAGTAACGAAGGCTAAACTAATACTGGAAATTGTTGGGTGTCCCCAAATTTCAATCGATTCAATGGTACTGTTAGCAACGTCACCATTACAATCGCGGTAAAAAACAAGCTGAAAAACGTAATCTCCACCTTGACATGTCCATGTAATATCACCACCAATAGCATGGCTTGCTCGACTTGTGAAAATCGAGCAATAGCAAATAAGTAATACGACTATAAGACGAGTCATTAATTGGATAACGGATTTTGGGTTTATCTAGTATGTAGACGTTAATAATACTATAAGGTTGCGATAAGAAATTCGTTAATTACTAGGTGGAAATGATCCTAAATTCAACCTACTGTTACAATTGAGAATTGATCCCACTTTAGGTATTTTTTTGCTAATTCTTGAATCCTTTCAGAAGTAATGCTTCCAATCGCCTCCAATGCATCGTTGTAAAAATCAAGTGATTTGCCATGCATTTCAGCACTGAGGAACAAATCTGTCATAGCATAAGGACCGTCTGCACTTTTTAGTAATTGTCCGAGCATGTAATTTCGTACCAGTTCTAGTTCATCATTCGGAACTAATTCTGATTGCAATTGTTCTATCTCAAATTGTATTTCTTTAAGTGTTTCTGTTTTTACATCACTACCAACTTCTGTTGCAATCAAAAAATAACCAGTGCTGTTTAATTCTGCAACCATTGATCCAATCCCATAAGTGTAACCTTTGTCCTCTCGAATGTTAGTCATCAATCTACTTCCAAAGTAGTCGCCAAGTAGTGTATTCAAGATCAAGAAATCCATATAGTCTGGATGATTTTTATTGAACAATATTCTGCCCAATCGAATTGCTGATTGAACTGCGCCTTCTTTTTCTTGTTCAAATTTCCCTGATTCATTCTCGATTTTATCTGTGAAGACATCTGGATTTGATGAAATCATCGGTTTACATGCATCCAGAATCTCATCAACAACGTTCTTCGAAAGATCTCCTACTAAAACAACTTTCGTCAGTCCATTCAAATAGTGTTTTTCGTGAAATGCTTTTAATTCACTAATTGAAGTTGTCTCAATATCATTTTCAGATAGCGTATAGGAATATCGTTCGTTTGAAGCGAAAAGTTTTTCTCTAAAGTTTTGTTGAGCAAGATATCCTACTTTTTCACGACTAATTTGCAGGTTTTGCTTTCGATCAGCTAAATATTCCTTCACCTCTTTTGCCTCAAAAGTAACGCCTTGAATTGCGTGGATAACTGATTTGAAGATTGTAGGAAGGTATTCGCGCAAACAATAAACAGAAAGCACTGAATTTTCCACGGAGATTCCTGAATCTAAAAATCCACCAAGTGAATTAATTTCAGATTGAATTTGATTTGACGTTTTTTCCTTCGTTCCAGAAAGAATTAAGCCATTGACGAATGTGGCAATACCTTTTTGTCCACGGCAAACACCCGCGTCAAAATATAGATCAAAACGAGAGGTCTCGTCTGGAACATCTTTCATGTGGTAAAGTGAAACCGTATCACTAAGTTGATGCTTTTTTGGTGCTACAAAGTCGATTGAATCGATTGCAATTAATTCGGGTTGAAGCGTTCTATTCGGCATTTTCAGCTTTGACTTTAAGTAGTGAACAATTTGTTTTTACTAATACTTCTTTTGCTACACGCTGAATATCTTTAGGTGTAATTCTGCCATAGATTTCAGATTCCTCGTTGATTTTCTCAGCTCCACTAAGAAGTTCATACATCGATAAATTCATTGCACGGTTGAGCAATCCTTGGTCGCTAAATTCTTTCGAAGTTTGAATTTTAATCTTCAATCGTTCAAGTTCATCCGCTGGAACTAACTCATTGGATAACAACTCAAGTTCTTTCCAAAGTGCGTTATCCAATTCTTGAAATGAAACACCATCATTTAATTTTCCGGAAATAACGAGTAAACCTTCGTCAATTGATCCTGTGATATAAGCACCAATGCTAGAGGCTAGGTTTTGTTCCTTTTTAATGGACAAATACAAACGAGAGGATTTGTCTCTTCCAAGTGAATCCGAAAGGACATCAATCGTTAGGTAATCAGAGTGGTTTCTGTCGACCATTCGGAAAGCATAATAAAAGGCATTCGTTGGAACTTTTCGTTTGATTGTTTTTTCTCGAAATTCAGTTTGCTTTGGTTCGACAGGAAGATTTCTGACCGTTTTTTCGACTGCTGGAATATCACCGTACCATTTCTGGGTGAGTGATTTAACATCTTCAAATTCTATATTTCCAGCGATACATAAGATGGCATTAGATGGATTATAGTGTTTCTTGAAAAAACCTTTGACGTCATCCATTGTTGCCTCTTCAATGTGCGAAATCTCTTTTCCGATTGTAGCCCACTTATAAGGATGGCTTTTATAAACTAAAGGACGTAATTCAAGCCAAACATCTCCATAAGGCTGATTTAAATAACGTTGTTTAAACTCTTCAATAACAACAGAACGTTGAACTTCTAGACTTTTTGGTGTAAAAGCTAATGAGAGCATTCTGTCGCTTTCAAGCCATAATCCTGTTTCAATATTTTTTGCAGGAAGAACATCGTAATAGTTCGTGATGTCATTTGAGGTAAAAGCATTGTTTTCACCTCCTGCCATTTGCAGTGGAGTATCAAACTCTGGGATATTGACAGATCCTCCAAACATTAAATGTTCGAAAAGATGTGCGAAACCAGTTTTGTCTTCTGATTCATCACGTGCACCAACATCATAAAGTGTATTTACTACGACCATTGGAGTTGTAGCATCCTTGTGGAAAATTACGCGCAATCCATTGTCAAGAGTAAATCGTTCAAATTTGATCATTAAAAGTTATATTTTTCAGTAGTATTTTCAGCAATTGCTTCTCGGTATTCATCCAAGATTTCATCAACGATAGTCTTTGCAGGTTTGATTTCATGGATTAAACCAGAAATTTGTCCAATTTCGAGTTCGCCTTCTTCTAGGTCTCCTTCAAACATGCCTTTTTTAGCACGCCCTTTTCCAAGTAAAGTTTTGAGATCCTCAATGGATGCACCGTTCGCATAAGCGTCTGATACCTGTTTGTAAAACGTATTTTTCATTAATCTAACCGGAGTAATTTCTTTCAATGTCAATTGAGTATCACCTTCTTTTGCTTCAATTACACTGTTTTTAAAATTGATATGAGCACTTGACTCTTCAGATGCGACAAATCTACTTCCAATATGAACTGCATCAGCACCCAAGGTCATTGTTGCTAGCATTGTTCTTCCAGTTCCTATTCCTCCAGCTGCAATCAGAGGAATTTTAATCGCTTGAGCAACCATTGGAATTAAACAAAGTGTAGTTGTTTCGTCTCGACCGTTATGCCCGCCAGCTTCAAAACCTTCGGCAACTATTGCATCAGCTCCTGCTGCTTCAGCTTTTAACGCAAATTTCACACTTGAAACTACGTGAACTACCACAATTCCATGATCTTGAAAATGCTTTGTCCATGTTTTCGGGTTTCCAGCGGAAGTAAAAACAATCGGGACTTTATGTTTTATTAGTGTATCGATGTGCTTATCGATCTCTGGATAAAGCATGGGTAAGTTTACCGCAAATGGTTTTGATGTTTCCGCTTTACACTTCAAAATTTGCTCATCTAGAACTTCTGGATACATTGATCCAGCGCCAATAATACCTAATCCTCCTGCATTTGAAACAGAGGAAGCAAGTTCCCATCCAGAACACCAAATCATTCCTGCTTGAATTATTGGGTACTTGATTTTAAATAAAGAAGTAATGCGATTTCCCATGATTTTCTATTAAATCAAATGTACTCTTTTCAAGAAACTTCTCACTCGATTTTGTCGTCTTATCCTAAATTGATATCTTAGGACGGTTACATTATTATGATACAGAAATTTACATTTGTTACGTTACTCTGCATGTATGGATTTTTTAGTTATGCACAAGAAATTGAGCATGATCATTCATTGCAACATGCCTTCATTGAAAATGGAGGTCAGTGGGACGAAAACGTTCTTTTTCAAGCAAAATTTCAAGGTGGAAACCTCTGGATAGAGCAGGGGAAGATGATGTTTCATTTACAGGATTTCTCAAAGTTACAGCAGTATCATGCTTCGCCAAAAGATGGAATAGATGTGAGCGAATACAATCAAACTGTTCTCCATGTTAATTTCCCAGGATCCAATAAAGTGACCTCGATTAAGAAATCAGAGCCTACGAATGCTTATTACAATTATTTTCTTGGGAATAACAAGTCTAGATGGGCTTCTAATGTTCGTGGTTATGGTGAAGCAATTTTAGAAGATTTTTATACAGGAATTGACCTCAAGCTAATCGAGGAATTAGAGCAATTAAAATACGAATTTCATGTTCAGCCAGGAATTGATCCATCAATGATCAAACTGGATTATGTAGGCCATGAAAAACTTCGAATTAAGAATAGTGGTGATCTTGTTGTTTCTACGACGCTTGGGGAGATAATTGAGGAGAAACCATACGCATATCAAATTGTAAACGGCCGCATTGTTGATGTGGAGTGTGATTTTAAACTTGTGAATAATCAAGTCACATTTATACTTGGAGAATATAGTCCCTATGCTGTACTAGTCATTGATCCGATTTTGGTTTTTGCTACGTATAGTGGATCGGTTACTGATAACTTTGGTATGACAGCAACGTATGGATATGATGGTACTGCATATTCAGCTGGAACTGTGTATGGGAACGCTTATCCAACGCCTGATCCATTGGCTTACCAAGTGATATCGAATATCACAGTACCTGATGTGAATGTTGTAACAACTGATGCTTTTATTTCAAAATACTCTGCCGATGGAACTACCATGATTTGGACAACATTTGTTGGTGGAGGTGATAACACTCAAGGTACTGAGACTTCAAACAGCTTGATCTGTGATGCACAGAACAATATTTATTTATTCGGGGTGACATCAAGTAGTGATTTCCCTATTGTTGGTGGATATCAATCCACTTTTGGTGGAGGAACCGCTCTTAATGTGGCTTTTAATGGGACAAATTTCCATAATGACGGCACCGATATTTACATCGTTAAATTTAGTTCAAATGGTCAGAATTTGCTTGGATCAACTTATATGGGAGGGGCAGAAAATGACGGCGTTAACTATAAGAACTCATCAGGGACTTACAGTAGTGTTGCCGCTTACGATTCATTAACGACTAATTACGGCGATCAGTACAGAGGTGAAATTATGCTAGATAATTTAGGGAACTGCATTGTTGCTTCTTGTTCAAGATCTTCTGACTTTCCAGTTCTTAGTGCATTTCAAGCGACAAACGCAGGGAAACAGGATGGTGTAATTTTTAAATTATCTTCAAATTTATCTACTCTACAATGGTCTAGCTATTATGGAGGGACTGAAAATGATGCATGCTATACAGTTAAGATTGATTCATCGTATAATATTCTATTCGGCGGAGGCACTTGTTCAAATAACCTTCCATTCATGGGGACTGGTTGGCAGCCTACCTACAATGGTGGAATCACAGATGGGTTTGTCGTCAAACTAATGGTGCAGGTACAGCAGTTATAAATGCAACCTATGTAGGTACAAATAACTATGATCAAGCATTTTTTATTGAAATTGATCGGAATGATAACGTTTTTGTATTAGGACAGTCGAGAGGAGGAAATTTCCCCATAATAAACACGGTCTTTGTGAATCCACAAAGTAGTCAGTTTGTCCTAAAGTTGGATCCTACTCTTACAACAGCTTTAAATTCTACTGTATTTGGTAATGGTAATTCTGACATTAATATTTCACCATCTGCATTTCTTGTAGATATATGTGGGAACATGTACATATCTGGTTGGGGAGCAAACATCCTTCAAGGTGTTCCGTTAGGTGGTATGCCAGTAACTCCAGTAACAGCTTTTCAAGCAACAGCTCCAAACGGATTTGATTTTTACCTACTAGTAATTGAGCGAGATTTTGCAGGCCTACTTTATGGTTCATACATTGGAGGATCAGCAGCACAAGAACACGTGGATGGCGGTACCTCTCGTTTCGATAAGAATGGTGTCATCTATCAGTCCGTTTGTGGTGGATGTGGTGGGAATAGTGACTTCCCAACCTCTCCAGGAGCATGGTCAAGTTTAAATCTAAGTTCGAATTGCAATAATTTGGTGTTTAAATTTGATTTTGAACTGATTCCGAATGCAGAATTCACAGCAGATGACAATATAGGATGTGCCCCATTTATTGTGACTTTTGACAATTTCTCAACACAATCAGATGCGTATCTGTGGGATTTTGGTAATGGTGACACAAGTACGGTTATTTTTGAACCAACAATTACTTATGATACTCCTGGCACTTATAATGTCTTTCTATACGTGACTGATAGTATTTGTTTATTGACTGACACTGCTCAGTTAACGATTATTGTTACTGATTCATTAGAACTTTACGTTACACCAGACCAAGAACTTTGTCAGCCAATCCCTGTTACTTTAACAGCTTTTACGAATGGCAGTGGAACGAGTTTTGTCTGGTCCACAAATATTAATTTTTCAGACACACTGAATTCACCACTATCAGATTCTTCGTTAACAATTACACCATCTGGGATAACGACATATTATGTACAAGCAAGTAATCCAGCTTGTAGTCTAATCGATAGTGTATTCGTCGATTTTATCGGCTCTTCATTAGTACTCACTGGGAATGATTCACTCTGTCTTGGTGAGCAAACAGTAATTACTGCTTCCAGTTCAAATCCATTAGTGACATTTACGTATGTTTGGTCGCCTAGCTCGATAATTAATGGAAGTACAACTTCAAGTTCTGTAACAATTCAACCTCCATCTACACAGTATCTCTATGTGACTGCATCAAGTAACACAGGCTGTATCATAAATGATTCTATCCAAATATTTGTTGGTGATATTCCCTCAGTACTTGTTCATGCAAGTGCATCTGAATACAATGTTGCTGAAGGGAGTGTGGTAACCTTATTCGGTGAGCCTGCAGGATATACTTATGCATGGCTTCCAAATGGCGGTTTGACAAGTCCAAATTCACAGCAGACTGAGGCACTTGTAGATCAAACTACTCTATACACCTTTATAGTAACAGATGGAATTTGCACTAAAACGGATACTGTTTTAGTTAAGGCATTTTCATTTATTTGTGGTGAACCATTCTTATACATTCCAAATGCATTTTCACCAAATGGCGATATGGACAATGATGTTCTATATGTTAGAGGTGCTTTGATCAAGGATATGACGTTCAGAGTTTACGATCGTTGGGGAGAACTAGTTTTCGAATCCATTGATCGATTGAGCGGATGGGACGGAACGTTTAGAGGGAAACCATCAAATCCAGATACGTACGATTATTATCTTAAAGTCACTTGTATTGATGATGTTGAAACAATAATAAAAGGAAATGTCACCTTACTTAGATAAGCGTAGAATTTATTAGCTTCGTAGGAAACATAGAATTCCTTATGAAGAAGATAATAAACAAACAATCACACGCATTTTTAGAAAAATACCTCAATAATTCCTCTCCAACAGGATTTGAATCCGAAGGACAAAAACTTTGGTTAGAATACATCAAGCCATATATAGATGAGTATTATACAGATAATTATGGGAGTGTTGTAGCTATAGTCAACCCAAAATTAAAGTACAAGGTAGTGATAGAGGCACATGCGGATGAAATCTCATGGTTTGTTCATTACATTACCAAAGATGGCTTTATCTATCTTCGAAAGAATGGCGGATCAGATCACATGATTGCTCCTTCGAAACGTGTAAATATCCATACAGATAAAGGAATAGTTAAGGCAATATTTGGTTGGCCAGCAATTCATACACGTCGAGGAAAGGAAGAAGCGCCAAGCTTGAAAAATATTTGCCTCGATTGCGGATGTTCAACCAAAGAGGAAGTTGAAGCTATGGGAGTACATGTTGGCTGTGTTGTAACATTTCAAGATGAATTCATCACGCTAAATGGCAATCGTTATTGCGGAAGAGCATTGGATAATAGAATGGGCGGATTCATGATTGCCGAGGTTTTACGATTACTAAAGAAGGATAAAATAAAATTACCATTTGGATTATACGTCGTAAATGCAGTCCAAGAAGAAGTCGGATTACGAGGAGCTCAAATGATTGCCCAGAGAATTAAACCTGATGTTGCTATTATCACAGATGTATGTCACGATACCAATACTCCAATGATTGATAAAATCGTTCAAGGTGATTTAAAATCGGGTGATGGTCCCGTTTTAACGTATGGTCCAGCTGTACAAAATAATTTACTCAAACTTATTATTAATGCCGCTGAAGAGAATGAAATTCCATTCCAAAGAGCAGCTGCTTCAAGGGCAACAGGTACTGATACCGATGCTTTTGCATACTCTAATGAAGGAGTTCCAAGTGCGTTAATATCGCTTCCATTGCGTTACATGCATACAACGGTAGAAATGTGTCGCAAGGAAGATGTCGAGAATACAATTAGGTTGATTATTCATTCATTAACTAAAATTAAAAACAATCAAGATTTTAGATATATCAAATAAGAATACAAGAATAGTACTGAGGATTATACAATTTTTCACTGTTTCATTACTCATTCGTTGTAACTTAGCTGTAACTTTTAAATACTCAAAAAAACGATCTTATGAAAAAAACTACTCTTATTGTAGCCAGTTTACTTTGTACGCTAGGACTACAAGCTCAGATTTTATCTGAAAATTTTGACGCGCTCAACGTCGGTGATTATATGGGAGTACAATCTCCTACTTATTGGACAACATGGTCTGGTGCCGTAGGAGGAACTGAAGATGTTCAAGTAACAGCTGCTCAAGCAAGTTCAGGTGCTAATTCAATTTATTTTTCTTCAACTGGTGCCAATGGGGGACCTCAAGATGTTGTTGTTGATTTTGGAACTCAATATATAGATGGAGTTCTTACGTATGAAAATGCTTTCTATATAGAGGCTGGTAAAAATGCATATTACAATTTTCAGGCAACACCAGTTATTGGCACAACTTGGGCAATGAACGTAAATATGAGCAATGGAATTATTTCAATTGATGACGGTTTAACTTCTGACCTCGCAACTTCAACTTACTCTGATGCAACTTGGTTTACATTAAGAATTGAAGCAAATCTTACATTGAATATTTGGACTGCTTTTGTTGATGGTGTTGCTATCGGGACATGGGCTAACGGAATTGGAACACTTGCATCAGTAGATATTTTCCCGCTTCAAGGTAGTGGATTTTATGTCGATAATGTTATGTTCGATCATCAAGCTTACACTCTTTCTAATTTGAATGCTGCTGCTGCTGGATTTGCTATGGGGGGCAATATCGCTGGATTAGTTGTTTCACCAACTGTTACAGTAGCAAATGGTGGTACTACGGATATTACCTCTTTCGATATTACTGTTGATTACAACGGAAACCAATACGTTGAAAATGTTACAGGTGTAACACTTACTTCAACTAACTCCTTGGCTACAACTTTTACAACAACTATACCGCTAGTGTCCGGAGTTAATCCAGTTATAGTTACAATTAGTAATGTAAATGGAGCTGGGGCTGATGATATTGCTTCTGATGATGTAATTATGATTTCGATTGATCCTGTATCTCCTGCTGTTGGTAAAGTTGTGGTTGGTGAGGAAGCAACTGGAACTTGGTGCGGATGGTGCCCTCGTGGTGCTGTATTCATGGATCGTTTTGCAAATGATTACGGTCAGTATTGGGCTGGAATTGCAGTTCATAACGGAGATCCAATGGCTGTAACAACGTACGACGCAGGAATTGGGGCACTCATTGGTGGGTATCCAAGTGCTTTAGTTGATCGTCTTCCTGAAGTTGATCCTTCGGCAATGTCGAATGACTTCTTTACTCGTTTGCAAGTTGCGCCAGCAGCTCAAATGACAACAGGAGCGACATGGGACGCAGTAACACGTATTCTTAATGTTTCAGTTTCTGCTACATTTGATCAAACGGCAACGAATTCTTACAAAATGCTTTGTGTATTGACAGAAGACGGTGTCACTGGAACTGCTGCAGGATATGCGCAAACAAATTATTATGCAGGCGGAGGAAATGGAGTTATGGGTGGATACGAAATTCTTCCAGATCCAGTGCCAGCATCACAAATGGTTTATGATCATGTTGCTCGTGCTATAACACCATCATTTAGTGGAAATAATACTTGCTTCCCTTCTTCAATTGGGATTGGTGATGTAGTTACCAATAATTATTCTTTTGTTCTTCCTGCGACGTGGGATGAGAATGCAATCACAATTATCGGAATGTTGGCTGATCCGGCTGGGAATATTGATAATGCGGCTAAAGCAAACATTACAACAGCAGTTGCGAATGGATTCGTATCAGCTTGTAATGTTTCTGTTAGTGAAATTTCATCTCAATTAGACGATGTACTTCGTGTTTATCCTAATCCAGCTTCAACGCAAGTGACAATTGAAATCAATGTTACAAACGAATCATTGATTCAATTGCGATTGATTGATATGACAGGAAAAGAAATTTCTTCAAAAAATTATGGGACTGTTAGTGTTGCATCAACTGTAACGATTAACACCTCTGATTTAGATGCTGGAGTTTACTTAGTAGAATTGACAGTAAATGGTGAAAAAGTAACTAAGCGATTAGTTATTGAATAGTTTTTTATTGATCCGTGAAGAAGGGGGAAGCGTTTTTACGTCTCCCCCTTTTTCTTTATTGTTATTTTTGTTCCATGAAATGGATTGGTGAGCGTATTAGTTTCGTTGATGAGAAATACAGAACAACCGTAGTTATTCATCCTAAAAGTGAAGGGAGGGTTCGTGCTCTCATGGGAGCTTGGTTTGCGATGTGGCTAATGATCGGAGGAATAATAATTTGGTCGTATTTCACTTTCGAGATGACGAATCAAGAGAAGATTGCCATTTATGTTTTTCTAGCATTTTGGCTCTACTATGCGATTCGCGTTGGTCGCGCTTTTTTCTGGCTTCTTTGGGGGAAGGAATTGCTTAAAATTGATGAAGCTTCATTCACCTATAAAAAATCCATTCGTAGTTACGGAAAAGCAAAATCGTTCTTGTTGGATAATATCTCTAAAATTAGAGTGCATCAACCTGAAGAACGATCTTTTCAGGCTGCTTGGGAATCTTCTCCATGGATAAAAGGTGGTGAGCGTATCGAATTTGATTATGGCGGAAAAGTTATTCGAATGGGGCGAAAACTTGAAAAACGTGAAGCTGAGCTACTCTACAGACTTCTCACAAAGAGAATCACAGAAAGATTACGAAAAATAAACTAATCAATCTTCCTGCTGAAAATATCATTTCATGATACATGCTTCGATCGTCGCTTACTAGAACTAAGGGCAAACGCATTTAAAAAAAAGAATTCAGGTTAATAAAGTTTCTTTTCCATCAGATAATGTTGTAGAACACCAAATAGCAAATGCGATTTTTCAATTACAGAATAGCCCAAATCTAGATAGAAATCTACAGCATTTTCACGGGCATGAAGAATCATTTTTTTATCACCACGTTTCATTGCTACTCTCTCAGTTTGTACCATGAGAATACGTCCATAGCCTTTTCCCTGTGACTCATTTTCTACCGCTACAAATCGTACTTGTGCAATTTTCGACTCTGCTTGGTCTAATCTAGCTATTGCTCTGAGTTTCCCTTTAGAATAGACAGCAAAATGTTCACCACTTATATCTTCTGGGTTGCGTTCACTTCCTCTCGGTTTACCCAAAGGAGCTCGTAGCATTCGATAGCGAAGGTCATAATAATTTTCCCATTCAGACTTGGTTCTTGGAGCTCTTATTTTAACGATCATTTGAATACGATAGAAGTGATTCTTTTTGTTTGTACTCCATCAATTAGTTCCTCCCTAATTAAACTTTGCGCGGATTCATCACTAAAGACCTCCTCTAAATTTTTCACTTTTCCTGCTGGAACATTCAATTCTTCCAATTGGCTGAGTAACGAAGAGCTTTCCATTGAATCAATCTTACTCTTTATTATCTGATAGAGACTGGCCCTATTTTTAACACGTAATTGATTATCTAGGAAACGATTATCATTATTTAAATCAGTTAAGCCAAGTGTTGAACAAAGCTTTATGAAATGTGAATTTGAACCAATTGCAAAAGTAATTGTTGCTCCGTCAGATGTATGGAATAACTCACCATAAGGTGCAATGTTTGGGTGCAAACTTCCAATTCGTTGCGGAATGTGACCTAACATCAAGTAGTTAGACGCCTGATTAACTAAGCTACTCACGGCTGCATCATATAGCGAGACGCTTAGTGCTTTTCCTTTTCCTGATTTTTCTCGCTCGTAGAGAGCAAGGAGAATTCCTTCTTTGAGATGATGAGCAGCCAAAACGTCAATAAAAGCAACGGGCATTTTTACTGGGCCACTTTCAGGTGTGCCATTCATGGACATGAATCCAGATTCGGCTTGCAGAATTAAATCGTAGGCAACTCGATCACTATCTTCTCCGTATCCATTGATTTTAGCAATAATTAGTCGTGGATTGATTTCCAACAGCTTATTATCATCAATTCCAAACTTCTCAGCGTCCCCCTTTTTAAAATTCGTAATGAGGATGTCTGTATCATTTAATTGTGCTAGAAAATAGTTCAATCCATCTTCTGATGCCAAATCGAGTTTCTCATAATTTTTCAGGTAGTTAACACTCGAAAAGTAGGCACTTACTGATGATGCACTTGATTCAGATGAAAGTCTCCAACTTCGAGTAACATCACCGAACTTTGGGTGCTCAAATTTTGTCACTTTGGCTCCTAACTCTGCTAGAAATGTTGCAACAGAGGGTCCCGCAAGTACTGTACTTGCATCAATCACTTTGAGTCCTTCAAGAACTTTCATAGTTCTTACTGATTATTCAGTACCCAATTAATGTAGGAACGGATTTGACTTTCACGCTCTACATTCAACTTTGCATTAACGATCATGCCTGGTAAAATTCCCCTCCATTGATCTTTAGTATAATTGGTGATGATTTTTTGCTCATAATGACATACAGTACAATCGTTTTCCCAGATTACTTTTCCAGCTGCGATTTGAGGATTATTTAATCCAACGAGTTCTTCTACTGGCATTTCCTCGCTTACAATAACTTCAGCAAGTTGAGGAGAGCAGGAGTAGAAAATAACAACACCAGCAAAAATAGTAATCAGGTATTTCATAAATTGAATTTTGTTTCAATCGAAGATAATAAAACTCACTTGGAAACGACGATATTTTTATTTTTGTAACTCAAATTTAACAGTATGAAAATCCAAGAATACGTTCAGAATACTACTGGACTTCCAGAAAAAGGAATTCAGAACGTGATAGCTCTACTAAAGGATAAAGCAACCGTTCCATTTATTGCACGATACCGAAAGGAAAGTACAGGGAACTTGGATGAAGTACAAATCGCAGCAATCCGTGATGCTGTTAAGAAGTTTGAGGAATTAATTGCTCGACAGTTATCTATTATTTCAACTATTGATGAGCAAGGTAGGATGGATGAGGTGTTAAAAAAGCGCATTGAATCTTGTTTTAACTCAACTCAACTGGAAGATATTTATTTACCATACAAGCAAAAACGATTGACTCGTGGTGAAAAAGCACGAAGAGCTGGATTAGAGTCATTAGCAAAAATGATCATGTCTCAACGAGGCGGAGATCCAGAGGTTATGGCTGACCGGTTTATTAAAGGTGAAGTTTATGATGTTGACATGGCTTTAGATGGTGCAAAAGATATCATTGCCGAATGGATAAACGAAAACGTAGTATTACGAGATCGATTGCGTCAACTTTTTGATCGGAAAGCGATCTTAACATCAAAATTGGTCAAGGGAAAGGAAGGTGAAGCGGTAAAATATCGAGATTATTTTGATTTTGCTCAGTCACTTAACCGATGTCCTTCTCATCGATTTTTAGCAATTTACCGTGCTCATCGAGAGGGCTTATTATCTATGAAGGCGAGACCTGATGAAGAGATGGCATTACAACAACTCGAACGATTTTTTGTAAAAGGTAGAGATGCTTGTGCGAATTTGTTGCAAGAAGCATGTAAAGATGCCTATAAACGCTTATTGCGACCTTCTTTAGAGAACGAAGTATTATCAAACATCAAAGCAAAAGCAGATAAAGAAGCAATCATAGTATTCAGTAAGAATCTGCTCCAGTTGCTACTTGCAGCTCCGTTGGGTGCTAAACGAATTCTTGCGATTGATCCTGGGTTTCGGTCGGGATGTAAAGTAGTTTGCATTGATGAAACAGGTGATTTATTGACAAACACAACGATCTTTCCCCATCCACCACAGAAGGAATCGTCTAAGGCAAAAGCAAAACTTGGTCAACTGGTTGAATCCTATAAAATTGATGTTATCGCGATCGGTGATGGTACAGCAGGCCGCGAAACTGAAAGTCTTGTGAAACACACACACTTCTCACGAGACGTTCAAGTGTTCAGCGTACGCGAAGATGGAGCTTCGATTTATTCAGCAAGTTCAATAGCAAGAAAGGAATTCCCTGATTACGATGTTACCGTTAGAGGAGCTGTGTCAATTGGTCGAAGATTAATGGACCCACTCGCAGAGTTAGTAAAGATTGATCCAAAATCAATTGGTGTTGGTCAATATCAGCATGAAGTGAATCAAACGGAATTGAATAATGAACTAGATGATGTGATTGTTTCATGTGTAAATACGGTTGGTGTGGATGTGAATACTGCTTCACCATATTTGCTCGGTTATGTTTCAGGATTAGGGACTTCCCTAGCCGAAAATATAGTTGAGTACCGTAAGGAACACGGTAAGATTAAGTCGAGAAATGAGCTCAAGAAAGTAAAGCGATTAGGTGATAAAGCTTATGAGCAAGCAGCTGGATTTATTAGGATACGAGGAGGTGAGAACCCGCTTGATAATTCGTCTGTTCATCCAGAAAGTTATGCTGTTGTTAAACGAATGGCTACACAATTAAATGTGAGTATTGCAGATTTGATGGGTAATTCTGATCTTCTTAATAAGATTGATGCTGACCAGTTAATGGAAATCGATGCTTATACTTTTAAGGATATTATTTCAGAGTTAAAGAAACCAGGACATGATCCACGAGAACAGGTTAAGGTGCTTGAATTCGATTATCGGCTAAAAACTATTGATGACATCAAAACAGGAATGCTACTCAAAGGAATTGTAACGAACGTAACAAATTTTGGAGCATTTGTGAATATAGGAATTAAAGAAAACGGGTTAATTCATAAATCTCAACTTGCAGATGTTTATGTTGAAGATCCTTCTCAGTTTATCTCATTGGATGAACATGTGGAAGTAATAGTACTGGAAGTTGATATCAATAGAAAGAGAATTGGGTTAAAGCGGATGTAGTAATTGCCAATATTCTAGCTCGGAAGTGTTTCGTGATAGACACGCTAAAACTTCTATTAGTAAAACGTGCGCTCCTGATTGAAATGGAAATCAGCACGAACCAAATTAATTGTCGATACTTTCTTTTTTGAAGCAACCTTAGAAGCTTACGAAAAGAATTAGAGGAGCATGTTTTGGGAGTGCTATTGTATAGAAAAGCAGGTGTTAGCGCCTAAAAAAAACGAATTATTTGTAAATCATAAGAACTTTGGCTGAATCTAGTCCACTCGCAGTGTACCAACGATTTAAACCTGCCACACTAACTTCAGAAAAGAACTGGCCAAATTCACCAGGACAGCCACTCGAGTAACCATTAACTGTGGGAATCGGGACATACGTGCTAGCGATCATTGCATCTAGATGGGTTATATAAAATTCCTGAGTTGAATCAATAACGACATACGATTGATGGATGGAACTCATGTTTTCCTCGATAAGTTCTATCATTGATTCACGTCGATCTACAATTACTTCTTTTTCGGTTCGGATAACACGCGTTGGTACAAAGGCATTATCGATAACTATTAGAACAAATAGGAGAATACTCCACTTGCGAGGAATTTTTACAGCAAGAGAAACCAAAAAAACAATAATTAAAAATAGCTCAACATTCATAAATCTATTGAGCACTCGCATACTTCCCATTCCAGGGAGTTTAAATAGTAGAGCGAAGAATGTTTGACCGTCATAAGTCCGAATAAATCCTAAAAATACTAGGAATGCCACTATAGAAATAGTCCAAGTCAGTTTGGATATGCTTCTCTTTCGAAGCTTCCAATAAATCCAGAAGAATGGAATTCCTAGCATCCCTATTAATGGAATCATACCAGGGAATGTGTAATGAATCCACCAAAATGGAATTTCAGGGCGACAGTTTTCATTTAATACTTGCCATGTCCATGCAGATTCACTTGGGAAGAAAAAGGATAAGATAACAGGTATGTTCCAACGAACCTCTTCGTAAGTGCGTAAGCCAAGTTGTTCTGACATTTCGTAGTAAGGCAACATAAGCCACAACATTGCCACAACAGAAATTGCAATTGTACCTCCTGTAAAAATCAGAGACTGTCCCTTGAAGAATTTAACAAAGAACAAATGTTTCTTCGTCATAATAGCATGAATAATCACTACAAACAGACTGAAATACATTAAGAAAAACCCAGTGTAAATTACGCCGTAAAATTGATAGACAATTCCGAGTGAGAAAATAACGAAATATTTTACACGTGATGTTTCTACCATTTTCACACCACTATATAAAACGATTGGCACCATGAATCGAATCATCATTTGCATGTAGTTGATCTGCCCTAAGTTGAAGATTGTAAATGCGAAAATCCACGCAGCAATTATAGCTAAATCCCAACGGTTAAACCATCGTTTCATAACATAGTATGCCGACCAATAATTTAGAGAGCAAATCACGATCCACCAAAGCTGATAAGAGGTTTCGTGGGATATTCCAAACATTCTCCAAACACCATAAAATGGCATCGTTCCAATCATATTATCGGATAGAGCTATGGTATTTTCAAAAGGATACATAAAACCTGCACTCCAAAAGCTATCAGTTCCACCAGTTGACCATTGATACCCGTGTTCCAATAAAAAATTAATGAAACGAGAATCACCTAAATCTCCGGGGATGTATTCAAATCCCACTCCGAGAATCCGAACACAGAAATACCAGATACCAAAGATAAAAACAAGCACAGGAAGTACTTGTGAAAGTGTCTTCTGATATTCTTCCGATATAAACGACTTAGATGCCATCGATCAAAGATATGCTACCATTTTGAACTGACAAATTACTTGGGATATTATCTGTGTACAATGAACCTGTGCCTAATCCTTGAGGTAGATCATTATCATACTCAGCAGTAAGTTGACAGATTGCGTTCAAACCTATATTAGATTCTAACGCTGAAGTGATCCACCAAGGAATGCTGTATTCTTCCGCGAGCGAGATCCATTCTTGAGTGCCACTAATACCTCCGTGAAGGCTTGGTTTTAGGATGATGTACTGAGGCTGTATTGTCTCTAGTAGTTTTCTTTTTTCGGTTAATTCGTGAACTCCAATTAATTCTTCGTCCAAAGCAATATCCACAGGAGTCGATTGGCAAAGTTGATACATTTCTCGCCATTGCCCTGCCTTTATTGGTTGTTCAATTGAGTGTATGTCGAATTGATTTAGAGATTCCAATTTTGAATAAGCCTCAGATGGATTAAAAGCACCGTTTGCATCAACCCGAAGTGTCAATTTTGAGGATTGATCCCGAATGATTCCAAGTAATTCTAACTCATTTTCAAAGTCAATTGCACCGATTTTCATTTTAATAGTGGTGAACCCTTGTGCTATTTTCTCATTAATTTGTTCAAGCATAAAGGATCGATCTCCCATCCAAATAAGACCATTGATAAGAATTGATTTATCACCTTGCGTAAATGTGTTATCAAAAATTACTCCTTTGCCTCCATTTTGAAGATCAAGCATTGCACATTCAAGTCCAAATTTGATGGAGGGCCATTTATCAAGATTCTCTTTCAAGTTAGAGCAAACTCGACCTAACATTCCTTCATACTCCTTAATTGAGTTAAAGTCAGGCGAAAGTCCAGCAATGATACTGCATTCTCCTGTTCCAATAATTGTGGAGTTTTCTTTATTCCAAACCTCGATGAACCATGCATGCTTTTCTGTTAAAATACCACGACTAGTACCACTTGGATGTTTAAAATGAAATGTTTTTTTGTGAAACCGTGCTTTCATCTAACCAGTAATTGATTTTAAGTAGACGAGTATTCCCCAGAGCGTAAGTGAAAGAAAAAAGGTCGAAAGTGCAACGACTTTTAATTCGGGGTCGTAATTCTTTAAGGAGGTTGTTTTCATAACTTTCCGTAAATGATAAAGAAGAATTCCCCCTGGTAGCATAGCCGCAAATACTATTGGCTTATTAAATTGTGAGACAAAATAGGCCAATGCAATGAGTGCTACAAAAATGAGCGCAGCGTGATAAAACTTTGCCATGTCGGGACCAATCTTTACAACGACTGTCTTTTTACCAGATTTCTTGTCATTGACGTAATCGCGCATGTTATTGAGGTTTAAAACCGCAGTACTCAATAAACCTACACAGATGGCTAATGAAATGTTTTCATAAACGAAACCTTTACTGTATAATGAGTAGACTCCAAGAACGCTCACAAATCCGAAGAAGAGAAAAACCATTAAATCTCCTAAGCCATAATAACCGTAAGCTTTTTTTCCAACAGTGTACATGATGGCGGCTGCAACACATGCCAATGCAAGGATGATGTAAAACCATAATGTTGTAGAATCCATTCCTTGGACGCCAAAGTAAATGAGAAACCCAGCAGAAATTAAACTAAGAACAGCAGTAATGATTACAGCAAATTTCATCTCTTTAGGAGATATTATTCCCTTTTGAACCATTCGATCTGGACCAACACGATGTGTATTATCAGTCCCTTTGACTCCATCTCCTAAGTCGTTTGCCAAATTTGAAACGATTTGAAAGAGTATGGTAGTTGAAACAGCAAGTGTGAATATAAGCGGATCCCAAAAACCACCGTAGTAGGCAACAGCAGTACCCATAACAATTCCAGCTAAAGATAGTGGTAACGTTCTAAGTCGCATTGCTATAATCCAAGCTTTTCCTTTTGACATATAACAAATGTAATTCTTTCATTATATAATCAAAGATGCTTCTAGTTAACTTTAGGCTTCTTTGACCTTTCTTAATTAATTGTGCGTACATAGTAAAAAAAATAAATATCTTCGCAGTATGAATCAAGATGTTAAGGAATCTGGCTTGTGCAAAATGTTAGGGATTGATTTCCCAATTATTGTGGCACCTATGTTTCTCGTTTCCAACAAGGCAATGATAATTGCTGCTACTAAGGCTGGTGTAACAGGTGCAATTCCTGCGCTCAATTATAGAACAGTTGAGGAGCTTCGGAAAGTAATTCGCGAATTAAAGGTGGAGGCAACAGGTCCATTTGGAATTAATCTGATTGTAAACAAGTCGAACTTTTTATACAAAGAGCAGTTAAAAGCTTGTTGTGAGGAAAAGGTAGATTATATCATTACATCTCTTGGTTCTCCAGAGGAAACAATTCGTCAAGCACATGCTGCAGGTGTCAAAGTTTTTTGTGATGTTGTCGATGCTCGATTTGCTAAGAAAGTGGAGGCACTTGGAGCTGATGCACTAATTGCCGTCAACAAAGAAGCTGGTGGACATGCTGGTCCAATGTCATTCAAGGAGCTAATCCCACTTCTGAATGAAACATGTAATATTCCAGTTATTTCCGCAGGAGGTGTTGGTAATGGTGCAGAAGCAAAAGAAATGATGAATTATGGCGCTGCTGGGTTATCAATGGGAAGTATTTTTATTGCCTCGAATGAAGCTGGTGTTTCTGATGAGTACAAACAGGCATGCGTTGACTATGGCAAGGAAGATATTGTAATGACAACGAAATTGTCAGGCACTCCATGTACAGTGATTAAAACTCCGTATGTTGAGAAAGTTGGCACGAAACAAAATAAGTTCGAGCGATTTCTAAATAAGAATAAGCGTTTAAAGAAGTGGTTTAAAGCTTTTACGTTTATGAAGGGAATGAAGCGTTTGAAAAATGCTGCATTTAGCTCTACATATAAAACAGTATGGTGTGCAGGACCATCAATTGAGCATGTGCATGAAATTCGTCCTCTGGGAGATATAGTGAAATCAATTCGACAAGAATATGAGCAAGCCAACTAAAGAAGTTTCCTTAAAAAAAATGAAATGGATGCTCTTCCTATTGGGGTTGACTAAAATTCCGATCATTGGTTTTGTAAAACCGAGATTAATTGAGCTCAATGATCAGAAAGCACGTGTAAAGATTCGGTTGAGAAGACGATCCAAAAACCACCTCAAATCAATGTATTTTGGTGCACTTGCTGTCGGGGCTGATGTGGCTGCGGGTTTACATGCGTTTTATTTTGCAGGGAAAATGGGGAAGAAAGTGTCTTTTGCGTTCAAAGGAATGAATGTCGAATTTCTTATGAGAGCTGAGAGTGATATAATTTTTTCGAGTAATGATGGTGCTTTGGTAAGTGCTGCAATGCAGGAATCACTTGAGAATTCTTCGCGGGTAAATAAGTCAATATCTGTTATAGCTGAAAATATAAATGGAGAGATTGTTGCAACCTTCACTATGATTGTTTCGGTGAGAGTCAAATAATAGCCTAAGATCATCTGTTAATCAGATTTACAACAATAATATTCTACTTACATTTGCCGTGCTAGAAAAACAAATTAGTATGCGGTATATTTCTATTGAAGACGCTCACAGTAAAGTGAAGAAAAATGAACTAATACTTCTCGATATTCGAGAACCTTATGAACTCGATATTTGTTCAATTGATTCGGTTCAAATTCCAATGGCTGATGTTATTTCTCGGATAAATGAGATCCCAACTAAGAGTGATGTTGCAATAATGTGTAAATCTGGGAAAAGGGCAGAGGCAATGGCTAATATTCTTATAACTGAACATGAAATGGAGAATGTTTATGTATTGCAAGGAGGTATGTTAGCTTGGATTAAAAAAATTGATACACACCTAGAAAGTTACTAAATGGCGAAACGAACTCTACTACAAAATTCAGTATTAACATTTAAGGGAATGGCAATGGGTGCAGCTGATGTTGTTCCTGGTGTGTCTGGCGGAACAATAGCTTTCATTTCTGGAATTTATGAGGAACTGATTGATTCAATTAACAAGATCAACCTCGGTGCACTAAAGATCTGGAAAAAGGAAGGGTTCAAATCCTTTTGGGAGTATATTAACGGGACATTCTTTGTATTCCTTTTTACTGGAATTGGTATAAGTATTGTCAGTTTAGTTAAATTACTCACAAGTTTACTCGAATTTCATCCAGTTTTGTTTTGGAGTTTCTTTTTTGGATTAATCATCGCAAGTGTTTGGTTAATCTCAAAATCCGTCACAAAATGGTCCATCGGTTCTATTGTGTCCTTAGTTATTGGTACTGGAATCGCTTATTACATCACAACCATACAGTCCGTGGCGAATGTTGATTCTCAATGGTTCATTTTCTTTAGCGGAGCACTGGCAATTTGCGCAATGATTTTACCCGGAGTTTCTGGGGCATTCATATTGCTCTTGCTAGGTAGTTATGATAATGTTTTAACCGCCATTACTGAACGAGATTTAGTCTTAATCGCAATCTTTGCTGCAGGTTGTCTGATTGGATTACTATCCTTTGCGCGTGTTTTAAAATTCTTATTCACGAAATATATGAATATCACAGTGGCATTATTGACTGGATTCATGATCGGATCATTAAACAAAGTTTGGCCTTGGAAGAAAACAATTGAATATCGAATTAACTCGCATGGTGAAGAAGTTCCTTTTATCCAAGACAATGTTTTGCCAAGTAATTTCGATGGAGAAGGTCAATTGTGGATTGCAATTACCTGTGCGGTTCTTGGATTTTTAATTATTTTCACCCTCGAACGATTCGCACCTAAAAAGAGCTAGTGCATCGCTAAAGATTGAAGCATGAAACATTACGGACTGATCGGAAGGTCACTCAAACATTCTTTCTCACAAACATTTTTCACGGAGTACTTCAACTCTAAAAACATCGAAGCGCGCTATCATTTAATTGAACTGGAAGATTTAAGTCAACAAGCAGATCTCTTATCTGGAAAGTATTCAGGGCTCAATGTGACGATCCCATACAAGGAAGAAATCATTCCTTATTTAGATGAATTGAGCGATGTAGCAAAGACGATTGGTGCCATTAATGTGATTGAATTCCGAAATGGTAAGAAAATCGGACACAATACTGATGCCTTTGGATTTCATCAGTCGATAAAACCTTTTTTGACCAATAAACATGAGCGAGCCGTAATTTTTGGTACAGGTGGTGCATCAAAAGCAGTTGAATATGTCTTGAAATTAATTGGACTAGAGGTCATTTTTATTTCTAGGACTCCCAATGGAGAAAATCAATTTGATTACAACGAAGTAAATAAGCACATGTTGAATGCATGTAAACTAATCGTCAATACGACACCTGTTGGAACATTTCCTAATGTTGATAATTGTATAGATATTCCGTTTGAAAATCTAACAGAAGATCACCTTGTGATTGACTTAATTTACAATCCTGCTCGAACCAATTTTTTGCTAAAATCAGAACAAAATGGTGCTACAACCTTAAACGGATTAAGCATGCTGAGAGAGCAAGCACTGAAGTCTTGGGTAATTTGGAATGAGCATGACTGAGTTATTGGATAAAATAAAAGCGGGTGAAGGATTGCATCTCGACTTCAAATTTCGATTAGATGATCAAAAGAAGATCGCCCAAACACTCGTCGCCTTTGCAAATGCAGTTGGAGGAAGTTTGTTAATTGGAGTTAAGGATAATGGTAAAGTCTCAGGAATTAATCCAGAAGAGGAATGTTATATGATTGAAGGTGCGGCAGATTTATACACAAAACCACGTGTTCAATTCAAGACGAAAGTGTGGCAAGAACGACATCACCTTGTGCTTGAAGTTATAGTTGATAAATCAAAATTAAAGCATAAAGCGATTGGTGAAGAGAGTAAATGGCACTCCTTTGTCCGTGTCGATGATCATACATTAGTTGGGAATAAAATCCTAAAAAAAGTCTGGGATTTCGAAAAGCATGGAGTAAATCGACCTGAAAAATTTGACAAAACTACGTCTGATTTCATTCAATTGGTGCGTAATTTAGCACCTGTGACTATTTCAACATTGTATAGGAAATCTAATCTACCAATGAAAAAAGTGGATGGACTTTTGTCTGTATTGGTATTTTGGAACGTAATCTCCATGGACATGTCCGAAGTCTCAACGAGTTATTGTTTATCGGATTAATGATTATTTTGTATAATTGTGTCCAAATCAATAACCAATACTATTATGAATAGAGCTTTTTATATCGTCGGAATCGTTTTTTCTGTCGTTTTTATGTTTATCACTGCTTATTATGCTGAAGAAACTCAATCTGCTAGATGGGCAGATTGGGATTATAACTACTCTAGTTATGATCCCTACGATAGCTATCCTTCTTACTCCTCATATTCGTACGATAGTTCAAATGATGTTACGGTCGAGGCTGGATTGTGGTCTCTTTTCTTCTTTCTTGCATTCTTAGCAATTGACATACTTGGTCTAGCGAAGGTGAAGACAAAAACGATGAAGGTGTTTGGTATTCTCGGTCTCTGTTTTACAGGTATATTCCTTTTGTGGGATGCAGTCATGCTATCTGGGCCAGGTGGAGTTTCCTTTGATGAAGTTGCTCCTGCATGGATATTATATTGTTTTCTCATGCTTGCTTTTACAATTGTTGGACTTGTTCAAAGTGTTCGATACCATAAGCAGTTAAGACAGGGTATGACTCCTGAAAATATCACTGCTGCTCCAACCTCTGGAGCACGAGATTTGCTTGATGACTAGATTCATGCTTGAATGTTAAGTTGGGCGTTCGGGCGGGCTATTCGCTATATCTTTTCTTCTCAATTTGCGTGTGTAATTTACTTCTAGTTGTGGTATCCTCTAAGATAGAAAGTAGAGCTATTTGAAGAAAAGGATGTCGCTCCTATCCCTAACGCGATTTCTAATCCAGTTTCAACTATATGTGACCAGTAGCATCCCCAATAATTCATAATTAATTTTGAAATACCTTATTGTTTCTTATATTGAGCGCATTAACTATAATTAATACATAATAATGGGAAGACCAGCAACGAAACCTGCACGCCTAAAAGATGGCTTTTATATAGAAGTAAAGAACCAAGGAAGTGGCGGGGTTCTGATCAGAAGAGATACAGAAGAACAAATGCAACTTGCCGCTAAAGATTACTCTAGAATGAAAAACGTTACTGTTCTAGGGGAAATGAAAAGTGATAAATGGCTTAATAAGCAAAGTAAAAGGAGAAAGAAATAATCTTCAAGTAAACACATTTTCGCAAAGAAAAAAGGAGCTTCATAAGCTCCTTTTTTCTTGTTCAGAACTTTTGGTTATCAGTCATTTATGAATTAAGTGAGTTTTTATCAAAAAAAGATTGTTTAAAATCATTGTTAGTGATAAAAGTATGCATACCTTTGCAGCCGCTTTGAACGCATTGCGAAATGGATTTACAGGATGATTAGGGATTTATTTTGATCAGTTTAAAACTTTTTCAAAATTA
>JAJRQK010000038.1 GCA_024280295.1 Bacteroidota bacterium
GACGCGATGTTTACAGGAGTTGTACCAGATGCCGTTGAGGTGGTTGTTTTCACAGGATATCAGGGCCAGCTCTCGAATTGCAATGTCCGACGACAACATTTATATACAAATGATACAATACGAGAACTGACCCCATATTCCGGTTCCTAAATCTATTCTTAAAAAGGAAACGACTTCTCTCGAAAAATTCAGACACGAAACACTTGGTGCGATTGATTTATTATTGACTGGCATCTAACAGGAAATTAAGGGCTCTGACCCCTTTATATCCCTTTAAACTGTCCGCTGTATTTTTTTGTTATAGCTTTTACTCTATTGATTGATGAGTCATTAATTCTTCATTAACAATTCTTGTCAACTCACTAAGGATCTTATCTGTCACGTCAATATATTTTCTTAGATTAACAAGTGAAATATGATTATGTAATGGAGCACCCTCATGAATTGCTAAGTTCCGTTTTTCAGTTATTTCTTGTACAAATACAGGGACATCTAACTTTGAGTCATCAACCATAGACTCAGTTGGAGTTTCAACGTTAATTCGAGAAAATATATTTTCAATACCTATCTTTTGGAATAATTTGGTAAGCTGCATCTCACCATGCTTTCCTCTAGGGTATTTTGTCTCTAAATCAACTGTAACTTTCTTACCGACACCCCAAATATTGCCTATTTCTTCTAATTTTTTTGAAGACTCTTGATCTTTATGCTCATGATTTAAAAGTTCTTGTAATTGTTTTACAACTATCTTTGAATATTCCAGCTTTATTTTTTTATTAAGACTACAAGATAATAATCCTAGCGAATTATAGTTTCTCAGAAATTGCTTTAATAATCTTTCAATATAAACCTCAAGAGAAGTTACTATATCAATGACAATTAAATTAGTAAGAAGCTCTCTATTATCATTGTTTTCTTTACATAAATTATATAAAAATTCTGCTTGAGAAAAATACTCACTCTTTTCGTAAGTAATGGTCACTAAACTCTCCTTAATCCAATACAGACGAAAACATTTCTTTTATAAATTCAATCCTTTTTGTAAGCCTTATTTTTGACGAAGTGCCTGAAGTAATAGATTCAAAAAAATCATTATTTTCTTGATTCTTGAATATATTCTTAAATCCTTCTAAGAGAGATTCTTTGTTATGCTCAATAACTTCAATACAGTAATCTTCAACTGCAATCATCTGACAATCCATTAATGATAAGTTTAATTTCGAGTCAAATACCCCCAACTCACTATCCCACTTTCTAAAACAACTATTTCCAAATATTCTATGCACTTTTTTTAAGTTATCATGAAACAATGTGGCTATTTCATTTATGGCATCTGTATCTGAATTTCTTTTTTTAAGCATATACTGATTCAGGAATGTCTTCATGACACCAGGATAATCATTAAAATTATTATGGCTTGAATCTGATACTGCCAAATACCTAAGAATCATTTCAACATCTTTGAATCTATTATGAGGTTTGGATAATTTAAGGATATTCAACAAGTGTTCATTACTTGCCATTTCGTGAAGCGCGTCATTCAGACTTCCTCTATACAAGCAATTCCTCAATTCTTGAGCATTTAATTGGATAGCTCCTTGGTTTATTCGCATAAACACATCAAATTTAATATCTGGATGCGAATCTTCATGTATTGCAACTATTCTTATATTTCCTCCGTGCAATAACCTTTGAGCCTTATCTTCCAACGAAGAATAATTTACTCCATTAAGCTCTGAAAGAACCTCCAGCCCTCTAAGTTTAAATTCATTTTTAAAAAATCTATTTAGGGATGTTAGTCTCTGCTGACCATCAATTACATTCCACATGCCATCTTCTTCCACAGAAACAAATACTTGAGGAATTGGAATATTAAGCCATATTGATTCAATAAGAAGTGAGGCTCTTTTATTATCCCATACAGCGTTCCGCTGAAAACTTGGTCGTAGAGAAATTTCTTTACGCTCAATCATACCCATTAAATCAATTATTGATTTATCATATGGTTGAGTTCTTAATTTTCTAACTTCTTTAGGAATTTCAGTTATTTCTTCCTCAAGCTCTTTTTCTTCTTCAACAAGAAAGTCTTCAAGCATTTATATTGTCTCCATGTTTGTAATTACTGATTAGAGCTATAACGGTTGAACTCACCGGCGAACGCAGGCTGGCATGCATTTTTGCTCTGCAAAAAACATGACAGACAAGTTTGTCCGGTGGAGTGATTTGTTAGGCGATATTATTAACATATCATCTGTCAGAGAAGATAACCATGCCATTTCGACGAACAGTATTCCACGAACTACAACCATGCCACCTTGTGCCAATTTCGACTTCATATTGAATGTTGTCTTCATTTTCAATAACATTAAAAATATGTGTGGAACCAGTTACTGATCGTTTTGAAGAAACAACTTTGCCGTCGTATTTTATTTCTTCTTTTGCAGTAATGCTCATAGAAGAAACTTCAATTTTATGTCCATCATAGGTTATCGTTTTCACTAGATTTCCTTTTTCGCCTAACTTATTAGTATTAGGCACATTCGCCCGGTTATCCAGTGGTATTGAGCGAAGGATCAGGCAAGCTTGCCTGATAACCACCGAAGACCGGTCAATTTTCCCTGATATTCGATATTGAGGAGCTTTTCAGGCATGTTTGC
>JAJRQK010000039.1 GCA_024280295.1 Bacteroidota bacterium
ATTCACTGTTATGGTTCTGTTGACAATACTATCGCAACCAATCACTGAACTTAAAATATCTGGATATGTTCCTGCAGTAGATTCAAATTGCCCGTTTATCACGATGCTATCTCCTTGACAGATATCAAGAGAGTCCTCAACGATAGCATAGACTCTCGTCAGAGTAAGATTGAATGATCCCGTAGATGTGCCGAAACCGTGAACAAGAATGTAGTAGGTCGTTCCAGCGGACATATTAAAAGTGTAATTGGTTGTAAATCCAGCGCATCCAGCAGCATCATCTTGCCCTCCAACACAAATCAATGATGCACACGTACCCTCAAAAACGCTAATTTTTGTATCGAATGATGCTTGGTTACAAGTTGACGCATTCATAGTTCCATTATGACCAGTGGTTTGGTACCATACTCCCGGAGAAGTGTTTGATGTTCCACATGTACCAACATTGTCAAAAGTAGCTAGCATAGTTGTTCCAGATAGTGTTGTGTCACATACAGCAGGAACGATAGTTGTACTGGAGCATAAATCATTGGCGGGTTGAGCCCAAGAAAACAGTGAAGTTGCACTCAAGATAGTAGTTAATGCTATTTTTCGAAATAGTGAAAACGATTGATTGTAATTTTTTTCCATAATAGATGTTTTAATCTAATGTATGGTATCATAGGTGTTATGAAAGAAAATTTTTAATAGGTGTAGTGTTTGGCTTAATAAACGGGGTCTATTTTAGATAATTGATTGCTGAAGATTGATTATTCTGGGAGAATAATCTGAACATCAGTGACTTCTTCTATGTTATCTCCAGCATTTAACGATTTCTTTTTTTCAGATGTGAAGTGCCAAACTAAGGCAATAATAGCGAGCATAACAACATAAAAAATGATTCTGATTAGGTACCATTTGGACACCTTTGGCAAGGTATGTTGCTTTAAATCGATTGAGTGATCATCTTCCATAGGATAAAATTAATGCATTTCTAGTACCTTTAACCCGATGGAGGAGAAGAATTATATACTCGTTACGGGTGGGGCTGGATTTATTGGCTCTCATACTGTTGTTGAACTTATCAAGAATGGGAAAACACCAGTAATTATCGATGATTTCCGAAATTCTAGTCGTGAAATGCTTAACGGTATCGAAAAAATTGTTGGCTCTGAGCTTATTTTTCATAACATTGATGTCAGCAACAAGAATGACCTGGCTGCTATTTTCACCAAATATTCTATTAACGGAATCATCCATTTTGCTGCTGATAAAGCTGTTGGAGAATCGGTGAATAATCCTCTGAAGTACTATAAGAATAACATCGGAGGATTAATCAATTGTCTTGAGTGTGCGCTGGAATTCAATGTTGAAAACTTCTTGTTTTCATCATCATGCACGGTATATGGCGATCCTGAAGGAAGTACTACTGTTACAGAGGAATCTCCTCAACAAGATGCCAATTCTCCCTACGGTGCTACAAAACAAATGGGTGAAAGAATCTTGAGTGATGTGGTCAAAAGTGGAGTAAATTTAAAGGTTCTCAACTTACGCTACTTTAACCCGATTGGGGCTCATGAATCTGGTTTAATTGGCGAACTCCCCATAGGGCGACCAAATAATTTATTGCCTTATGTAACGCAAACAGCTATCGGCATTTTAGAGAAACTAACGGTTTTCGGAAACACATATAACACTCCTGACGGTACATGTATTCGAGATTACATTCACGTAGTTGATCTTGCAGATGCTCATGTCAGTGGCCTAGATTGGTTGGAGAAACAATCAAATTCAACTTTCGAAATCGTAAATGTTGGCACAGGTAGAGGAACTAGTGTTTTGGAAATAATTCATACCTTCGAAAAAGTTTCTGGAAAGCAACTCAATTGGGAGTTCGGAGTGAAACGAATAGGAGATGTGGAGCAAATTTTTGCAGATGTTACTAAAGCGAAGAATCTAATTCATTGGGATGCTAAAAAATCGATGGAAGATGCGGTTAGAGACGCTTGGAATTGGGAACAAAAATTGAGAAATGATTAAGCAACTTGTCGTGATTTTTAGTTGTCTTGTGGGCTTTTCGTTAAGTGCGCAGTATGATGGTAAAGGGGATAATGAAGTTTCACGGTTCCGTCCTGGGTTTATGTGGTATTTCACTGGACTTAAACCTGCAAAAGTTGAGAAAGTTAGGAAATACGATAGATTGATCTTCGATGTCACTTACAATGATTGGATCGGTGATCGTAACTTATTTCAAAATCATTGGGCATCAATTGGGATGAATACTAATTTAATGTTCGATATACCCCTTACTAAAGGGAATACCGTTTCTCTTGGACTGGGTGTTTCACATCAATTTTCAGTGATTCGTCACAACGGTTTGCTGCTCCAAGATGACTTAATTGGAACAACAACTTGGCAGGCAAAAACGGATTCAAATTTTTTCAACAAAGGAATCTTCGGAGGAAATAGTTTTAGCATCCCTCTTGAATTACGTTTCAGAAAGGAAAGTTGGCGACATTTTAAGTTCCACATTGGTGGCAAAATAGGTTATCAAGTTAATGCCTATTCAAAATATGTAATTGGGAATGGCGGAAATCGAGATATACAGAAGTATTATGGGTTTCCAGACTTGAACAGATTGGTTTATTCTGCGCACATCCGAATTGGGCTTAGAAATTGGGCATTATTTGGGAGTTATAATTTCAATGCAATTTTTTCAACTACTGGAAGTACTCAACTTAATCATGTCCAAATGGGACTTAGTGTCTCGCTTTTTTAGAAATCACAGAATGTTTATCGACACACACACACACCTGTTTGATTCTGCTTTTGACGAGGACAGAAGATCAATTGTAGAAAAGTCTATTGAAGCAGGAGTTGAGAAGATGCTATTACCAAATATTGACATTGATACAATTGATGCAATGCATGAGCTTGTAGCAGAGTTCCCTTCAAATTGCTATGCGATGATGGGACTTCATCCCAGTTCGGTGAAGAAAGATTGGCAAGAACAATTAGAGGTCGTACAAAAGCATTTGTTTAGCGGTAAGTACATTGCAGTTGGTGAAATTGGCATGGATCTTTACTGGGACAAAACTTTTGTGAAAGAGCAAGCAAAAGCCTTTCGTCAACAAGCTGAGTGGGCCAAAGAACTGAAAATACCGATTGCAATTCATGCGCGTGATGCATTTGATGAAATTTTTGAGATTTTGGATGAAATCAATGATGATCATCTGACAGGAGTGTTTCATTGTTTCACGGGTAACATAGAGCAAGCAGAACATGCGCTAAGTTATGGAGGTTTTAAACTCGGTATCGGGGGGGTATTAACCTACAAAAAGGCAGGTCTTGATAAAGTGTTGGAGAAGATAGATTTGGAACACTTAATTTTGGAAACTGATTCACCTTATCTTTCACCTGTTCCTTTTCGCGGAAAACGAAACGAAAGCAGTTATGTTTTACACATTGCTGAGAAGCTAGCAGACATTTATGGTGTCCCACTAAAAGTAATCGAGGAAGAAACGACAAAGAATGCACTTAACTTATTTACAATTCCTGTTGTTATAGGAAGTTAAAATCAATTCAATTAAGCATGGCTGAAGTGAAATCAAAAGTCCTCATTATATACACCGGAGGAACAATCGGAATGATAAAAGACGCTGATTCAGGTCAGCTGAAAACCCTTGATTATGACCTTATTTATTCGCATGTTCCAGAATTGAAACGTTTAAATGTTGATATGACAACCATGAGTTTTGATGAACCAATCGATTCTTCAATGATGACGGAAAAAGATTGGATCAAAATCGCTGAGTCGGTTTACGAAAACTACAGCAATTATGATGGCTTTGTTGTTCTACATGGATCAGATACTATGGCTTACACGGCATCAGCATTAAGTTTTATGTTCTCAGGATTAACAAAGCCAATAATCTTAACAGGTTCTCAATTGCCTATTGGAACAATTCGAACAGATGGCAAAGAAAATTTAATTACTGCCATTGAGATTGCTGCTAAGCAGAACGATGAAGGAGAATCTCTAATTCAAGAAGTCGCGATTTATTTTGAATACCATTTGTATCGCGGAAATAGAAGTACCAAAGATTCGGCTTCTCATTTTGAAGCATTTAGATCACCGAATTATCCACAATTAGCTACTGCTGGCGTTGAAATAGAATTCAATCATGGGAAATTATACAGAAGTCAGAATAGCGTTGTTTCGATTAATACTAAACTCAACAATAGAGTTGCAGTTCTAAAATTATTTCCAGGTTTAGAGTTAAGCATATACGATAGTATCTTCGATCGAGAGAAAGTCGATGGAATTATTCTGGAAACCTTTGGTGCTGGAAATGCGCCTAAAGATGAATTGATGAAAAATTATTGTGAAAAGTTTATTAATTCTGGTGGGAGCATTCTCAATATCACACAATGCAACACAGGGTTCGTAAACCAAGGTATGTATGAAACAAGCTCAATTTTCCAGGAAGTTGGAGTGATTGGGGGAGCAGACCTCACTACTGAAGCAGCTGTAACAAAAATGATGATCGCACTGGGTGAGCGAGACCTTAAAAAGCGTGAGGAAATTCTTCAAACAAACATTCGCGGTGAAATGAATTGCTAGACATCAGAAGAAATTAGTTATTTTCGCGAACCGATTTAAACTATTAGGAGAGGTGGCAGAGTGGCTGAACGCGCACGCTTGGAAAGCGTGTTTACAGAGATGTAACGGGGGTTCGAATCCCCCTCTCTCCGCAAAATTTCAGACTTTTAAGTCTGGAATTTTTCGTTTTGAGAGAGCTGGATGAGAACTTGGTTCGTGCCGAGTGAGTTCACGAACGAAGACCATCAAACTTTCACCATAGTGAAATGGTTTGATAATCCCCCTCTCTCCAAGCCGATCCGATTCAAGAGGATCAAGACCTTTAGCCTTTACATACGATATTAAGTCTGGACCCCATGCGATTAAATGATCTCCTATTCAAACCGTAGTCTTCAAAAACTATCGTTTTACTGCCATATCGATTGCAGTGTTTTGTAAATTGGGATGAGATGTTTTCTAGTTCCTTATATCTTTGCGAAGTGAAACAATTATTCATCATAGTCCTCTTTTTTCTAAATGCTCTTCAAGCGTTTACTCAGCAGCCATCTCATTACATATTCGGGGAATCAGAATTTAAAGGAGTTGATATTTATGATATCATCCAAGATCATTCAAATAATTATTGGTTTGCAACAGACAAAGGCCTGATTAAACACGATGGGTATTCATACCTAAAAGTTGAATGCCCAGAAATGAGAGGGTTTTCAGTGTTTGGCTTTGAAATAGATGCTTTTGGAGATATTTATTGTTTCAATCTTCAGCGGCAAGTTTTCCGCATACGAGACGGGAAAATGGAACTCTATTATGAGATTCCAGATGAAATGTACTTCCATGAAATCATTTTGGGAGTAGATAATTCTAACAATTTGATTATCCAGACCGATGGGATTATCATTCTTAGCCCCGATAAAGCTAAAGTCACAATGCTCGAAGATGGAATATCAGATTCTGGAGGGATACCTATCTCATTTAATATTTTACCGGATGGATCAAGTGTTACTGCATCTTCAAGTGGAAACTTGATTATCCAAAAGCATGGCAAAATCGACATCTTTAATTACAAGAACTCTTTTCCAAGTTTAGGACAAAGTTCTTTTACGTTTCGATGGGTTGATTTTAAAAACTTGCCGTATGTGCTAAATGCACATTCGATGGAACTTTATCAATATCACCCAGAATCTAGTGAGTTTACATTTGTTAAACAGTTAACGAAAACGCTCCTTGGTCAGGTATTTAGATTTTATAGCGCAGGAGATAAATTGTGGCTGGCTGGAAATGAGGGAGGAATTTATGTGTATGATTCTGATTTCAATCCACTGTTCAATGAAAAACCTGCGTTTAGTAATTTTTTTATTTCAGATGTGTTTGAGGACCGAGAGGGAAATGTCTTACTCAGCAGTTTTGATGAGGGGCTATTAGTCATACCAAACTTTAGCCTACAAGGCATTTCTTTGCCAATGAATGAGCGAATTACGCAAATTTCTTCAGCGGGAAATGACGGTATTTTTTTAGCTACTAGTACGGGCGAAATTTATCACTATAGTTACGGTGGCATTGCTACACGTCTCTTTCGGGATGATAAAAGAAAACCAATTGAAACGATGGCTTTTAATCCAGTTAATCGAATGCTAGTTTATTCTGTACACGGTGGAGTAAATATATCACACTGGGATGGAAAGAAATTGACGCATAGAAAAGTGTTTGCTGGAGCCTTGAAGGATGTCGCATTCATTGATTCAAAAACTATTCTGTTAGCAATGAATAATAGAATTGAACGATTGAGCTTAGCGGCAAATAACTATAATTTACATGCGCTTGACAAATTGGATTCACGAGCGTTTTGTGTTGGGTATAATCCGTTGAAAAAAACAGTTTATGGTGGTTTATCAAATGGACTTCAATTACTGTTTTCTAATGGAAAGGTGGAAAAAGTAAAATTCAACGGAGAGATTGTTTTTGCCAATTCAATTCAATTTTACAAAGGTGAAATGTATGTTGGCACTAGAAAGCATGGTGTACTTATTTATTCAAATGATCATTTGAAGCGAACAATTCCTTGTGATGGGCATGTGAGACAATTGGAGATACACAATGATCAACTATTCTTACTTACTTCTTCTGGATTCTATGTTGGCGACATTAATGATGGCCGATTGGTAAAGTTTAATAAGTCAAGTGGTGTAGTCTCTGATGTAATCTCTGAATTTCACGTCGCAAATGGCGAACTTTATTTGACGAATTCCGAATTTGTCGAACACATTAGCTTAGAGGATATTTTCACGCCTTCAAAGAAAATTGCAATCCATTTCAAGGAAATATCTGTTAATGATAAAGCTACTTCAGCTAACTTCTTCGAGCACGATCAAAGTAAGTTGAGATTTGAATTTGGCGTATCCACCCTCCGCCATCGTGAGAATATTCAATACAGATACAAACTTAAAGGTTATAAAAATGAATGGCAATATTTGAGTTACGATGAAAATCATGTGGTGTTCAATGCTCTGCCTCCAGGTAATTACACATTCGTTGTTCAATCAAAGAATGGAGAAGTATTCGGGAATCCAATCGAATACTCCTTCGAAATTAACTCTCCCTATTTCCAGAAATGGTGGTTTTATTTACTACTTCTGATTTCGTCTGGAATCGTAGTTTACGTATTGGCATATTATCGAATCATGCAAATTCGACAGAAAAATGTAGAACGTCTTTCTAACCAGCGAATCCAAACGGATCTTTTTGAATCAGAATTGAAAGCATTAAGGTCTCAGATGAATCCACATTTTATATTCAATTCCTTGAATTCAATTCAAGATTTAGTCCTGAAAGAAGACACAGAAGCATCGTATGATTACATCGTGTTGTTTGCAGATTTAGTAAGAAGCGCGCTTAATTATTCTAACAAGGATTTTATTCCGATCGAGAAGGAAATCGAATTTTTAGAGGTGTACTTGAGTCTGGAAAAATTGCGCTTTAAGGAAGAGTTCGAATATTCTGTAGATCTTGGACCGGTAAAGGACATCAGCGTTCCGTCACTTCTTATTCAGCCATTTATTGAAAATGCGCTTCTACATGGATTAATCCATAAAACGGGCGTGAAGAGGCTTGATATCAAGTTTGATATGACAGAGAATCTTGTTTGTACAATTCGAGATAATGGAATTGGTAGACGGAAAGCGCAAGAAATTCAGGAACGTCAGAAAGGATTTCATGAATCATTCGCGTTGGAAGCAATAACAAAACGACTTGATCTGCTTAATTTGCAGTCTGGAGTTAATTCGGGAAGTTTTATCATTAATGATCTCTATGAAAACGACCAACCAGTTGGAACTGAAGTGGTGTTAACAATGCCGTATAAGCGCCTTTATTAAGCGTTTACAGCTAAATTGATTGCGTCCATTGGTAAAATGGATACCAGAAATGACCTAAAGAATGCGCAAATTTGAAAGTGAATAAAATTAAAGCACTTATTGTAGATGACGAATCGGCAGCGCGAGATGTGCTTGAGAACTTAATTGTTCGAGGATCAAATTCGATTGAAATTGTTGGGAAGTGTGCTAATGTTACAGAGGCTGTCGATAAAATCAAGGAGTTAACTCCTGCGGTTGTTTTCTTGGACGTTCAAATGCCGAATTACGCTGGCTATGAGATCGTCGACTTTTTTGATGAAATTAATTTCGAAATCATCTTCGTAACAGCATATGATCAATATGCAATCAAAGCTTTCGAATTGAGTGCGGTCGATTATCTAGTTAAACCAATCAATCGTCAACGGCTCAACGAGGCCATTCAAAAATTGGAAGTGCGAGTTGATCAAAAGGGAGCAATCAAAAATTACGAGCTCTTACGCGATACCATGAAAGGCAAAGAGCTCGGGAAAATTGTTATTTCTGAATTGGGAAATAAACGAATAATCCAGTTGAGCGAGATAATTGCAATTGAGGGGAAAGGCGCTTATAGTTGGCTGTTTCTTCAGGATAAGAAGTCTCTTTTGGTGAGTAAGAACCTAAAACACTTTGAATCAGTTCTTCCTGAAAATGATGTTTTCTTTCGGTCGCATAAATCTTGGATCATTAATTTAGATCTAATACAAGAAGTCAACAAGGGAAAAGGAGAGATTCTGCTTTCCGAATCAGTGACTGCTCGATTGTCAAAATACCGCCTTACAGAATTTTATGAAGCGACTAAAGCTGTTAATCTTTAGCCACACACAAGTCAGTTCTTGCTATTGGTAAACTGAGCCAAATCATCATTCACTAGACATGTACTATTGGTCTACATTAACTAAAGATCAATATGAAAAAAACATTACTGTCAATTGGAGCAATCACACTTTTTGCTTCTACAACTTTTGCACAAATACCAACAGATAGCTTAGAATCTTATTGGCCATTCAACATGAATTCACTTGATGAATCAGGTAATGGGCACGATGGAACAGCAAACGGCGATGCATCTTTAACCACAGATCGATTCGGGAATACAAATAGAGCGTATCATTTTGATGGTGATGGTGATTACATTTCCACTACATCAAATTTCACGCTAGGTGATAGTGCCAAGAGCCTTTCAATTTGGATGAAACCAGATACGCTGAACCGCGGCTGGATGATTTCAGGAGGAAGCAATACGAACGGTAAGGCATTCGGACTTTTCATGAATTCTTCTGCCAATCCAGGAGTCTATTTTCATGGGAACTCGGCTAGTTTTGACCTGGAAATTATTAATTCTACATTAATGTCGGCGGGTGCCTGGAATCACATTGTAATATCATATGATGGCACCGAAATGATTGGATACCTCAATGGGGCTTCCAGTGCTAATGCGGTATTTATACTTAACACGGACCTCGCATTTTTAAATGGTGGTATTCTACTCGGAGGAAGGCAAGGATTGACATTAAACGACTTTTTCGAAGGAGCGCTAGATGATATTCGCATTTACAAAAGAGCATTAACGTCAAGCGAAGTTACTGACCTGTATAATGAGGCAGACCCAACATTAGGTGTAGAAAGTCTTGAACTATTAACCCTCAAAGTTTATCCAAACCCTGCTGCAAACTCACTTACAGTTGAGGTGAGCGAGGATATTACAGTCATTGAAATTTATTCAATGACTGGCGAACTGAAAAAAACGGCAACGGCACCGACTTTTTCAGTTGAAGAACTTTCAAGGGGAGTGTATTTTATCAATGTACTAACAACTTCAGGAGTTTTGAGAACGCGATTTGTGAAGAACTAAGAAATTCCTATCAACTAATCCAGAAAAGGTCAATCTACATTTGTGGATTGACCTTTTTTAATTGGAGCTACTGGTAAAGGCATTGTCACCACTAGTAAGTTCTGTAGAAATCAGGCGTGATAAGCCAATAATTTTGTGCCACATATAATTTATAGAAAATGAAAAAAATACTTTTATCAGCAGTAGCAATGTTTGCGTTTACAGGTGTAACAACTGCACAAGAAACATTATTTGACGGGTTGAAAAAACTTGACGGGCTCAAATTCATTGAATACAACCAAGCTTCATCCATTGAAGGACAAGATGGACATTACCAACCAACTGGTTTACGAAGCGACACTGTAACTTTTAAGGTAAATAAACTTCCTTCCGGAACACCAATTGAAGTTGTGAGTACTACACTTGGCGGAACTGAAAAACTATTAGTGAACATCGTTACCCACAATAATGTTGATCACTTCACCTATATTACACGTGTTTATTCAAAAACTGGATCTACGAGATCAACTTTTGTCGTTATTGACAGCATGATCATTGTATTAGATGGTCCAAATGGTGATGGATCATACAAAAGCATCGGAGGTGTTTATTTACCCGTCATTGCTGAAAAGGCACAGGAAGGCTCTGGTAAGAAAAAGGAAAAACTTACAATGAAAGAGAAAATGGCGGCTTTAAAAGCTGGTGTTAAGAGTGCTTACGGTGTTGGAGATGGAGATGGAGCTGGTATCAATGGAAACAGGATTTACATGAACTTTGTGAATACGAACATCGACTCACTCGTGGCTAGTTACACCAAGTTTATGTTAGCCAAACAATCAGGTTGTTCCGCATCAAAAGAAGCGGCATCAGAGGCAGAAATTCAAATGGCTCGTGATGCGTGGGATCAAGAAATCGCAGACTCATGGGATACTGAAGAAGGAAGACGAATTAAAGCGAACATGAGCGGTCATTCAGATGAGAATTCTTACAAACTTCGGAATGATTCTGGGAGTGACATCGATATTATCGTGAATGGTAATGTAAGTCATATTAGAGCAGGTGGACATAGCTCGAATATCAGTTGTACTAATAACGTTTATTATGCTGTTAATGGTTCTCAGGGAGGTTTAATTGCTAAAGGGACTACTTCTTGTGGTGATACATTTAGCGTGAGATAAGAGACACGCCAATTAGTTTTTATAGTTTAGTTCGAAGGGAAGTGATTAATAAATCACTTCCCTTTTTGTGAATAATCATTCGTTGGGTAACACAATGAATAAGAGCCTGATTCATTATATTTGCTGAAAGCGCAAGTTACCCGAAGGGTCATAATCATGTTATTTAGTAGTCTAACCTTCTTGTTCTATTTTCTCCCGGGACTTCTGCTAGCCTATTGCATCTGCCAAAAAAAATAAGGAATCATCTATTGCTTCTTGCAAGTTTAGGATCAAGACATAAACCTGTGGACTTGAAAAGAAATCAAGCATAAATTCGTGTCAACCTGAATAAAAAGAATCCAATATTGATCTGGTTGTTTCTGAAATGCATCTACTCGTTCCAACCAAAAATCACGGTCCGATAGTTTTTTTACTCGGATAAGTTCAACGAGATGTGGATACAATTCGCTTCCTTTTATCCTTTTTAGGTTTGCCATATGTTGCAGTAACTTCTCCCGATGTTCTTCAATGAGTTTTGAATAGTGGTCAAACACTCCTATTTCAAACTCAATCAATCGACCGATCTTTTTAATTCGTTCGCGAATTCGCTTCTTTCGTTTAAACTGTTTCTGCTTACAATTTGGATTGCAATAAATTGCATCCTCTCTCATGTTTATCAGTTCCTCTGCACATTGCTTACATTTCATGTTCCACTCCTTCCTTTTTATTATCAACGTCTTCTGCGAATTTTGCTACTAACTCGCTTTGTTGAATCTCAATAAATAACTTGTGTAATTCCTTCAATTCTTCGTGAATAGGGTTCGATAACGCTCCCCCTCTCTCCGCAAAATGCTAGACCAGAATGGTCTAGCATTTTTGGTTTGAGAGAGTTGAATGAGAACTTGGTTCGTACCGTAACGAAGTGGAGTTCATCAAACTTTCTGATCATGACATATTTGCATCATGCTAAAGTTGCGAATAAATCCCTATTATCAGCTACAATTTAGGCACAAACTGTTGTGTGTTGAAGTGCCTATTTTCACAGACTAAATCAACCAACTCGGAGCAAATTTCCGTAAAACAGTTCCTTTCCCGTTGTCGTTTTCATCCACAATTCTCTCACTGACCAATCACGCTCTGCGAGGTAGAGTTTTGCTCGCATTATGATATCACTTGTTTCGATTTTTGGTGAATAAGTATTAAGAATTAAGAAACCATCATCACCGATTAGGTGAGCAGCATTTCCGATTAAATCGTCGAGTTTTTCATCAAGCTTCCACTTTTCTTTTTTCACTCCGATACCCCATGCTGGTGGATCCATAATGATCCCTTTGTATTTTCGGTCGCGTTTCACCTCTCGCTGGGCAAACTTGAGCGCATCTTCATGAACCCATTTAATGTTCAACAATTGACTTGCATCCATGTTGTCTCGTGCCCAAGAAATGAGTTGCTTCACTGAATCTACATGTAATACTTGTGCTCCTTTGTAGCGAGCAACACAAGATGCTGCACCGGTATAGGCAAAAAGATTCAAAAAGGAATCATCTGTTGAAAGTCGCTTTTCCAAAAAATCCCAATTGATTCGTTGCTCTGGGAAAAGCCCTACATGTTTAAACTTGGTCAATTTCAGTTGAAACGTCAATCGATTATAACGAATCGTCCACGCTTCTGGTGCTTTCTTTTTTAGCTGCTTCCAAACACCCGTCTGACCGCTTTTAGGGATAAATTCCCAATGTGCCATATTTTTCCACTCCTGAAATGGTTTCCCAGATTTGAAATAAGCCTGAACTTCTGGGCGAATTGTTATCACCCTCCCCCAACGCTCAAGTTTTTTTCCGCCACCTGCATCGATAAGTTCATAATCTTCCCATCCAGTGGAGTAAACGCGCTGAGTCTTCATCTATCTTCTACGAGGAGTCTTTTGACGTCCACCCATCATTTGAGCCATTCGCTGTTGGTTCTTTGATGGGGTGCCCTTCATCTGTCGTTGCATATCTGCGATTTGCTCTTTCATCATTCCTGATGTGTCCAGCTTTTTCGCTTCTGCAAGTAATGAAACTGCTTCTTTTCTACGGTTTGTTTGAGCGCAAATCCCGGCTAAGTGCATTCGTGCAACGGCGTTATCTTGTCCTGTTCTCAATCCCATGTTGATTGCCTTCCTCAGTAATTGCTCACTTTTATTGAAACCCAATTCTTGTGTGTTCAAAACAGCTTTCAAGAAGAGAACATAAGCATGCTGTTTCTTTGGAAAGAGTTGCGGATGTGTAATTTTCGCAATGTGTTTCTTAGCTTTTTCAGTGTTTCCTAAGCGCATTTGATTTAATGCCATTATCATCCGTTCATTCCTAAAGAATGTAAAACCAATAATGATAGTTGCTAAGATGGTCATAATAGCCCATCCCCAAGATCCTTGTGAAAAGAGAACTACTGTGAAAAAAATGGATGCTGCAGCAAGTAGGCAGCGAATAATAAATGCAATCATGTCTTAATTTTCTAGTGTTGCTATACATTTTAACTCAATGGCAATTGGTGTTGGAAGTGAATTGATTTCAACTGTTGTCCGACAAGGTAAGTTATCTTTAAAATACTCTGCATAAATACGATTGTATGTCTGAAAATCACGCTTCATCTCAACTAAGAACACAGTGACATCCACGAGTTTCTCCCAACTTGACCCAGATTCTTCCAAAATCACACGAACATTGTCAAAAACACTTCTACATTGCGATTCAAAATCGAAAGCCAAGAAATTACCATTCTTATCCAACGCTAAACCAGGCACTTCCGAGTCAGTTGAATCTGAACCGGCAATTCTCGGTCCCACACCAGACAAAAAAAGTAAATTCCCCACTTTTCGTGCGTGAGGATACAATCCAACTGGCTTTGGAGCTTTGTTTGTAGAAATTCGTTGTTCGTTAGACATTGCCATTATTTGATGCAAAGATAGGTAGAATTGAGGACTATCGGAAGACCATGAGTGCTTCTCTTACGAATAATTTAACAACTAGTAACAAGGCATCATTTTTGCTCACATTGAATTAACTAACTTTACAGTATGAAACAGTTGTTTTCTACCCTTGTAATTAGTCTCTTATTTTCGATGACCAGCTGTCTTGAAATCATCGATGATTTATCCCTAAATAACGATGGTACAGGGACATTCAAGTACGCAGTTAATTTGAGCGCGAGCAAGGTGAAAATCAATTCATATTTGGCACTTGATAGCCTGGATGGCAAAAAAGTGCCATCCATTTCTGAAGTCTCGAAACAAATTGAAGAACTAATTGATGAGTTGTGTACGATGGATGGCATTTCAGATGTTACTTTTGATTCGAATTATAGTGATTATATTTTCAAACTGAAATTGGATTTTGCCTCAATTAGCGAACTTGAAAAAGCTATTAAAGCACTCGTCCGAAATAGAAGTAAGGGTCAAGTAGATCGTGAATTAGATCATGAATGGTTGACCTATTCTGGATTGTCGCTAAATCGATCCATTCCAAGAATGGAATTTGAACGGACTAAAAATCTCAAAAAAAATGAAATAGCAGAATTGAAGAAAGGAAGTTACACTTCGATTACTCGATTTGAGAATGAAGTTGCACGTTTTGACAATAAATCGGCAATCATTGCGAAGAACAAAAAAGCCGTAATGGTACGCACAAACCCTTATTCACTCATTCACGAAACTGATCTATTGGATAACACGATTTATCTTAGAGAATCAACAGATAACGAATGAGAATATTCGTAATTTTGAAGGACTCATATTTGGGTGTAAACTGAACAAATGAAACTACTTATTACTAGCGTATTTCTTATAGGATGCGCACTTGTTTTTTCGCAGCGATCGGAAGATTTACTTCCAAAGGATGCCGTTTCTGTATTTAGCATCGATAATGTCAACCTATTGCAAAAGGTTTCGTTAGATGATCTTCTGAAATATGAATTCATGGAGGAGGTTCAACAAGAACTTTTTGATGGTTCAACTGCGGGAAAAACGCTAAGAGATGCTGGAATAGATTTTGACCAACGAATTAACTTCTTCCAGGGTAGTGGCAAACGGTTTAAAGTGACTGGTTTTACCTTCGGATTAGAAAATCGAGATCAACTTTTTGAAGTTTTCGATGATTTTCAACCGGCTAAAAGTAATTACGATGGAGTTGATTTTTATGAATCCTACTTTAATCGAATAGCGATTAAAGGGAAATCTGCAATATTATTTAGAGTTCAAGGACATAGCGAGCATGTAGAGCGAGTAACCGACTCAATTTGGTACGCTAGAGGAAACGATTATCCATGGTATGAATACGAGGTGGAGGAATGGCTGCGTGATAGTGATTCCGAAAAAGAAAGAGTGTTTATTGGAAGTGAGACAGAAGAGAACACCAATTCTCCCAATGACTCTAACGATTTGCCAACAGCGGATGAAGACCCTGCGGTAAAGACGTATTTCGAATTACGTGATTCTGTTCAGCTCGACTATCACAATTACTGTGTGCAACGATTGTGTGACGAGTTATTTGTTCGAAATGAGTCTCTTATCCTAGAGGATTCTCGTTTTGCAGAGCAGTTGCTTCATCAATCTGATGGGATTTTCTACTTGGATATCGAACGTGGTGTGGATAATATTTCAGATATGAAATTCTTACATCTCCATTACCCATCTTTAACTTCTAATTTTGAAGAACTATATAGAGGAAATGTCATTCTAGGAGATTTCACTATTCTTGATAATTCGATCGAACTTGCACTGGATGTTGAATACGGAGAAAAATTGGGATCAATCTATAACGAGCTTACAAATGCGAAGTTTGACAAGAATGTATTAAAGTACATTCATAAAAACAACAACGCATTTTTTACTCAAACTATTAATATGCGAAAGGCTTATGAGCAGGCATACGAAATAATCATGCCACTGATGAGTAAGTCCGAAACTCAATTTGCTTTCGATGCCTTGACACTAGAATTACTTGATGCTATTGTAGATAAAGATGCCATATTTGGTGTTTATCAAGGTAGCATGTTCGGTGCATATAATGGACTTCAAACGATTAAGACTAAGAAGATAATTTTTGACTACGACGAAGATACATTTGAGTATTCCGAGATCGAGGTCGAGGCGGAGCAGGACATGGCTGTATTTGTAATGGGCTTTTCTACCAAAAGAAGTGATGTTCCAGAGAAAGTGCTAGATAGGCTTGCTAAAATCCATCCTAAAATGACCAAAATGGATAATTATTGGTTAATGGAAGATATTATTCTTGGAGTCGCACCAATGTATTTACTCCTTAAAAAGGATCTTTTTATTCTTACTAATGATTTCGAACTAGCAACGAATCACCCAAATGGATATGGATCACTTGCAATTAGTAAGCGAGAAGCCAAAAAAGCCCGAAAAAGTGGAGCCCTGTATGGTCATATTGACGCGGGTAAATCACTCGAAAACTTGCCACGTGGAATTTTTAGCGAATATGAGAATGAAATTATTGATGTGATTCGTGGTAAATCAGGAATGATGGAAATAACTAGTTCTAAAGCACAAGAAACGACCACGTCATTTAATATCTCCTATCAATTTGAAGGGGATTATGAAAACTCAGGAACATACTTTCTGGACTTGATTAATAGCCTTTACGTCATTACAAAATAAATTGAAATGTACCGTAAATTAGGACTCATCCTAATTGTCGTTTCGGCAATAACTGCATTGTTCTTTTATTTTTGGGAGGATGAAAAAATCGAGTCTACTCGTTTTATTGATCGACTTCCAGAGGCAGATATCATAGGAAGAGCAGATGTCCTAGAATTAGCGACCGAGCTAATGCCGACGCTCTATTATTACAAAATACCAGTTCGGGAATTTGTATCTCCTGAATTTTTCTTAAGTCAAGGAAAAGCTTATGGTATTGACTTCCAAAAACAGCTTTATTTTTTGGTACTGAAGTCGAAGGTGAAATTAAGGATTGGGGGACGCTCATTCCAGTTGATGATAGCAGTAAAGTATCGGCAGGGATTTTTGCAATTGGAAGTGTTTTTGATCTTCGAGATAGTACTATTCTTGGTAAGAAAATTTATATAAGCCGTTCCTTGAATATCGCAATTAGTTACGGCAAAGATTGGTTGCTTATTGGCTCTCCATCGAAATTTCCTCAGTATTTAAGATATGTTGTTCAAGCTAAGAGATATGGTATTTCCACACGTTGGAGGAGATTTTTAGCTGACGAAACATTTTCAGATAAACCACTGCTCATTCGAGCGATCTCACCTCGCCTTAAAAAAAATGGGATTGCATCGATACTCTTTGCCCCTACCAATGACTCTACTAGTATAACGTTAAATACTCGGATTACTCAGTATGATTCACTATCATTCAAACTGAAAGATGATGGTCCATTCTTCGATGCTCAAGAATACTCCAATCGAACGATAAATGCACATTTTAATATTGAACAATTACGAGGAAATTCGAGGTCCCCACTTTATCGAATCCTACAGAAATCTGGCAAAAAAGTGAGCTTTCCACTCGACGACTTCTTAGATGCCTGGGAAGGAGATATTGCGTTTCGTATGGGAGGCATTCAGAAAATTAAGGAAAAATATATCGTCTCGGAATTGGATGAAAATTTCAACGTAACAGAAGTTGTAAAATTCAAGGAGGTTAAAATAGCTGGATTTTCTCTCTATCTCACAATGAATGAGAGTAAAGATAAGTTTCTTACAACTGTTTTTAATAAAGGGATTCTTACATCCGAAGGGAATAAAATGAGATTGCTCTACTTCCCCCCGATGTACATGAAAGGCAGCGATACGTCACTTTTATTTCATACTGGGCGTTATGCTCCAGTTGTTCGATCGGACTCATCTCATTTTAGTCTTTGGACTTTTAATTATACGCCCGTATCCTTTAGCTTGGACTCTACCCTGTCAAAATCCGTTTATGGAAAGATCCAGATTCCACTGAAGAAGCTTATTCGTGATTATTTCCCTGAAATTGAATCACAGCAATGACAATTGAAGATCTAATAGAAAAGAAAGGGAGTAAATTCTCGGAAGAACTAAGGAGCATTCATCGCTTAATACTTGACTCTCACCCTGGGGTATTTACTACAGTTAAATATGGTTTGCCATTCTACTGTATGAATAAAAACGTCTTCTATATTGATGTCCAAAATGGGAGACCTCTTCTTGCTCTATTTTACGGTTTCCGATTAGATGAAATATCAGAATTACTTGATTTTACAAAGCGGACTCGAATTGGCCATTATTTTCTTGAAGACCTTGATGCGAAGAAGTACGAAGAGATTATCACATTAATTGATGCAGCGATTCAACTCGATATCGCACAATAACTGATTGATATAAGAATTGAATCATCAACAAAAGAGTGTCCATAACTCCATAAATATTGTAGCGATTCAATGTTGAATTCGAGTATCTTCAAAACAAATAGTACATCTATGCCAAAAAAGAAAAGAGTTTTCGTTTTAGACACTTCTGTATTACTGCACGATCATCAATCAATCACATCTTTTCAGCAGAACAACGTTGCAATTCCAATTACCGTTTTGGAGGAACTCGATAAATTTAAAATTGGGCACGATACCAAGAATTTTTCAGCGAGGGAAGTAATTCGTTTCATAGATAAACTTTCAGGAACAAATGGCCTGCAAAATTGGATCAGTTTAGGAAAGAAACGCGGTAATTTTAAGGTGGTGATGCAAACAACACCAAAGGGGATAAATGCTGAGGATGTTTATGCAAGAGGGAAGAATGATCACAAAATCATCAATGCTGCTCTGTATCTCCAAGAGGCGGAGAAAAACACTGAGGTGATTCTGATTACTAAGGATATCAATTTGCGAATTAAGGCAAAAGCACTCGGAATCGTTGCACAAGATTATGAAACAGGGAAGGTCAAGACCGATATCGCTCAAAAAAACACAATCCGAATCATTGAGAATGTAGATTCAGAACAAATCCGACAAATTTTCACCAAAGGTAGAATTGACGAGCAGGGAATCCTTGGAGAGCATAAAATATCGAATGGGTACTATATTCTCAAAAATGGGCGATCATCATCCTTGGCGGTCTACAATAAGACGCTTGATCAAATTGAGCGTATAGAAAAGGAATTTGTTTACGGAATTAAGCCGAAAAATGCAGAACAAGCATTTGCGTTTAACGCATTACTCAACCCTGAAATAAAACTTGTCGCATTACAAGGGGTAGCAGGAACTGGAAAAACATTATTGGCACTGGCTTCTGCTTTAGAGCAGCATAAGAAGTTCCATCAAATTATTTTAGCTCGACCGATCGTTCCTCTTTCTAATAAAGATATTGGTTTCTTGCCAGGAGATGCCAGTGATAAAATAGGACCCTACATGGAACCTTTGTGGGATAATTTGAAGTTTATAAAATCTCAATTTGGAGAGAACGAACGAAAGAATAAGGCAATTAAGGAACTAGAAGAGAGTGGTAAAATTATTATTTCCCCTCTTGCATTTATTCGTGGAAGAAGCTTATCAAACATAATTTTTATCGTCGATGAAGCACAAAACCTTACTCCGCATGAGGTAAAAACAATAATCACACGAGCAGGAGAAAACACAAAGATCATCTTTACCGGTGATGTAAATCAAATAGATACCCCATACCTAGATGAACATAGTAACGGGCTTGCTTATTTGATCGATCGCTTAAAAGGACAAGATTTATTCGCGCATGTTAAGTTGGAGAAAGGAGAAAGATCCGAATTGGCGAACTTAGCGAATGAGTTATTGTAGTTTACAATTTCACTACTCCAAAGGGTGTTGATTTCAAACAAGTCGCCACCAATTATTCAGATAATTGTATTCTTTAAACTATTTTAATAGCTTTACAAAAATCACATATCTCTTGGTGAGTTGAGCTTTTGTGTTGTTCTTAACTTAAAAGAATAACCTTCCGTTCAACCATTCTCCATCCAATAGAGCATTCTTTTTCTGATAGAACTTTATTGCAGGTTCGTTCCAATCCAGAACTTGCCAATCCATGCGCGTATATCCGCGATCTTTACAAATATCTACTAAGCGATCAAAAAGTACTTCGCCTATTCCTAAACGACGATGTTCCCTTAGGACGTATAAATCTTCCAGATATAGGCACGGACCTTTCCATGTCGAGTAAGAAGTATAATAAATTGCGAATGCTACGATTTTAGTATCAATTTCGGCAACAAGAGCTTCGCAATGACCGTGTTCGAACAGGTCTCTTTTTAATCGCTCTGGAGTATTATCGACTGCATTTGGCTCATTCTCAAAATCAGCAAGTCCTTGGATGAGATCAATTAAAGCATACTCATCTCCTAATTGTGCTGCCCGAATCTTCATTTATTGAACTCCAGCAAGGTTAAATCGCAATGTGATCCCGGTTGACATATTCCCTGTTGCGTAAGATGTTTGAACCTTAGGTGTGTTCAATGTTTGATCATAATAATACTCAATCACAAGATTGTTCGTCAGATTGTAATCTATTTTCGCAGTTATTTTAATCACCTTTTGTCCAGCTGTCGCTTGGTTACTATTCTCAACGATCTTACGGATTACAGTTAAGTTATCCCTGAATGAAACATCAGCTCTAACATTAACAGGTGATGGTTTTTTTACGAATTCGAATGGTAATTTTACTTTCGCAAATTTATATCCTAACCCAATCACCCACTCGTTACCAAGAACCTCAGTTACTTGATTGTTATTCAAGGAAAGTGCAGCACTTCTGTCTTTTTTATATTCAAACTTAGTAATCAAACCCTGCCCCTTCAGATTCCAAGTTGCATCAAAACCAATTAATGGAGAGAATCGCTCCGTAACCACGATGTTTTGAATTTGTGTTCCTGAGAGGAAATTGTTATTCAAATCTCTGAATGATGCGGATCCATCTGGGTCAAATGTTGCATTTAAATTTGTTTGCATTCCAGAAACACTTACCGAAGAACTGTACGCATGACGCATAACAAAGTTTTTCAATGCTTTTTTCATGAATGGGAACTTCTTCAACCCATTGTAGTTTACCGACCAGTTTGGAAGTGCCAAATTGCGAATTGGATTAATGTTCTTATCACTCACGCCTCTATTTGTGTAAGATGTTAAGAAGGCACCCGCAACAACCTCTTGTTGAGACCCGTCATATCCATCATAATAACCAGAAGAGAGCAATGAAGAGTTTGCATTTACACTTCCGAGTACGTCAGATACAGTAGTTCTATTAGATAGAAGGTTGTCGAAGACAGAAGATTCGTATTGCTTGCCTATTAGAGCGAATGCAGAACCGATAGATACATTGGAATAGGTTAATGTTGCTATTTCTACTTTACTTTGACTCTCAAACTGATTCGTCAAGTCATTCCAACGATAGAATTCGCTCGAATTGTTACTAAAGGTCCTGTTGACGGTTAGTTCAATTGACATATCTCGAATTGGCTCTAAGTTTGCCCGTAGGTTTAAGTTTGTGGTGTGTGTACTCGTATATTGTTGATTGAGATTTTCGTTAATAACCAGCCAATTGTTCGATTCAGAAATGGTTGCGATGTTATAGCCGTTATCTCGTCCCCAAATATTTTGATTTTGCTGCCCGAAAATAAAACTACTCATTCCGCTATCGAAGCTAGGGTTATATCCAAGAACACCCACTTCTTGATTGTAGCCGGGTAGCAATGTACCATTTGTGATTGCGTAAGTTCCAGATACGTTTCTAACAGTCATTATTAAACGGGCTAAGAACCCAGCAACAGGATGAACTTTACCTCCTCGTTTCTTTTCGCGTTCGGCTCTTAACTTTTCTCGCTCCTTCTTACGTTTTTTACGTGCTTTCTCTTTTTCTGATAAGTTTGGATCATCTTTTTCATCTACTTCTGGTTTAGACCCAGGTTTTTTCCCTCCATTGCGATCCACAGCACCTGCTCTTCCTCTTGGGTTACGACCATTATTGTTTACTTTTTTGAAGAATTTCACTTTGTTATAGAGAGAAGTAAAGTTTAATTGAGCAGCCATATTAATATCACGACTGTTTTGAATGGTGTTTCCAAAATCACGTTGCGCCAGTGGTGCTCTTTGCCAGTTGTAAGATCCTTTCCAAGTGATATTCGCAGTCATCCAGTTTGTAGCAGGAATTTTCTCAAACGGTAAAGAATATTTAAACTGATAATTATGTGCATAATCCATTGTACGCCCGAAGGTTTGCAGCTGAGTACGAATCGAGTCTTTGAATTCTTGATACCCTATTGGATCTAATCTTCGATCAACTCGTGAATTTCCTTCTTCAAAAATTGATCTGTTGTTAGCATTAAATGTGAACTTTAATTTCTTGGTGATGTCCCAGCCTAAACCGTATGTTCGGTTCCAATTAAACTGTTTGATATAAACTGGAGCGAATTCGTAATCAGGAACAATGTTATTTCTAATCTGACGCTCGTTGTAATTACGCATTACATCAGACGAGAAGGAGACATTTTTCGGTGTTAATGATAAGTTGAAATCTCGTACAATTGCCCACCATTTTGATTTTCTCATAAACTTCACCTTTTTAAATGGAGTTAATGGTTTTGTCGTAAATGAATAGGAATACCCAAGGTTGGTCGTCCATGTCTTCGTCCGATCGTAGTTTGTGTTAAAATCTCTTCGTAAATCTTCCGAATGAGCAAATCCAGCCGTCCAATTGGTAACTCTCCAAAAGTGATTTTTTGCACCGGGTTTTAATTCTTTTCGCACTCCAGTAAAGTTGTAAGATCGACGTTCAGTAAAATCTTGACCTAATCTAGCGCGTTCTTTCCGAGTTTCTGCATCGTAATCATTCAAGCGAATGTCAGGGTTAAATGGATCGTATTCAGGATTGATAATACCGAGTGAGTAACTGTAGAAAAATGGTAGGTTTACTCCAGCTTTTTTCCCGAAGAACTGTCCGAGTTGAACATTGAAGTTCATGTCAAAGTTTAATTGTTGATTACGTTGGCGTTCTTGAACTCTACTGTCTACTGATCCCCAATTAATTCCTGAATAACTACCTGACATATTCACCGTTGCGAAATCTGCCATGGTAACAAGCATCTGAGCAATTGCTGCGGATCCACCTTCACTTACGAAATCAGTCAATCGTAATTCATTTACCCAAACGGTAGCACATTTTGCTAGTCCGTCATCAGCCCATGCTGTAGATTTATTCACATGTGGATTCCTAAGCCCAATCATAATGACTTTCATCCCTTGAAGGTTAGGGTTCCCTTTTATTTTAAGAACACGCAGTGCATTTGCAGGATCAGTAATTGCATATTCAATTGCCGTTGAGACAGATCCAGAACCAGATTCAATGATTTTATTTCTATCTTTCTTTAAGTTAAGTAGATCGTCAAATACTATTTCAATGAAATTTTCTTCAGGCCAAATGTCTGTGTCAATCGTTGATCCCCAAGCAGTCGTTTTAAGAGGTAACTCATATTCGTAATAATTGTCTGTGAAATCAGTTCCTAATCGAACGAATGCTGTAATGTCATTGTCGTTAAGTGATTTTGTGATGTCTACCTCTTCTGCATGAACGAACATTTTCAACTTCTTGTAAGCACGAACATCGAAGGTTACATTTTTGTAGGCCGCACGTGCGTCTCCGTCTTGTAAATTACACACCTCTAAAGTTAAAGATTGTTCGTTTAATTGACGTTCGTATGTTTGTGAAGGATCAACTTCACGAATAATTCCTGGTGGGATTTCGTATTTAATTGGTGTTCGTTGATCATTCTCTTCAACATTAACTGCCCCAATATTAAAGGTTGTAAGATTTGGGTCGACTGTAACGCCTTCGCCTGGTTCAGTAAGATCATCGCGGAATTGCCTCCACTCACCTCTAATAAGCTCCAAACGAGCAAAACGAATCATCACCTCCTCATTGAAATCCTTTAAGAACATTCGCATGAAACGAATAGTTCTGAAATCTTGAATTCCATTAATCCGTTTCTCATAATCACGAATTGGAATTTTAAATTGATACCAATATTCAACCTTATTTCCGATTGGAAAGTCCTGAACGTTTGTGATGAAGTTTTTTCCTACCTGCATATCTCCTGGTCGAAGACTAATTTTATATTGGAAATAGCTCTCTGTTTCATCAAGCGTATTATTATTGTTGAAATCCTCAATATCTGGTGAATTTGTTGCTTGTGTAGGATAACCATCGGCATTTATTGCATTCGACATCTCAATGGTTGGTGAGTTGCCTTCCATTCCATTAAATTTCTTGTAGCGGTCAAGAATGTTTGTGGCAGCTGCATCATAAGCGTCATCACGGTAATATGTATAGTCATCACTTGAAGGATCATTGATCATTCTCGATTTAGCTGCAGCAGAAAGAGTTGCCGCTGGCAGAGACTGAACCCAGTCAACGTAATTCTTGTAAAAAATACGTTCATCAACATTACTCCATCCGTCTATTCCAACATCTTGATTTGCTCTGGCATCTGGATCATTATCAAAAGCATTTACAGTTTGTTGAAGCGTAGAAACGCGAGCCCATGCCGTAGTATCTACATTATCATCAATTGATGCTCCAAAAGGAGGTAATCCGTTCTCAAAACTTCTACGGGAATCTGGTATAATATCTTCAGACAAATTTCCAAGATTGAAATACAAATCTCCTCCGCTATGAGTGGAGGAAGGATCAACAGCCTCAGCATCAGAGTTAAACGGATCTAAAATCCAGAATTGGATGTATTCAATGTTCGTTTGTTCAAAATCATTCGTTGTCAATGACCGCATAATTCCTCCCCAACGATTTTCAGGGTCAATAAAATTACCATTGACATCTATAGTATTTGTTGTATCGTAGTTATACATGCCACGCTCTGTTGGATAGTAGCCTAAATCTAAGACAGAAATATTTGGAATTGAACCATAACGTTGTTGAAGATTAGGAAAAATATCTATTTGATTCACCAATCTAATTCGGCTATCAGACAATTGAGCAGGACTGCTAACGATGTGTTCAGGTGTTGTGTTATCGTTTCTAAAAAATAGCGGATCAATCACATACCAAGCAGTCTTTGCACGTTTAAATCCTGCCGAAAGATCTAAATTACTTGCTTCGGGGAATAAATCTGGTTGACCTTTTGGAATCGAAGCCAATCGCCAAGCTGTAATTGAGCGTAAATCAATGGCACTTTGAGCACCTTCAAAATCATCAATATATGAAGTTCCTTCTTTGTTAATTGCACGTGGAGATCCAGGAATTAAATGAGCAAATTCTCCAGTAAATGAGAACGATGATTTTGCCTTGGTTGATATTACTGGCAAGAAATCTACAAGCTTCGTTAAGAACGGAAGGTCTGTTTTGTAGGCGAGATCCAAACCGATAACGTTATTTTTGTATGGTTCTGATCCGATATCTACTTTTTGAGTTACTGGACGTTCCATCATACGCATCCAAGTCGCCCCAATGTTAAATCGATCACTAAAACGATGACTAATTCTGCTACCCATGAGAGATTTTGCTTGAAATCCAAAAACAGAATTACTCTCTATTGAAATTTTAATAGGTGTATTTGCATTTAGGTATGCTTCATTCAAAATTTTCACACGACCTAAATTGTAATCAACAGTAAAATCTTGTCCCTCTATTAATTTAATTCCTCCAGCAGTAACAGTAACCGCTCCTTCGGGAACATTTAATGTATTTAAGGGAATATCTGAACTAATCGATGATTGATATTCACCTTTAAAACTGAACCGGTTCTTTGCTGGAATTTGTTGTGCGGCTGTTTTCGTGGAATCATAGAGTTCAGTAAACGCAACTTGATCAATTACTATTTGCGGGATACCAGCTTCTGTGAGTTTTTGAGCAAGTGTACGTCCGAAAGGTTGAACAGTGGAGAAGTAAACACGACCATTACGGGTATTAATAGTTCCAGCTGTTTCAGCTCTATTACCGTTAAAAGAAATTGGCACGAAATCAAAAACGCCATCAGAAAATGGCTGATTGTTTTGATTTAACTTATCCATTTCGAGAAGTGTCACTATCTGTCGGTCATCAACTCCCGCAAGCGGGAAGAAAGGAACTGGAACTGAAGTTTCAGGGTTATTGTAAAGTAGATCTAATCGGAAGCCTTGTTGATCTACTTGGTATGCCCCAATTGAATAAACATTTTTCATCATCAAATCCCAAACAGCATTATTAGGATTGGTAATTGTTGGTTTTAATAGCTTAACTATTAATGCGTTTTGACCATCAATTCCATCTGTTGAAAATTCTCCAACTTGATATGTTTGTCCACGTTGAGTGTATTCGTAAGAAACGGCAAGAACTTCATCGTTATTCAGTGGCATGTTTAAGGAAATGAATCCCAATTGAGCATTATAGCTAAACTCTGCATCGGCTAGTTTACGCGCATTTTCTACTTTCTCATAATGAACAGCCTGCTGAAATGGACCTGGCGCTGCAACTTGAGCCGTTAAAGCAGCAACTGCATTGTTGAAATTTCTAATGTTTGGCTGTTGAAAAGCCGCCCAGTTATAGAGGGCATTGGCATCATTGTCTGGTAGTTCGGAAGGGGAGTAATCTCCTGGATCACCTTGACAATTGGCAACAAGTGCTTCACCAAGATCCGAAAAGGCAATAATATTTCGCGTATTTTCCGTTTCATTTGTCCGGTTCATTACCCAAACCTCAATTCTTGTTAAATTGATAGTCGTGTTAGGGATCGGTAGGGTCGACATTCCTTGATCGTAATGATTTTCGTGGTACATGTTCACGAAATAGTGTCGATTTGTTTCGTAATTATCTGCTGTTAGTTCAAACTCTTGAACTTGTGATTTCCCTGTGATATTAATTTCTTGCCTGCGACCTTTAGATGAAGCTGCAATCATGTCTACAGTTGTTCTGCCAAACTTTAATTGTGTACTTGCACCAAACAAAACTTGCGACCCTTGAATAAGGGATGTTGGAAGTTCAAACGCAACATTCCCAAGTGACATTTTTTGAATGATTTGATCTTCTTTTCCAGTATATTCAAGCGTTGAAATATTATCGAAATCGAAAGCAGCTTGCGTATTGTAACTTGTCCCAATTTTGAGTTTTGTTCCAATTTGACCAACTAAATTTAGGTTGATTTGTTGTTGAAAATCGAATCGGGTAATTCTGCGCTGACTTACAGGAAGAATTGGATTATCGTACCGAGAAGAATTAACCCCAAGCGAAATTTCTATACTACCAGCTGGGCGGATTGTGATCTGGTCTGATCCGAAGAAATTTTCAAAGACTTTACTCCCAATTTTGATTGGTAGTTCAAAGGGTTGACTTTCTTCTGTTTGTTCATCAATTTTCTCTTTCCAATTTTCTTTTAGGGCCTGTTGTTCTTCGTACTCTAAGTATTCTTCTAAAGTCATCATAGAAGGATTCCTAAAATCTAATCCAGAATTTCCAAACGTTTCAGTGAAAATATAGGTTCCAGTAGTAGGGTCGTAAACAATAGTTTGTTCAACAGAACTTGGATCACCAAGGTCAAAGCTCTGCTCTGTGGTTTGCGTTGGATCGTAGTTGTTCTCAATAGGGAAAACTAAGGATGTATCAGGGTCATTGGGTTGCGCCCATAAAACCGCGAAGTTTAAGCAAAATAACAGTAGGGTTACCGTCTTGTTCATATGTAGTAAACTGGTCGTTCTCAAAATTAATACTGTTTAGAGTATCTTCAATGCTCCTTTTATCAATTCTTCCACGGATTCTTCTCCAGTGGATATTTTATCTAGTGCCTTATCCGTAGATTTTTTAGCAAAACCTAAGGAAATCAATGCTGTTAACGCGTCAAATCGATTAGTATTGTTCGCATTGAACATATTTTCAGATGAAACTGTGAATTTTAACATTTTGTCCTTCAAATCAACGATCACGCGTTGTGCTGTTTTAGCTCCAATCCCTTTAATACTTTGTATTGTTGCTACGTCTTCAGTTTGAATTGCGTTGGCAATTTCGTTAGGCACTAGAGAAGATAACATTATCATTGCGGTATTCGGCCCAATTCCAGATACGGAGATAAGATGGACAAACATTTCTCGTTCCATTGTGTTTGCAAATCCGTACAATAGTTGTGCGTCTTCACGAACGATGAGCTTGGTATATACTTTCACACTTTCCGTATCACCAATTTCACTGAATGTATTCAATGAAATCCGCACACTATAACCGACGCCTCCACAATCAATAATGAGCTCGGTTGCGTTTTTCTCAATTAGTTTCCCATTCAGCTGTGCAATCATAATTACTTATTTTGAGCGTCGATTACAGCAACCTTCACCATGTTAATAATTTCTCGTACTGATGACCCCATTTGTAGTACATGAATTGATTTTTTTAACCCAACTAGAACAGGCCCAATTGCATCACCTTCAGTCATTTCTTGTAACAATTTATAGGCAATGTTTCCTGAAGACAAGTTCGGGAATATCAGTGTGTTTACCTTTTTGTTTGATAAGGTTGAGAAAGCAAATTTCTCATTCATCAACTCGTTATTTAATGCAAAATTTGCCTGAACTTCACCATCAACAATTAAATTTGGTTCATTCTCGTGCAACATTTTTGCTGCCTTTGCCATTTTAACAGAATCCTCGCCTGGTGATGATCCGAAGTTAGAATAGCTTAAAAGTGCAATTCGTGGGGTTACTTTGAATTTCCGTATTGTTTTAGCCACATTTGAAGTAATTTCTGCTATATCTTCAGCAGTTGGGTTCAAATTCAAGGTTGTATCTGCTAAGAATAAAGGCCCTCGTTTCGTATCGAGGATATACATTCCTGCTACTTTAGTCATTCCCTTTTGAATTCCAACGGTTTGTATTGCTGGACGAACGACGTCTCTATAATTTCGAGTAATTCCAGAGATCATAGCGTCAACATCACCTGATTCAACCATCATTGCTGCAAAGTGATTTCTTTCTCGCATGATTTGAATCGCTTCGTACTCGGTAAATCCTTTGCGCTTTCTTTTTTCAAAGAATTCTAAGCCGTATGTTTTTCGGCGTTCTTTCTCTTCTTTTGACTTCGGGTCGCAAATTTCAATCTCAGTAAATTCTATACTGTATTCTTCAATTAAATCAAGAATAACTTGTTTGTTTCCTAGAAGTACGGGGAAACAAACACCTTCTTCTTGTGCCGTTTGAGCAGCTTTCAGAATCTTTATGTTGTCCGCTTCGGCAAAAACTACTCGTTTCGGTGAATTCTGAGCCTTTTCTGTAATATTTCTTAGAAGTTTATTGTCAAGACCTAATCTGTTTTTAAGTTCCATCTCATACGCTTCCCAATCAAGAATTGGATTGTTGGCAACCTTAGATTCCATAGCAGCTCTGGCAACTGCTGGGGCTACTTTATATATCAGTCTTGGATCTAATGGCTTTGGGATTATTTGCTCACGCCCGAAGGATATGTTTTTTTCTCCATAAGCTTCAATCACCTCTTCGGGGATGCTTTCTTTGGCAAGTTCGGCGATTGATTTAACCGCAGCAAGTTTCATTTCTTCATTGATCGTAGTCGCCCGAACGTCTAATGCTCCACGGAAAATAAACGGAAATCCGAGAACATTATTCACTTGATTAGGGTGATCAGACCGACCGGTTGCCATGATAATGTCTTTACGGACAGAGGTTGCGTCCTTGTATGATATTTCAGGTTCTGGATTAGCCAATGCAAATACAATAGGATCCTTTGCCATTATTTTAATCATCTCCTTTGAGACAAGCCCTCCCCTAGAAAGTCCGAGGAAAACATCAGCTTTTTTGAATGCATCCTCAAAGGAAACATCCTTTTTATGGATTGCGAAGAGTTTTTTATATTCATCTAAGTCTGTTCTTTTAGCACTAATAAGTCCTTTTGAGTCGAACATGAATATGTTCTCTTTTTTTGCTCCAAGTGAATGGTATAATTTTGCACATGAAAGAGCAGAAGGACCAGCACCAGAGACTACAATTTTCACTTTTCCAATCTTCTTTTTTGCTAATTCTAATGCATTCAGTAATGCTGCAGATGAAATGATAGCTGTTCCATGCTGATCATCATGCATTAATGGAATATCGAGTTCTTCTTTTAGGCGTCGCTCAATCTCAAAAGCTTCAGGTGCCTTAATGTCTTCAAGGTTTATCCCTCCAAATGTTGGAGCAATTGCCTTTACTGTTTGGACAAATAGATCTGGATCAGTTGCATCTATTTCAATATCGAAGACATCAATATCAGCGAAAATTTTGAAGAGTAATCCCTTTCCCTCCATTACTGGCTTTGATGCTTCTGGGCCAATATTACCAAGGCCTAAAACTGCCGTTCCATTTGATATAACTGCTACTAAATTCCCCTTACTCGTGTATTTATAGACGTCATTTTTGTCTTCAGCTATGCGCAAACAAGGTTCAGCTACTCCTGGAGAGTATGCTAAAGATAGGTCTCTTTGGGATGCATAAGGCTTAGTTGGAACCACTTCAATTTTACCAGGCTTTCCTGATGAATGATAATCCAATGCATCTTGTTTTCTAATTTTAGCCATAAAGGGTCGTTTGAAGCGGGTAAAGATACTAAAAAGCTAGGATAGTTGAACTTCAAAGAAAAAGGCTGATCGTTCCAAATAAACGGAATGATCAGCCTCTTAAAAGTAGTTAACCTAACTTCGAAAATGAAGCGAGATTAATGTCAATCTTATTTTATAACAACAACCTTGTTGTAAGATACTCCCTCAGTAGCAACGCTAATGATGTAGTTTCCATTTTCAAGGTTAGTAACAGGAACTGAAATTGATTGAGTTCCAGATAAATTGTTGTATGCATTTGTTGAAACAATACGTCCAGCCATATCCGTAAGAGTAATTGTAAAATCACCTTCAGCTTCGAAAGAAACAGTCATGTTGTCAGACGCTGGGTTTGGGTATACGCTCATATTGATTGCATCTACTGTTGCAATAGAATTAAAGCTCTCAGAAATGGACATATCAGTCGCATTAATGATCGCACCAGTTGTGTTATCAATCAACATTACAATTGCGTGCATGTTATCACGAACGCTAGATGCCGGTACTGTGTAGTTGAATGTGTAGGTAGCAATTGTTCCATCAACAATAGTTGCAGGAACTGAACCAGCTTGTCCAGCATACCCTCCAAGCAGTGCTCGTCCAACATGATCATAAACCATATCGGCAGCAAGAACAGGATCTGTTAATGATTCGTATCCGCCCATAGGACCACTTCCACCACCAGCGTAATAGTTTGCCTGATTGTAAGCCGCAGAGGTACCTGTAACACCATTTTCAGAAATAACAACAGCTAGACGATAATCACCAGCAGAAACAGGCGTATAAAAAATAGCCGTTGCATCAATGCTTATAGTTGAACCTGTTCCAGTTACAATAGCACCTACGTTCGCAGGAACACCCATCGTAATACGATCATTGTAAAATTGCTCAAACAAAGATTGCGACACACTTTCCCCAAGAAGAGTACGATCAACATTACAGCCTGGGAAACCACTAAGAGCTGCTCCATTGTCATATTCCGTAAGTGTAATTGGATCGCCATTGTGAACAGCAATTCCGATGAAATCATTTGGATAAGTTGAGTACATGTAAGACATTGCAACATCTCCACGTGGACACCATCCACACCAAGTACCAGTTCCTTCTTCAATAACAACTGCTTTAGTCGTTTGTTGACTCAAGGTATTGTGCAGTGCAGAACCACCATTATTTGTAGGATCACCATCTACACCACCATTAACTTGTGTAATTGTAACAGTAATGTTTTGTTCAACCGCTGTTGCATAAGTTACAGCATCTGGATGAGCAACATTAGCCGAAGCTCCAGGAGCGATGTTTACAGTAATCGTTTGAAGGTGAGCAGCACCATCATTCCAATCAACTTCCAATGAAGTGATCGCATTAGAACCAACATTAGTAACTTGAATTGAAAGCGGGTTACTTGATCCCATTAACGCCCAACGGGTTAATGTGACACCATCAAGTTGTGCATCATCATTTGCTGGTACTTGAACTACAACATTATCAATAGCAAGACCTGTAGCCCATGTTCCGCCATCATTGTAAAACCATCGAACCATAACGGCAGAAGCTCCATCAGCAGAGGCTCCCAAAGGAATTGTGTTACTCTGCCAGTTAAGGTTGCCCGCATCAACAGTGTATGTGTAAATTGAAGTCCAAGAAGCACCACCATCAGTAGAAATCTCAACTTGGTGAGGCAAAGAAGGCCCGTAAGTAATGTCATCAACGAAATCATACGTTACAGCAACTCCAGAAAGCCCCGTAAGGTCCATTAATGGCGTCATTAAATATGCAGCACTTAAATCACAGTTACAAACATCATCATTCACCATTGCGAAATCGGAAGATGTAGGAACTGGCCAATACGTCCCAGCATTTGCTGCTACTGCATCACCAGTACTAAAATCACCAGAACCTGGCGTTGATGAAGCCGAAGCCCAACCAGCAGGAAGAGTGCCTCCCAATCCTTCGAAATCTTCTGTTAGCACTTGTGAAAAGGAGCTGCTTGCAAAGAGAAGGCCTCCTAAGAGTAATATTTTTTTCATAGTTTTTAAATTTTAAGTTTATTATCTTTAAAAAGACAAAGTTATGAGATTGAATTTAAATTATACTGATATTAAAGATTTTAATTTCAAGTTAAATCGGTTTATTATTGTAATGCTAGTTCATACTGTATGAGTAAAACTCAAACCATTGTAGTCTTCTCTGGTGCAGGAATGAGTGCTGAGAGTGGAATCAAAACATTCCGTGATGTTGATGGTTTATGGGAGAATCATAGGGTTGAAGATGTCGCAACACCCGAAGCATGGTTAAAAAACCCCAATATGGTTACTAAGTTCTACAATGAACGGCGTATATCTATTATTGAAGCCACTCCAAATGAAGCTCATTTTGCGATTACTAAACTTGAATCTATTTCAAATGTTGATATTGTGACTCAGAACATTGATGATTTACACGAGCGAGCAGGAAGTACATCAGTTCATCATTTACATGGAAACATTCGATATTCAAAAAGCTCAGGGCCAAATCAAGAGCGAGAATACTATAGAATTGATGGGTTCGAATTGACTGAGAGCGATGTTTGTCCAGAGGGATTTCGGCTTCGTCCTCATGTAGTTTGGTTTGGAGAGAGTGTACCTGCGTTTGAAAATGCGGCAGCAATTTTAGAAAAGGCAGATGTGCTGATTGTTATAGGAACTTCACTTCAGGTATATCCAGCAGCTGGATTAATTGATTTTGCTCAGAATGCAGCACATAAATTTATTATTGACCCAAAAGCTGACATTCTCTCTGTGCCGGATGACTATCGGCGAGTATCAGCTAAAGCGACAGAAGGTATGCTTGGTTTTTTTGACGAAATAAAAAATATGCTATCTGATGAATAGCACTCTCCATTTATTTGTTAAAGATCTTATTTCGCTTTCTTTTCTCCTTTAACGAAGTTTTCAATTGCACCAGTCATTGATGGAGCATTCGGTTGAGGTGCGTGTAAATCCAAACGAAGTTTATTGTCAACAATTGCTTTCGAAGTTGTTGGTCCAAAGGCAGCTATTACAGTATCCTTTTGTTTAAACTCCGGGAAATTTTTCAAGAGTGATTCAACTCCACCTGGACTATAAAACACAAGCATATCATAATACACATTTTCCAAATCTGAAAGATCAGAAGCAACAGTTCTATATAAGACAGCTTTTGTAAATGTGAGTTTATTGTCCTTAAGTGTTGTTGGGATGTTATCTCGAAGTCTATCTGTGCAAGGTAATAAGAACTTCTCTTTTTTATGCTTCTTCAAGACATCCAGAAGGTCTACAATCGTTTGCTTTCCGAAGAATATTTTACGTTTTCTATAGGCCACATACTTTTGAAGATAGTAGGCAACAGCTTCCGAAATACAAAAATACTTCATGCTATCGGGTACCTCAAATCGCATTTCCTCAGCAATACGAAAATAATGATCTACCGCATTTTTTGACGTCAAAATAACACCCGTGTGGTCTTTTAAGTCAACCTTTTGAGTTCTGAACTCTTGCGCATCAATACCTTCAACATGAATAAACGAACGGAAATCTATTTTCAGTTTGTATTTTTCTGCTAGGTCGAAGTATGGAGATTTCTTACCTTCTGGTTTCGGCTGGGAAACTAATATTGTCTTTACTGCCAATTTTCCTCAATTTATGTTCTTACTAGTCAACGAAATAGTCACTCAAGGCCAAGTATACGACAAAGAGTGGTAAAATTTCGAGGGTGCAAAAATACAAAATTATATAATACAACGGCACTCCTTTACTAAAAACTAAGATAATGCTCTTGATGATACGATATATAGACTCAATGATGAAAGCCCAAATCATCAAATTGATGAATACTAACGAGTAGTTTGTATTCATTATCCATACTAGTGCTAGACAGAAATAGACAAGTCCAAGAAATTGCGCACCTATAATTTTCAATATGAGAGGTTCATAGAAAATGTCCTTCACTCCAACTAAATACCGTGTCAAAAATAGACTAAAAAAAGTCCATAAAAAGAGAACAATAGGTAAGAGTATAATTATCAAAACTGCACCTTGTCCACTAATGTTTTTGTAAACACAAAATAGGTAAAGCATTGCAGAACTGGAAAGTAAATAATTGAATAGGAGTAGCCCTGAACCCAACTTGTTCAGTGGGATTGATTCTTTAACGAAGGTCCTTAACCCTCCAATTTTCCGATTTGCAATAATTAGAGACGGGTATATACTAGAGTGCGAAACTCGAACAAGTGCAATTGTTATAAACGCTGCGAATAGAATCAGACCAATTATTGTATTACCAGCATCAAATCGCGGAGTCAATCCATCGGGGATTGCTAGAAGAGGAGTCAATAAAAATGCTAAAAAACCCATGCTACGTATTCATTCAATATTTGAACTGTAAAGTTAGTCCTTCTATGATAACTATGTGTCAATATGGAAAGTGACAAATAATTAACACGCGACAAAAATATAGTTAAATTTGCATTTACAAAAAATCAAACAATGAGAACTGATCAATACGTCCATCCAGATTACTATAATATGGATGATTTGCTTTCAGAAGAGCACAAACTTGTGAGAGATGCTGCTAGAGCATGGGTGAAAAAAGAAGTGTCGCCAATTATCGATGAGAATTTCGAAAATTGCACGTTTCCTAATCATTTGTTAGCTGGACTTGGAGAGATTGGTGCATTTGGACCTTACATCCCTGAGCAATACGGTGGACCAGGATTAGATCAAATTTCTTATGGTTTAATTATGCAAGAATTGGAGCGATGTGATTCAGGCTTAAGGTCAACTGCTTCCGTGCAGAGTTCTCTAGTCATGTATCCAATTTGGAAGTATGGAAGTGAAGAGCAACGCCTAAAATATCTACCAAAATTGGGGACAGGTGAGATGATGGGTTGTTTCGGTTTAACTGAACCTGATCATGGGTCGAATCCTTCTGGGATGACAACCAATTTCAAGGATGATGGAGATCATGTTATTTTGAATGGGGCTAAAATGTGGATTTCTAATGCGCCGTTTGCTGACATTGCTGTTGTTTGGGCAAAGGATGAGAGTGGACGAATTTACGGGTTAGTTGTTGAGCGTGGAATGGAAGGATTTACAACTCCTGAAATGCACGGAAAATTATCATTAAGAGCATCAATTACAGGAGAGTTAATATTTGATAATGTCCGTGTTCCAAAAGCAAATATATTACCAGGACGTTCTGGTTTGGGAGCTCCTTTAAGTTGCCTTGATTCTGCGCGATTTGGAATTGCATGGGGTGCACTTGGTGCTGCTATGGACTGTTACGATCAGGCGTTGCGCTACTCGAAAGAGCGAACACAGTTTAATGTTCCAATTGGTGCTTTTCAATTGACACAAAAGAAATTGGCCGAAATGATTACAGAGATCACAAAAGCACAATTATTGACATTACGTCTAGGGCAGCTTAGAAATGAAGGTAAGGCTACATCCGCTCAAATTTCAATGGCAAAACGTAACAATGTAGAGATTGCTCTAAATATTGCTAGAGAGGCACGTCAAATCCATGGGGCGATGGGTATAACAAGTGAATATTCAATCATGCGTCACATGGCGAACTTGGAATCTGTATTGACTTATGAAGGAACACATGATATTCATCTATTAATTACTGGAATGGATGTCACTGGGATTCCTGCTTTTGATAGAAATGCTCCAGACTTATCGAAGATGAAGTAACTTCAACAATAAGAGTGTTAACCTGAGTTCGAGTATAAAATTTTGTCAAATCGCTGATAAGAGTAAAGCCCCTTTTTCATTTGGATTTTGGGCTTTTTAAGTTCTAATTAACTACTATGGAATAAATTTAATTAACTTCTTAGGTTCAAATGAGCAAGCCATCAAAAACAGCTAATGCAATTGGAACTCTTGGAATTGTATTTTTTTCTCTTGGAGCAATTGCAGGGCCACTCTTAACTTCATTGATTACAATTCATCTGGATAATTGGCTATTCTGGGTGAATTTTAGAGTGATCTTTGTTGTCGGATCGGGTCTTTGGTTTGGTATTGGAATAGGATTTCTTGTTAAATACAACCCTCTATTACTTAGTTTTTTTGGTTGTGCCTTAGGAGTCTTGCTAAGTATTAATCCAGTTTTGGATTTGATAAATGGACCGGTTTTAGGTCAAACACTTGATTTTTCTACCGCCCAACTTAGAGGATTGAATAATACAGGATCTGGAACAAGAATTGAAGGTGAACTCTCATTTATTGACTCAGAGGGTGAATTGAGGTCAATATCTCCAATGGGGCTTCAGGCAAATAACATGGAAGAAATGTTAAACATTTGCCCTTCTGGTGAAATCATTGTTCTTATTCATCTTGATATTCTGCTTAAAACGTCATGCAAGTAAATTCGAAAACTTATCTCATCGCCTGCCAATTTGTTAACATTTCGCCATTATAAATAATAATTTCATAACATCACGGAAACATTAGACAGTTAATTGATTCATAGCTTTGTTGTAGAAACAAAAAGAGATGAAAAAATCAATTCTCAGTAATCTGGTCAGCGAAATCAATAATTACATTGATCGAGGAAATGATGCAATCAAATGCGGGAAAGAAGATGAATCCGTGGTATGGTACCGAAAAGGTTTATCACTCGCAATTCAAGTTAAAGACAAATCAAAAGAAAAAGAGATTTCTAGCTTGATAATCGCATTATTTTAGTGTGCTACCCATAATGTCGGGTTCAGACAAACAACTGAATTTCCCGAAACCTTATGTACTTCAAAGTGTACAACGGACATCGTTTCTCCATTTTTCGATAAAAGTGAACCAATAATCTTCTTGGTGGTCACCTTTGATCCTGCTTTAACATACGTATCCTGCAAGTTACTGTAAACTGTTCGGTAATTTCCGTGCTTGATGATAATCACCTTGCCAGCGCCTGGGATATTCAAAACACTTGTCACCTCACCCTCAAAAACACAGCGCACCTGAGCATTTTTAGGAGCACTGATGTCAATCCCACGATTATTCGTGTACACATTTTTCAAAGTAGGATGTGGATTCTTCCCAAATTTCTCTGTGATGTTTCCCTTATCAACTGGCCATGGTAATTTCCCTCGATTTCCTTCAAAATTTTTACCAACCAGTGCAACTTCCTTCGTTTCAGCGATTGTAATGGATGGTTTTGTTGTAGTAATAGGCTTCCCAGCTGCTTCTGCTTTATCTCGCGCCGCTTTCTCTGCTGCTAAAGCTTTCATTCTTTTTGCTTCCGCTGCCGCAACTTCTTCGCGAATTGCAGCACTAATTTTATCACGAAGGATTTGCTTTTGACGTTCCTCCTTCTTCAATTTAGCAAGAATTTTTTGTTCTTCGAGCTTGAATTTTTGATAAACCTTTTCCTTCTTTTTCTTATCTTTTGCTATTAAGACACGTTCTCGTTTCTTCTCGTCAATAACCTCTAATTTGTATTTTCTCTCTTTATCAATGGTTGTAATTTCCTCTTTAATTAGATTTTGATTCTGAATGATTACTAAAAATTGCTTTAGTTGATGATCAGATAATCGTTGAATATATTTGTTTCGTTTCCGTGCTTCATTGTAGCTGTCAGAGGTGAAAATATACATCATCTTGCCGTACTTGTTTCGATGCTTATATGCGTACACTAAAAGCTTTTTATATTGCTCTTTCAACAACTCTACTTTATCCGTTAGCTCAATAATTTGCTCCTCTTTGAGCTGAACAGTCATTTCTGCACCTCGAATTTGATCGTCATAATTACTTAACAGTCGCTCCCGATAAGCGATCTGATTTTCAATTACACGCAACTCGTTTAAAGATGCATTTGTATTCGTTTTGGACTTCGCGAGTAGAGATTTAGTATTCGCGATTTTATCCTCCAAGCGAGATTGTTCTTTTTTTAATTTATCACTCGTATTTTGAGCCATTCCAACAAGAACTGCCGAAATTGCTACGAGAAATAAGACACTTTTAGTTACACGCACCATAACTTTCTGGTATTACAAAGTATAATTCCTCCGATTGATTAATTCGAACTTTTTTGTACTCCAATTCAATAATGAGCTCCTGTTTAGGAGTCATCACTGCCACTTTGACGATATGAGGAACCAAAAACCCATCGACTAATTGGCGAGATTTGTAATTAATCATAACAGAAGTAGAATCTGCTGGGCTAACAATTCGCATTGCATCAAGATTACGTAAATCACTCGCGATTTTATAATAAACAACCACTTCTCTCTCAGAATTGATATTTACGTGTTCAACATCCTTCTTCTTGTGTGATGACAACCAATAATTATACGGATCTTTCACACGATAGTACTCTGCATTTCTATCAAACTTGACTGGCATTCCCATCATGATATTCTCAATATCTCGATAAGAGAAGTTAACTCCAAAGGTTTCCTTAAAATAACGTTGACTCTGAAGAATGTAACATTTGTCTCGTTTGTTCGCCATTTTCAATGAATCTGGAGTAATTACAGCACTCATCACTGGAATAACTGAATATTTTACAGACACCATCAAAGCACTATCTCGAACTAATCTCAAAGATGTCTTAAATGAAATTTTGCGTGAAGTATCTTGGTAATCCGTAGAAATTTTAGAATAAAAGGATGAGAACTCTTGAGAGGATAAACTATCAAGGACATCTGCCAAGGCATCATCTTTTACTCGTGGGAGTTTATCACCATCACCAGCGCGATTTACACAAGCCGAAACCACAGAGAGAAGCACAATTAAAGTTAGAAAAAATTTACTCTGGCGCATAATACTTCTTGTCTTTAAGTTTTTTCTCTAAAAGGTCATTCGATTTAATTGTCTTGGTCTTATTCCAAAACTCTAATGCTTTGTCGAGGTTGCCAATTTTGAAGAATGCATCGCCAAGATGTTCTATTATTTTCGGATCACCACTATCCGACTTGAAAGCTTCATCAAATTTGATTTGGGATTCTCGATACTGTCCTCTCTGGAAGAAAATGAATCCGTATGTATCAAGAAATTGTGCTTGTCCAGGTGCATCATTTAAGGCTTGTTTTATTAATGACTCAGCAAGATCAAGGTCAACCTTGTTTATTGCCAAACGATAGGCGTAATTATTCTTCAAAAGAAGACTTCTTGAGTCGATTTCGAGTGCTTTTTTATAGAATTTTTGTCCTTCAGTGAAATCCTTAATTCCGAAATACGCATCTCCCAATTGACCGCAAAATTCAGCTTCCATAGGAATGTCATTAATGATTAATTCATAACCTACAGAAAGAACATCAATCGCTTCATTGTGACGATGTGTTTGATTTGCCGCAACGCCATTCAGAAGATACACTGTGGTGATTGTTGGGAATAATTCGAGGCACGCCTTACTATCAACGTAGAGGTCTTCATTATCGCCAGCTTGATATTCCATAATCAATACTTGTTTCCAAATAGGGTACTGATTCTCGTCGTATTTCAATGCCATTTTATAGGCCACCAGTGCTTCTTTTTCTTTATTTGCACCTAAGAGAAAATCAGCATTTATTGAATGTGCCTTGGCTTCCGTTGGATACTGCTCTACCATGATCTCCAACAATTCGTAGATCTCATCATCAATCACAGAACTAGATTCGTTGATATTGATTAGAATTCGCATTTTGTTATCGACAGTGACATCTGGTGCAAGGAATGCCTTTTTCAACGCATCATAAGATTCTGCTTTCTTTCCTTCTTGTCGGTAAATGTCTGCTAAAGCGAGGTGCGCTCTACCGTTCATTGGGTCAGCTTCAACGAGGGCTTCAAGCATTACAATAGCTTTTTCATTTTCTCCTGTATCGAAATAATGATCTACCAATGTGGCAATTAACTGAGCATCTTTTGGATAGTTTTCTCTTGCCAATTCAATTTCTTTCAATGCCAACTCTTCCTTTTTCACGCTCATGTAGAGTTCATATTTCTGAATCGATAGTTGAGGGTTTATTCCAACTTGATCTTCAGTTTTGTTCAATGCATCAATAGCACGTGGGACTTCTCCTGATTTCACGAGTGCTTCTGCATAACCATATTGCCATTCTACATTACTTGGTTCATTTTCCGTTAGTTCTTTGAATTGCTCAACTGCTTTTGGAAAGTCTTGCTGCTTAAAGTACATATACGCTAGTTCTTGCGTGTACCAAATATTGTTAGGGTCTAGTTCAGCTGCTTTAAGTATATAATCTGATGCCGCCAATTCATTGTCGCGTTGTAATTCAAGTTCAGACAATGCAAAATAGACTGCATCATCATCTTGACGGATAAGAAGACATTGCTTAAATGCATTAATTGCCTCTTCTACTCTACCCTTCGCTTTCAATCGAACGCCTTTGTGAAAACTCTCGATATACGGGTAGTCTTTCGAGCTAACTGGATTTGTATTCGTGCTGATTTCCTTTGTTCCACCACATGAAGCGATAAAAACCAGCATGAACAAGCTATATAATATGTTTTTATTCATCAATTGTTGTATAATCTCCAAGACTCAAATCTCGCGCCAAACCATTGTAGTTCACTTTTGATCCGATCATTGAATCCTTAATGGAAGCGTTTGAAATCTTCGTTTCATGTTGAATAATTGAATTTTCAATGCGGCTATTGGTTATTTCTGTTCCATTACCAATACTTGCATAAGGGCCAACAACCGAGTTCATTAATATCACATTCTCACCTATGAAACAAGGAGGAATTACAACCGAACTAGTTGCAAGCAATGAACTATGCACGTGATTATTTCCTTTTTCGAATTCATTTTGAAGCACTTGCGCATTCGTTTGGACTGTCACTTTTTTGTTTCCACAATCCATCCATTGCTCTACCTGTCCTGTTTTGAAAATTTTACCTTTCGACATCATCCTAAGAATTCCGTCATTGATTTGGTATTCACCACCATGGATGATATTGTTATCAAGAACATATTGAAGTTCTTCTCTCAGATCTTCGACATTCTTGAAATAGTAGATTCCTATCACAGCAAGATCACTCACAAATTCCGAAGGTTTCTCTACCAATTCAGCAATTGAATTATTCTCATCGAGTTTTACAACACCATAAGCTTCTGGTTGATCAACTTGTTTGACCCAAATAACTGCATCGGCAGCTGGATTCAAATCGAAATCAGCTTGAATTAATGTATCCGCATAAGCAATAACAGCAGGACCATTTAACGAATCTTTCGCACACATAATTGCATGTCCTGTACCAAGTGGGTTTAATTGGCGGTAAATCGATGCTTTCGCACCTAAACCTTCTGCGAGTTCTGTAAGACTAGAAACTACATCGTCACCAAAGAAAGCGGGATCGCCTAGAATAAAAGCAATTTCATCAATCTTTACACCAACAACCTCTGCAATATCCTTCACTAATCGATGAACGATTGGCTGACCAGCAACAGGCACAAGTGGCTTTGGAACTGTTAGCGTGTGAGGACGTAATCTACTTCCCCTTCCTGCCATTGGTACAATTATCTTCATGCGGTTATCAAGTTTTACTTTACTCCAGTGCTTCCGAATCCATCAGCACCCCGATCTGTTTCTGTTAATGATTCTGTTTCTTCCCATTGGGCTTGTTGCACTTCAGCAAACACCAATTGAGCGATACGTTCTCCATCTTCGATGACAAAAATATCATTCGACAGGTTAACAAGGATCACTCCAACTTCACCGCGATAATCTGCATCAATTGTACCAGGTGAATTTAAGACGGTAATTCCCTTTTTCAATGCCAATCCACTTCTTGGTCGAACTTGACATTCATATCCTTTAGGAATTTCAAGAAATAACCCTGTTTTAACTAGCACCCTTTCCATCGGATTTAGCTCAGTGGACTCTATGAGATTCGCTCGCACATCCAATCCTGCTGAAGCTGCTGTTTCGTAGGCTGGTAATGGATGCTTAGACTGATTAATTACTTTGACTTTCATTCGGCTTTTTTCAACTACCAAATGTACAAAAAAGGCTTAGTTGAGAAACGAAGAATCGATCGTTTTAAGAGAAGTTACCAACGTTAGCGCGTGGACATCGTAAGAATCTCTGGAGTAAACGGAATCAGTCCAAACAAATTACGTTTCTGCGATTGTTTCTGGTGTAGGCTTGGATGACATTGGTCCTTTTTCGATGAACCAAACAACAAATACGTAGAAGAGAATGAAACCGTTATGGATAAAGAATTTGGGCCAAGAAAATTTGTTTGGATCGAGATTCATTATTTGTGTGATAAAAAATAGGATAATTGCCAACCCAAAATAGAGTGCAAATTTTCGCAGATTGTAGTTAATTGGGTAATACTTCTGCCCCAAGAGATAAGAAACAATCATTTGAACTGCATATACAACTAGAGTCGCCCAAGCACTTGCCCAGTATCCATATAGTGGGATGAAAATAATGTTGACTAATACTGTGATTAGTGCTCCTCCAATAGCAAGATATGCACCAAATTTTGTTTGCCCACTTAGTTTATACCAAATTGATTGGTTATAGTAGATTCCCAAAAAGACATTCGCCACCAAAAGTATGGGAACAACTCCTAGTCCTGCCCAATAATCTTCATTTCTAATGAACTCTTTGAAGATATCAATGTTAAGTGCAACTCCCAAAAAGACAATACAAACAACCGCGACGAAATAATTCATTATTCGCACATACAACTTATTTCTATCTTTATTTTTTGATTGGGAAAAGAAAAAAGGTTCAGCAGCATATCGATATGCTTGAAGAAAAATCGTAACAATCATAGCCAATTTGTAACAAGCACTATAAATTCCGACTTCCTGTAGAGCTTCACGTGTTGTCATTCCCGTGCCAACAAGAATAGGTTTCATCATTACTCTATCCAAAGTTTCGTTAATAATACCAGCAAACCCAGCAACTACAAGAGGAAACGAATATTTAATCATGGCCTTAGCCAATAACTTATCAAACTTAAACTTTAGCTGGATAAAGTCTTTATAAGTTCCTATTATTTTAATGGAAGATGCTAGAAGGTTCGCAATCAGAATAAAAAGTACACCTTCCATAGGTTCTTCTGGATTGAAGAAAACGAGTAGAAATATGAGGTTTAGTCCAATATTAACTGCAATTGCACTAAAGTGAATTATTGAAAACCGTTTTGCCCTATTTTCGGCGCGAAGTTTTGCCATTGGCAGTGCAGCTGTTGCATCTACCACCACAACAAGCCCAAGTATAATAATGAATTCGTTGTGATCCCCGTACATCATTGCTTCCGCAATTGATTGATTGAATAGGAGTAGAATAAGGAAGAAAAACACATTCACGCCGATTACGGTCAAAAAGCCGTTCCGGAAAACGGCTTCTTTATCTTCACGCTCATTGAAGTACTTGAAGAATGCTGTTTCCATTCCAAAAGTTAAGAGCACAATCAAAAATGCAACCCAAGCATATAATTCAGAAACCACACCATAATCGGCAGTGTCAACAAAGACAGCAGTGTAAAGTGGGACTAGGAAATAATTGAGCATTCGTCCGACAATTGTCGGTAGCCCATAAATGGCTGTCTGTCCTACTAAATTTCTAATTGAACTCACTTAGTTTCTAAAATTGGCTTTACGTTTTTCTAAGAATGCTGTTGTTCCTTCTTTGAAGTCGGCTGTTCCAAAACACTTTCCGAACTCTTCAATTTCTACATGATATCCATTTATACCATCAGTAAATCCAGCATTTACTGCGCGAATTGCAGAAGTAATAGCTTTACCTGAATTGTTCAGAATTTTCGAAGCAATTTCATTTGCTTTAGCAAGAAGATCTTCTAACTCAACAACGTGATTGACCAATCCCCATTTGAGTGCATCATCCGATTTAATCATGCCAGCAGTAAAAACCATTTCATTTGCTTTTCCACGACCGACTAATTGCGCCAATCGTTGTGTCCCTCCATATCCTGGAATAACACCTAAGCTCACTTCTGGTAATCCCATTCGGGCATTTGAAGAAGCAATTCTGATATGGGAACACATCGCAAGTTCCAATCCACCTCCAAGGGCAAAACCATTTACAGCGGCGATGACTGGTGTTGCTAAATTTTCCAAAAACGTAAACAATATCTCTTGTCCATTACTTGCCAATTTACCACCTTCTGCAATAGAGAAGTCAACGAACTCTTTGATGTCTGCTCCAGCAACAAATGCTTTCTCACCAGAACCAGTTAAGATGATTACGCCAACCCCAGTATCTTCATCTGCAGATTTAAGCGCCTGATGCAATTCTTCTATTGTTTCTTTATTGAGCGCATTCAATTGTTTCGGACGGTTGATAGTTATCGTCACTATTTTATTTTCTGTTGTTACGAGCAGGTTATTGTACATATCGTTACTTATTTTTTCGTGTTCGTTTGTATAGTTTAATAAGGACCATTAGCCCAATTGCTACGGCAAAGAATCCTATTGTTCCTTTAATCCAATCAAGTTGATTTTTAACCACAGCCAAAAAGACAATTGCGACTAGACATAGGGTTGCAAGTTCATTCCAGAGTCGAAGTCCACCAGATTTCCATTTATAGCTTCCGTTTTTCATGTCGATCATAATTTTTTGACACACGAAATGGTAAATGAGTAATACAGCAACAAACGCCAATTTTATATGCATCCAACCTGCTTGCAAATATCCTGGTGCTAGGATCAACATCCAAATGCCGAATACTAGGGTTAAAATCATTGCAGGGGTCGTGATTATCCACCACAAACGACTTTCCATCATTTTGAACTGTGTAGAAAGAATTCGTTTTTCGGTTTCCTCCTTTGCTTGAGCTTCGACATGATAGATGAACAAACGCACGATATAGAAGAGTCCGGCGAACCAGCTGACAACAAATATAATGTGCAATGCCTTTACGGTATTTAAGTCCATTCTTCAAAGATAATTGGAATTCGCAGGGGTAGTAGTTGTGTTAACATCATTTATGAACGTGGGGAGGTTGATGGGTTGTTAGATGTTTCGGTGATCGGTTTTATCACAAAGGCACGAGGGCACAAAGAGCTGGGCGGGTTTATCGCGAAAGCACAATTGAAGAGAATGAGTAGTGTAGGGTGTTGGTGAGGATGTAGAGAGTTGGAGGAGGATTTTATAACAAAGACTAAATAGGTTTAAAACGATAATTTTACGGTTTTATATGTTTTTTTGGAATGAAACGTCGCGTTAGGGATAGCAGCGGTCATCCTTTTTTGACTGTGCAAGCTAAGTGAGCTCGAAGTAACGATGCTAAAAAGATAAGAGCGGATAGCCCGTTAAAACGCCCTAAATCTTTCTATCTTTGTCCGTTCAAAATACCAAGTACTAGTATGAGTCACATCGAACTTTCCGAGCAGGAGATTCAACGTAGAGAATCGTTGACGAAATTGCGAGCGATGGGAATTGATCCTTTTCCCGCGGCACTTTATCCCGTAACTGATTATTCAGCGAAGATTAAGGAAAAGTTCGAGGAAGGAAAGGAAGTGTGTATTGCAGGAAGATTGATGTCGAGAAGAATCATGGGAAAAGCATCCTTTGCGGAGGTTCTTGATTCTTTTGGACGAATACAAATTTACTTGAGTCGTGATGAATTGTGTCCAGATGAAGATAAAAGCTTATACAACGATGTCTTCAAGAAATTACTCGACTTAGGTGATTTTATTGGAATACGCGGTACTGTGTTTAAGACGAAAGTTGGAGAAATTTCTGTTCATGTTACTGAGATAAAGATGTTGAGTAAGTCGCTTAAACCATTACCGACTTCGAAAACTGACGATGCGGGTATTGTGCATGATGCATTTACAGATCCCGAATTGCGTTACCGTCAACGCTATGTTGATTTAGTGGTAAATCCAGAAGTAAAAGAGGTATTCATCAAACGAACAAAACTGTTCACTGCGATGCGTAATTTCTTCAATGATGCTGGTTATTTGGAAGTTGAAACGCCAATACTTCAACCTATCGCGGGTGGAGCAGCAGCTAGACCATTTATGACTCATCACAATGCTCTTGACATTCCATTATATATGCGAATTGCGAATGAATTGTATCTCAAACGACTTATTGTAGGTGGATTTGATGGTGTTTATGAGTTCTCGAAGAATTTTCGGAATGAAGGCATGGACAGGACGCACAATCCTGAATTTACAGCCATGGAAATTTATGTTTCCTACAAAGATTACAATTGGATGATGGATTTTTGCGAGCGACTTTTGGAGCATTGCGCAATTGAAGTAAACGGAACATCTAAAACGACATTTGGAGAACACGAAATTGATTTCAAAGCACCATACAAGCGAGTGACCATGCGTCAATCGATTATAGATTTTACAGGATACGATATTAAAGGACAATCAGAAAAAGAACTCAGAGCAGCTGCACTTGGAATGGGAATTCCTGTTAACGAAACTATGGGAGTTGGGAAGCTTATTGATGAGATTTTTGGTGAGAAATGTGAGGGAAATTATATTCAACCAACCTTCATCACTGATTATCCAAAGGAAATGTCGCCTTTATGTAAAGAGCACAGAGAAGATCCTTCATTGACAGAGCGATTTGAATTAATGGTTTGCGGAAAGGAAATTGCCAATGCTTATTCTGAATTGAACGACCCTATCGATCAACGCGAACGTTTTGAAGAACAGGTCAAATTAGCTGCTAAAGGAGATGATGAGGCTGGAGAATTCATTGATCAAGATTTCTTGAGATCTTTAGAATACGGAATGCCACCAACATCAGGAATGGGAATTGGAATGGATCGTTTGATCATGTATTTGACGAATAACCCTTCAATTCAGGAGGTGTTATTCTTCCCTCAAATGAAACCAGAAAACTGGGGAGAGCCTAAAGGTCCAGAACTCACTGAAGGTGAAAAGATTATTTATCAAATTCTTGAGAATAAACAATCAATGATGCTGATCGAACTCAAAGATGCTTCAGGGCTATCAAACAAGCAATGGGATAAAGGTATCAAGGGGTTAGGGAAACACGGTCTCACTAAAGTTAGTAAACTTGAGGGGGGGGTAATCGTTGAGATTCTGATCTAAATTGATCAACTCCTACTATTTTCTATTGTTTGAACTTTAATGTCGTTTGTATTTACTTATTGGATTAATCACTTAAGTCGTCAATTGCCATTTTGTAACTAAACCATGATGTGTTGGACATTCTACTGATCAATTTGTCAAAGCAATTTTCAAGATTCAATCTTCTGTTAAACTTAAAATGATATTCATCCAAGTAGGATTGAGCATGTTTGATTGAAATATGGTGATGTATTCTGGATCATGACATAAATCTGTGGAGCAAACTGGGTCATGCTAAACTTGTCCTTCCTGCTAAAGACTCTAAGCATAATACACCCACAGCAGGAAAAGAATATTTACCACAATGTAGAAATTTTGCAGTGGAGCAATTTTTGTTCTCATAGAATTGGTTGAAATCCTATCCATGTAAAATAATATGCCTGTCAAGATGGGAAATATAGGTAAAGAAAAAGGAAACCCAAAAATGGATTCCCTTAAAGACTTGTGTGTTTTACAAACTAATATTCAAATGTTTCCATGAATTTAGTAGTGAATACTCCTTTATTGAATTGCTCGTCCATCATAAGTTTTTGATGAAAAGGAATGGTTGTTTTAACTCCTTCGATGATGTACTCGTCAAGCGCGCGTTTCATTTTATTGATTGCCTCTTCGCGTGTTTGTGCAACAACAATTAGTTTCGATATCATCGAATCATAGTTTGAAGGGATTGTGTACCCCGCATAAACGTGTGTATCAATCCGGACCCCATGTCCTCCTGGTTGGTGATAGCTTGTGATTTTTCCTGGGCTTGGACGGAAGTCATGGTCTGGATCTTCAGCATTAATTCTGCATTGAATTGAATGACCTTTCGGATAGTGATTTTCCCCCGAAATTTTAATTCCAGCAGCGATTTTAATTTGTTCTTTAATTAAATCGTAGTTAATCACTTCTTCAGTGATCGTATGTTCCACTTGAATTCGCGTATTCATCTCCATGAAGTAGCAATCTCTGTTTTCATCCACTAAGAATTCAACTGTACCAACTCCTTCATACTTCACAGCTTTTGCCGCCTTAATTGCCGCAACTCCCATCTTCTCGCGAAGTTCATCTGTCATAAAAGGTGAAGGCGTTTCTTCGACCAGTTTTTGGTGACGACGCTGGATAGAGCAATCGCGTTCGGACATGTGACAAACATTACCGAATTGATCTCCAGCAATTTGGATTTCGATATGATGTGGGTCTACGATAAATTTCTCCATGTACAAGCCATCATTTCCAAAAGCAGCTTTTGATTCTGCACGAGTACCATCCCAAGCAGCTTCCATTTCTTCTTCTTTCCAGACGATTCTCATTCCTTTACCACCACCACCAGCAGTTGCTTTCAGAATAACTGGATAAACGATTTTCTTTGCATTCTTCTTTGCGTCGGCAAGGTCTTTAAGCAGTCCTTTTGACCCTGGGATACATGGCACTCCAGCAGCAAGCATTGTCGCTTTAGCTGTCGCTTTATCTCCCATTCCAGCAATTTGCTCTGGAAGCGCACCAATAAATTTGATTTCATGTTCTTGGCAAACGCGCGAAAATTTCTCGTTTTCTGACAAGAATCCGTAGCCAGGATGAATTGCATCTGCATTTGTAATTTCTGCAGCAGCAATTATGTTTGGGATTGACAAGTACGACTTAGCACTGATTGGGGGACCGATACAAACCGCTTCATCCGCAAAACGAACGTGTAAACTATCCTTATCAGCTGTGGAGTAAACAGCAACTGTTTTAATCCCCATCTCCTTACACGTGCGTATAACTCTAAGGGCGATTTCTCCTCTATTGGCGATCAATATTTTTTTGAACATGCCTAAAGATTTAGTATTGATTATTATTCAGCCTATGATATTGTTCCGAAGAAGTCAGATCAAAGTGCCAATAAATTTCTTATGATGGATCTACCAAGAATAATGGCTGATCGTATTCAACTGGAGTTGCATCATCCACTAAGACCTTAACGATCTTGCCTGTGATTTCCGCTTCGATCTCGTTGAACAACTTCATCGCTTCAATAATACAAACAGTATCACCGACTTTAAATGTATCACCAACAGAAACGAATGTGTCTTTGTCTGGTCCAGCAGAACGGTAGAATGTACCAATCATTGGAGACAATATTTTTACGTATTTGTCATCCTCAGATTCAGCAGCAGCAGGTGTTGCAGCAACAGGCACTGGAGCAGCAGCAGGAATCGCGACAGTTGTTGGAGCAGTAGCTTGAACAACCATTGTTTTCATCTCTTTAGCCGCTTTATCTTCCGACTTAATAGTGATTTTAAAATCTTTTCTTTCGATCTCTACTTCCGTAACTCCAGATTTAGCTACGAATTTGATCAGATCTTGTATTTCTTTGATATTCATCTTCCTACAGATTTATGTGAGGTAAAAATACTATTTTTTAGGAATTGTAAGCCCATTTAAGATAAACAGCGCCCCAAGTAAATCCGCCGCCAAAAGCAGATAAGATGAGATTGTCTCCTTTTTTCAGTTGCTTTTCGTAATCCCAAAGGCATAGTGGTAGTGTGCCCGCTGTTGTATTTCCGTATTTTTGAATGTTGACCATTACCTTTTCTTTTGGCAGTCCCATACGATTTGCTGTTGCATCGATAATTCGAAGATTAGCTTGGTGTGGCACTAGCCAATCAACATCATCTGCTGTGAGGTTGTTTTTCTCCATGATTTCAGCAGAGACATCGGCCATATTTGTGACAGCAAATTTAAAAACTTGCTTTCCTTCTTGATGAACGAAATGCTGTTCGTTTTCAATTGTTTCTTTTGATGCTGGATTCAAAGATCCTCCGGCAGGCATATGTAAATACTCGCGACCAGATCCATCAGCTTTCAAAATAAAATCTTGTACCCCAAGACCCTCTTCATTTGGCTCAAGTAATGCCGCACCACAACCATCCCCGAAGATGACACAAGTTGTTCTATCCTTATAATTAATGATAGAAGACATTTTATCAACTCCGATTACTATAATTTTCTTGTAACGACCTGTTTCAATAAATTGAGCTCCTGTTGAGAGTGCGTAAATGAAACCTGAACATGCAGCAATAAGGTCATAACCCCATGCGTTTTTCATGCCCGTTTTATCACAAACAATATTGGAAGTACTTGGGAATGGATAATCCGGTGTTACGGTGGCAACAATCACAAGGTCGATCTCCAAGGCATCAACTCCTGTTTTTTCTAGTAGTCCTTTCACTGCTTCTGCACACATATCCGATGAAGCACCCTCCTTTTGAATTCTTCGTTCTTTAACGCCTGTCCTAGAGATAATCCACTCATCATTGGTGTCGACAATCTTAGAAAGTTCGTCGTTGGTGAGAACGAAATCAGGAACATACCCTTGAATTCCTGTTATTGCCGCTGAAATCTTATTCATAACTTATTGAATGCTTCATTTATCAATTTCGAAGAACGAATTAAATCGATTTCCGAGTGTGAATATCACTTTTTTTGAGGGAATCTCTGTGGAATTTCATCTTAACTTGTAAACAACTATTGGTGAATGAGTTGCCTGCCGCTAAAAGCTCAATCTCTTATAACACAGAAAGGCCACACAAAATCAATCTGTGTCGCCTAACAATATTTTAGTCAGATCTTTCGAAACTCAATCGCAATTTAGTCGCGTTTTTGTTTATCAAGATGATAATTCCTATCTTCATAAAGAAGAACTAGATTAGCTCTAAATTGCCACTTCTTTTTCTGCAACTACCTTCCCTTTGTAGTACAGTTTTCCTTCATGCCAGTGAGCATGGTGAAAAAGGTGTGGTTGTCCAGTTGTTGGACATGTAGCGATGTTTTTCGCTTCAGCTTTCACATGTGTTCTTCTCTTGTCGCGTCTCGTTCTCGAGATCTTGCGTTTTGGATGTGCCATTTTTCTTTTTTTATTATCGTTATATCACCAAGGTGACTTATTTTTTCAATTTTTTTAATGCTTCCCAACGAGGATCAATTTCATCTGAAACATCTTCCTCCTCTTGTTTATTATTCTCGAATTCTGATTCCTCATCGAGTTCATCAAACTCTTCATTAAAATCGTCCTCCTTATTAACAACGTACTCATCAAATAGTTCGAGCATATCATCATTACATTTCCCATCATTATGCACTGCTCTGGCAGGCAAAGAAACATTGATTAACTCAAGCAAGGTTGCACCTACATTCAATTCAAACTCTTCGGGATAAACGATCACCAAAGATTCATCATTGGACGGCGTTGAATCGAACTTGTATACCAAACGATAATCTCCGTTGATATTCACTTCCAAATCATCATTGCAGCGATTACAATTTAACACAACTTTTCCATCGATGTTGTAATTTCCAATCATCATTGTTTCTTTCTTCTCAAATTCAAGATTCACATGAATCTTTCCTTTTCGAATCAATGAGTATTCATTTTCTTCAAAGAACGCATCAGCAAGTTTGAACTCAAAATCGTGCTTCCCATCCTTCAATCCAACGAAGGGAATTATGAACTGATTATTGTTCGTGTTGTTCACTGATAGTATGTATTAAATCATCTACTCGTTGACAGATGGGCGGCAAAGTTAAGGATTTTATTCGAAAAAAATATTTCTATCAACAGAATTTTGTGATTAACTTCTTCTTGGCTCGTAATCTCTTCTTTTTCGTTCTGAAATTTTTAATGGATCAGCAGTAATTTCTTTCTCGAATTGATGCTTTCTATGTACATCCATTGCTAAATAGATTGCCTGCCTCATAGAATTTCCCTCAGCCTTATTTTGCCCTGCAATATCAAAAGCAGTCCCATGATCTGGTGAAGTTCTTACGATTGGTAATCCAGCAGTAAAATTGACTCCATCGTGAAAAGAAAGTGCTTTAAATGCTGCCAATCCTTGATCGTGATACATTGCTAAGACACCATCATACTCAGATTTACTTGCCGACCCGAAGAATCCATCTGCTGGAAACGGACCAAATGCTAGAATATCTTCTCCACGCATTCTTTTTATAGCAGGATTGATGACTTCACTTTCTTCAGATCCCATTTTCCCATTTTCACCAGCATGCGGGTTGACTCCAAAAACAGCAATTTTAGGACGTTGAATTCCAAAATCTTTCTTTAAGCTATCATTGAATTCACTAATTTTTCCAGCAACCTTATCAATTGTGAGCGTTTCCGTAACTTCTTTCAGTGGAATGTGTGATGTAACTAACCCAACTCTAAGTGTTGGAGAGATCATCAACATTAATGCTTCTTCCTCACCTGCCATATCAGCAAGATATTCAGTGTGACCAGGAAATTCAAATCCCGTTTTCGCCATTGCTTCCTTTGATATCGGTGCCGTTACAAGAACATCAATCTTTCCAGCTGCGAGATCTTTAGTAGCTGCTTCCAGTGCCATAAACGCGTATTTCCCGCCAGTTTCCGTAGTCTTCCCAACTTCTAGTTCCACTTCCTCATCCCAAACATTTATGACGTTGATTTTTCTATTTCGTGCATCTTCCGCAGATTTAACAGACTGATAATTAAAATCTCTAAGGTCCATCCCTTTCTTATAGAAGGAGAAAATCTTGGTTGAACCATAGATGATTGGTGTGCACCCTTGAAGAATTCGACTATCCGCTAATGCTTTCATTATAACTTCGGGGCCGACACCATTGATGTCACCCATAGATATTCCAACGCGCACCGCATTACTATTTGGATGATCAGATTTTTGTTCTGTAGTACTCATTAAACGTAATGTTTTAAGAAGTGGTATAGCATACGCACTCCTGTTCCTGTTCCACCTTTAGTGCGATATGCGCTGGTGCTATTTAACCACGCAGGGCCAGCAATATCAAGATGAATGTAAGGTGCTTCGACAAAATGCTCTAGAAACATTCCTGCGGAAATCATCCCGGCACTTGGTCCACCAATATTCTTCAAATCAGCAATTGGAGATTTCATTTCCTCAAAATATTCTTCGAAAAATGGAAACCGAATCAATCGTTCATACGTTTCATCTCCAGCTTTATGTAGTTGATCAAAGTATTTGTCATCTGCTGTCCCCATCATACATGTTGCGTGTTCACCAACGGCACGATGAGCAGCACCTGTCAATGTTGCGGCATCAATAACGACTTCAGGGTCATATTTTTTAGAATAAGCCAATGCATCTGCAAGAATCATTCGTCCTTCAGCGTCAGTATTCATAACCTCAACTGTTGTTCCATCATACATCGTAACAACGTCACCTGGAGCATAAGCATTTAATCCCGGCCGATTATCCGTTGCAGGAATTAGCGCAATAATATGCAGTGGAAGTTGTTGTAAGGCTGCAAGATAAATTGCTCCAGCCATACATGCTGCGCCTCCCATATCACTCTTCATAATATCCATGGAATTTGGCGTAGGTTTTAGGCTCAATCCACCAGTGTCATATACAACGCCTTTTCCGACAAGCACAATTGGTTTCGAATTCTTTGGGTTCTTTCCTTTATATTCTGCGATGATAAAAGTTGGTGGATCGATTGAGCCTTGATTTACGCTCAATAATCCTCCCATCTTCAATGCTTCTATTTGTGCTTTTTCAAGAATTGTAACATTGAGGGCAGAATTTTTTCCGAGTTCTACGATTTCCTCCGCAAGTTGTTCTGCATTTAGAAATGAAACTGGCTCATTAACCATGTCTCGTGCCCAAAAAACAGCAGAAGTGCTATTAGTTAGTTATGTAATTGAATTATCCAAAATATTTGATCCAACATAAATGTCTGTCAGTTTGAATGCTTTTTTAGCACGATCTTTAAAATACTTAATGAATTGGTAACTCGCCAACATAAAACCTTCTATAAATGGGTAGAGATCTTCTTCCGAGCCATTCACACCAATTTTTTTGACGTCTTTGTCGAGCGAAGTACGAAAAGCCGCTCCAGCTTTACGCATTTTCTCTTTATTTTTATTCGATTTGACTAACAAAATCGAGCTGTCAAGTGATTTTACATCTGCGCTATCTTTATCTAGTTTCAGAAAGTTTTCGAGTAACGATTGATCATCAGATGAAATGGAATCTATCAAACTAATTTCATTTCCGATTAGTACGCGATAATCGCAGGATGTACTCGCATTGTTTTTTGATAATTGCATATTCTAAAACTTTGAATTACAAAAATAAACAATGGATCGGATTTAAGAGTTTTCCTGCTTTGTTTGTTTGATGATCGGCTATTCGATGTTTTGTTTTAGATAAAAAGAGAAGCATCAATCTTCACTCTTCTCATTATCATCAGCTGCCTCATCTTCATAAAATCGATTCATATCAATATCATAGTATTGCTTATTTAGGGCTTTCCCTAATTGATAATTAGTAATCGTTATATCTAGCAAATTTTCGCGGTACTTAATTTCTTCGGCTAAATCAGGTAAATTTGGATTTAAACATATATCTCCCAAATATTTCGTTTTAGAGAGATCCCCTGATAACCATCTTCCATCACGTTTGCCTTGTACATAAACTCCATAATGATTCAATTTACCAAATGGATCGTACAATTTCCAAACTCCACTTGGAAGTCCGTCTTTCATTATACCTTTACTTTGGAGTGTTCCGTTATCGTAGAAATTTTGCACATAACCATTCATTCTACCGGTTGAATCATGGGCCTCCCAAATCGTGTAGTGCTGTCGAATTTCATAATGATCGGAGTGTGCACAGTCATATTTTGAAAACTTCTCAATAATAAAACTTGTGTAGATTAGATTTCCATTCGCATCAAAATCCGAGAGTATTCCTTTCGATTTAAACTTGATAGAATCATTGAGTTCAATAATACTATCTTGATAATCGACCTCATAGAGAAGTTCACCATCATAGCTGAAATATTTCCAGCAGCCTATTTTTTTTCCTTCCGTCATTTCACCATCTCTTGAAATTCTATCGTTGGGAAAATATTTAGTTAAGTGATACGACACACCAGATTTACTAACCAAACTAGGTCGACCATAATAGGGTTGCGAAAGATAATTACCTCCCAAGCCAAGTTTATACATCGTAGATTCGAGCGATTGTGATGTTGTGATATCTGAGGGTTGAAAAGCAATTGAATCTTCCCAATTGAATTGGTAGCGAACACTTAGTTCGTTTTCTTCCCAAATTTTCTCTTCGATCGGAAAAGAATATTTGAACTTCACATAATGGTATTTGAACCCTAGCGTGTCGTATGCTTCATAATCTTCAATCGGTGCACCATTTAAAAAGAACCCTCTCTTTGCCAATTGTCCGTTCATGTGATATGACTTAGATTCTCCTTGAAGTAATCCATCTTGGAAATTAAGATCAAAGAGTAATATCGAGTCACGACTTGGAATGGTAAGATATGTTTGATAATACCCATCAAGCTGACCTCCAGAAAAATTCATGACACTATGTGCTAGTTTATTACGCTCAATAGACTTCCCCTCCTTATAGCCCTCAAGATAATTACTTCGACTTAACTCTTCACCTAACCAGTTAAATTTTACTTCGGTTCCGTGGCGTTTGCCATTTGAGTAATTCTCAATTTTCGAGATATAGTGTGTTTTTTTCTTTGGAAGAGAATCTTTTAGATAACCTCTTGGATTGTAATCATATAAAAAATCTTCTTCCGATTTTGGATATTCGTAGCTATACGAAATCGATTCACCCTCAATTTCACCTGAATTGTAGGAAGTTTCATGCATTTCCCCCCCAAATTGATCATAACTCACCCAAAGTCCTTGCGCTTTACCATCCAACATATAGCCAACAATTTTGGAAACCTGCGAGCCTCTAACTGGAGTCTCACTATAATTATCATATTCTTGTGCAGAGGAAGAAAATCGATTGCCAAGTGGACCGTTTATGAAAATTGAATTAAAATAAGCACTAACATCAATTTCTGTGTCCGAAGCATCAATTAGACTCATAATTAATGGGTACTTGGTCTTCCCTTTATCACGAAAACGCTTCAAATCCTTAACTAATTTTTTCTCTAAAGACTTATTCTTTTGAAGATTAATTGTAAGATCGTTCTTGCCAATACTAAATTTTCTCTTTTCAAAATTCACATTAACATCACCAGTATATGGGATGCCATTCTTATTCAATTTATAATCTCTAGCAACATCAAACATCTCGTATGAGCTAGAAATATGCCTTTGTGGGATCGAATCAGCAGTAATCCATTCATAAAGTGATCCAGAAGAGGTCTGGACTAGTTCAAGGTCACCCAGAAATGTTGTTTTTTTACCCGTCCAACTTTCGAAGTCTTCCGCAAAAACACGGTTGTCGGTATAAACTAAATTACCCAAGGCGGCAATGTTGGTGAAGGTTAGCGATCTTGAATTTGGGTCGTAATTTGTTGAGTACATCATTGTCGAATCACCCGTAAACCAAGATCTATATAGTAGAATCGGCTCTACTAATTCATATTCAATCGTATCGAAAATAGAATAATAAAAATAATCGCCGTAAGATGCTCGATTTGCTTCAAGACCATCCAAAATGGTAAATTTCTTTACTATGTGCGTCTTGAAATGCAGGAAATCCATTACAGAATCGTAAGCTAACTCCATGAATAATTTTCCGTCGTAATCATAAATAGATCGCAAATATTGATTTGAATCTGGAACAAGAGTAATAACATCATGTGCAATTCCGTTGTCCCAGAAAATCGTATCCTCCTTTAAAAGCATCCCATCAACGAATTCGTATCTATAAGCCAACTCCCCATTAGGGTAGTAACTTTCAAGTATTCCTGAATAAAAAGGTTTTCCTCCGAGACTATCCATGAGTAGACTTCTATTTTTGTATTTCTCTAATCGAGCATCATACTCTCGAGGCTGATAGGATGAAACAGAATAATCATAATCTTCATTATAATTATCATAATCTGAAATGTAGTCATATATATTCTCAGAGATTTCCTCCTCTAATTCAAGATCTTCCTCCAACTCGAAATTGATTGAATACAAGTCAAACTTTGGTGGTATGATGTCGAAATCGGAAAAGAAATTAAACTGCTCACTGTTTGTTGAATACGTTTCGATTAGACCATCGCGCAACCATTTTTGATTGACAACCAAGCTATTGTCATCTTCATAAGTTAGCCTATGTGTAATAAGTTCATTATTTCGCATTCTCATGCGTTTAAATTTCACTAATTTAAAATTGATGTCTCGGTAAATCCATTCTCCCGATTTTTCTCCTTGCGTGTAAAAACCTGTTTCGATAGGATATTGAGAATTTTGAAATTTTGCGTAAGCCCCATTTCTAACTCCGCGAGCATAAGCGAGTCTTTCAATTGTAGTATCGAGCTCAATTGTGCCAAATTCAATGTAAGATTCAGCTGTCTTCTTATTAATTGTATAAGGTGATCTACGTGTTTCATAAATCCACATCCCATCTTTAAGCCCTTCATTAAAGTACCCGTGCTTAAGCGTGTCACCCTCTAGGTCTATCCATGTTGCCTCACCATCAAGCATGTTATTTTTAAACGAGAAGTGACCTGCAATCATGGAGTTCATATTTGTGCATTCGCCTTTAGCATCAACAATACAAAAATCAGAATAGTATTGAATATAATTTCCATCTGGAAGTGGATCAAGAAAAGGGGTGAGGTCACGATTAGCAAAAAACCGTTGCTGGAGCAGTGGGTATGGATTTAACCGAACGGCTTTTATGAATTTTTTATTAAGGTATTTCTGTTCCTCCGAATAGCCCTTACCCCTTGAGTAAGCGCGAACTAATTTTTTAAAACTTCTATATTCTTTACGTGTTGCCTCCCCCTCTATCTCATCAAAGAAATATTTCCGATAATCCTGAAAAGATGCGGATCGAAACGAGTTTATCTTCTTTGTTCGAGTAGCTATATTATACTCCGGTTGCGACAAAACCTCAACCTGAAATGGATACACATAAAATTGCTTTCCATCAATCGTTACAGAATCAATTTTTTGCGCAAAGACTAAACTACAAGACCAACTAATAAGTATAGATGAAAAGAGAATGATTAACTGTAATTTACTCATAGTAGATGTATTCAAAAGTTTCTAATTGTCGATTGCCAATTTCTCCATTTCCTTTTTCACTTTTGTGAACAATCTTTGTTGGTAATCGATTCGAATCAAGTGAGAAATTCGAGCTACGTCTCATTAAAAATTGATCAATACTGAACGTTGAGTCAATAAAACCAGTACAAAGTCCATTTTTATCATACTGAATCGTTCTTTTGTAATTGAACGGTGTGTTTTCGAATTCTATTGTCTCAACACGATTACTCCGCTTTGAATAAGTGATCTTCTTCACACTACTTTCATTTACTCGGTTTTGAACTTGATAGCACTTATCTGGCACAGTTGGAGTTCCTAGAACTACCCAATCATTTGGTGTTGGGTTCACAAATGCTTCTACTGATAACGGACCGCGTTGTTTTTCATCTGTCATATAAAACAAATAGTCCCCACTAGCTCGATTCTTGTAGACTAAAAAACTCTTTGCGCATTGTTCAAGATCATATAATGTGTAGGCCAATTCCTCATCTATCAAATGATCATCTTGTTCAAATTCCACATTTGCAAAACCATTTTCATCTTTAACGCTACCATAGATAAAAGTAACATGATGCACTTTCGTTCGCTCGTAGTACTCCGTTATTTCTAAAGCTGTCAGTTCACCCTTAACGTCAAATGAATAGACCTTCTGAATTCTAGGCAAATTAACGAACACTGTGTCTTGATTTAACGCATAAACATTTCGTGTCAAGGTCTTAATTCTACGAAATTTAATAATGGAGTCATCGAACCAAATTGGAAATGATATTTCGTCCTCTACCTCGGAGAAGTAGTGCTGCATTTTTAATAAAAATGGCTGTTGAGGAATTATTGTTTTTTGGAAAAATGATTTTTTCTCTTCGGAACACGAATTTAGCAGTAAGTAAAAAAATGAAAATAGAAAAACACGTCCGATCATAACAGATTGTAATATAGCAACAATCTTTGTGTCTAATCGGGATCATAATCAATTCTTTAGATGCGCTGCTTTATTTAACGTAAATTTGTACCATAAACTATGAATAATCAATGAGACCGTTAACTGATTGGATGCCAATTACCATGAGTGAACTCAAAAAAAGAGGTCTTGATTCAGTGGATGTGATTTTAATCTCTGGTGATGCGTATGTTGATCATCCAGCATTCGGGACTGCTGTGATTGGCAGAATTATCGAAGATGAAGGGTTTTCAGTGGCAATAATTCCCCAACCAAATTGGAAGGATGACTTGCGTGACTTTAAGAAATTTGGGCGCCCCAAGTATTTTTTCGGCGTAACAGCTGGCTGCATGGACTCTATGGTAAATCATTATACCGCTAATAAGAGACTCCGATCAACAGATGCATACACCCCTGGTGGAGCTTCAGGATTCCGTCCCGATTATGCTACTACTGTTTACTCAAAAATTCTAAAGGAAATTTATCCTGATGTCCCCGTACTAATCGGTGGAATCGAGGCTTCTTTGCGAAGAGTTACTCACTATGACTATTGGTCGGACAAATTGATGCCCTCAATCTTAGTGGATTCGAAAGCAGATTTACTGGTTTATGGAATGGGAGATCAACCGCTTCGTGAAATCATGCAACTCTTGAAAAAAGGCGTTCCATTCTCGAACTTAAAGACCTTGAAACAAGTCGCATTTCTTCATCCTACAACTGAAGAATTGCCCAAAAATAAAAATTGGTCAACCACGGAATTATCAAGTCACGAATTATGCCTAAGCGACAAGTTAAAATATGCTGCCAATTTCAAAACAGTTGAAGTCGAATCGAATAAATGGGCTGCTGATAGAATTATTCAACACGTCGGAGATACAACTTTAGTCATCAATCCACCGTACAAAACAATGGAGCCAAAGGAAATTGATGAATCATTCGACCTTCCTTACACCCGACTTCCACACCCGAAATACAAAAAAAGAGGAACCATTCCAGCCTACGAAATGATCAAATTTTCGATCAATCTTCATAGAGGATGTTTTGGAGGTTGTAGTTTTTGCACAATCTCGGCGCACCAAGGGAAATTTATTGCTTCTCGCAGTGAAAAATCAATTATGAAGGAACTTGATGAAGTTGTTGAATTACCAGACTTCAAAGGTTACTTATCTGATATCGGAGGACCGTCAGCTAATATGTATGGGATGAAAGGCAAAGACGAAGCAATTTGCGCTCGTTGTTCTAGTCCGAGTTGCATTCATCCTGTGATTTGCAGTAATTTGGACACCTCTCACTCCTCTATGACTAAACTATATCGTAAAATAGATGAGCATGATAAAGTAAAAAAGGCATTTGTAGGTTCGGGTATTCGATACGATCTTTTAGTAGATGACTTCAATAAAAACAATGCTGATGGAAATCATGACGAGTACATTGAACAGCTGATCACACGACATGTCAGCGGGCGATTAAAAGTTGCTCCCGAACATACTTCAGATGCCACACTTCGGGTGATGAGAAAACCGTCTTTTAAGTACTTCCATAAGTTCAAGGAAAAGTACGATCGCATCTCAGAAAAACATGGTATTAATCAACAGTTGATTCCCTACTTCATCTCCTCTCATCCTGGCTGTGAAGACCAAGACATGGCAAATTTAGCTTTGGAAACGAAAGACATGGGCTTCAAATTAGAGCAAGTCCAAGATTTTACTCCAACTCCAATGACCGTAGCAACGGTCATTTATTATAGCGGTGTCCACCCATACACGTTGAAGCCATATAAAACAGTCAAGGATAAAGAGGACAAATTAAACCAACGTCGATTCTTCTTTTGGTACAAACGAGAAAATCATGGGCACATCCGAAGCTCGCTAAAACGAGTGAATCGAGAAGATTTGGCGGATCAGTTAATTGGGTCGGTACGCAAAAGTGATCGAAAACAACCTAAATGGCTGGAGGAACGGCGTAAAAAGGACCAATCACACAGGAAGTAGAAATAACCTTACCTTATCAATACTAAAAACCGATATGGTAGGCATACATAGCTTTTTATTAAAATAAATCATTGGAATTAAGATGAATATCCGCTGATACTTTTGTATTTTTGTTGGGAATCAACTTATTTCTGAATGAAATCTCTGCTACTCTCACTTTTTACATTTCTCACTTTTGCAGGTCTCATTGCCCAGCAAACAATAGATTCTCGTTTCGAATCTGCTTATCAAAGCTATCCATCCTTGACAACGGGCATCCTTGAAGCTGTTTCTTGGACCAATACGCATCTTGTTCATCTTGAGAATTATCAAGCATCTTGTTCTGGCATGCCAATGGCTTATGGAATAATGGGGTTACATGATAACGGCAAGAACTACTTCATCGAAAATGGATCTATCGTTGCGAAAATTTCTGGGATTTCAATAGCGCAACAAAAAGCATCTGCTGAACAACAAATTTTAGCTTATGCTAGTTCATATAATCATTTTATGAACATCGAAGTTACAAACGGTGGAAATCAAACGGATGGTAAAAGCATTCGAAATGTTCTTCTTCAATTAACTGAGATCCCTGATTCTGGCAGCGTAAACATACTTGCTCGCGATATGCATATTTATTCTGTGCTGAAATTTCTGAATTCTAATTCAAATGCTTTGAAATATGGCTTCTCACAACATAACATATCTTTAGTTGACGTTTTCGGACAAACTAACCTCAAAGTATTAGCTGCTAAAAAAATAATATTTGGAACAGATTTCATTCAATCTGACAAAGGAGAAGATTACATTATTCCACAGGGGAAATCTATCGAATACGGTCCAGCAGTTTGGAATCCTGCACCATCGTGCAATTATAGTTCACGAAGCGGCACTGCCATTTCGGCAATCACAATCCATACAATTCAAGGTTCGTATTCAGGTGCAATCTCATGGTCGCAAAACTGTGCCTCTAACGTGTCGTTTCATTATGTAATTCGATCTTCGGATGGTCAAGTTACTCAGATGGTGTTAGAAGCAAGTAAGGCATGGCATGTTGGTTCCGAAAACCCATATACAATTGGATATGAACATGAAGGATATGTGAATAATCCTTCATGGTATACCGAACCGATGTACAACAGTTCTGCGGATTTAAGTCGTGATATCGTTGGAAGCGGTTATGGCATTCCTTCATTGAGAACTTATTATGGCCCTGCAACTACAGGTATAAATTTACTTGGAGGTTGCACAAAAATCAAAGGGCATCAGCACTTTCCGAATCAATCACATACCGATCCAGGGATCTACTGGGACTGGGAGAAGTATTACAAATTGATCAATAATTTGCCGACCTACAATGTGATTTCAGCTGCTTCTGGATCACTTTACGACACAGGTGGAGCTGCGGGGAACTACCAAGATGATGAGCGCGAATTGTGGTTAGTTCAGCCAACGGCAGCACTAACTGTAACTATTAACTTCAGTGCGTTTGACCTTGAAAGCGGATACGATAATATGTTCATTTACGATGGAGTTGATCCAGATGCCCCGTTAATTGGAATCTATACTGGATCAAGCTCACCTGGGACTATTACTTCAACAGGGCCGTCCTTACTAATCGAGTTTCGAAGTGATTGCGGAACAGTAGCTTCAGGGTGGGCAGCAACCTATTCGTCAACAATTGGAACAGTTGCCGATGAAACAGCGCCTCTGACGGCTATTCAAGCTGATACAACATGGCATACAAATGACTTCACAGTAAATTTCACAGATTCAGATTTAGAAAGTGGGTTGGCTACTCAATACTACCAAATTGTTCACCAAGATGTAAATGATAATGGGTGGACTTCAAATGCATCCTATGGGTTTTTAAATGAGGATTTTGAAGACAATTCAAGTAACTGGACGAATCAAACGGGAGTTTATAGCATAACAACAGCATCCTACGATTTCACTGACGATCTCGAACAAAACTCAAACGCTTATACTCCGATCGTTCAAGATATAACAACGGACTATCTATTCGAATGGAATCAAAATATAACATCGGCAAGTGCAAGTCAACGCGCAGGATTACATTTTTTCTGTGATGATGCTACTTTGCCAAATCGTGGTAATTCATACTTTGTTTACCTGCGAGAATCAGATAATTTAGTGCAAATTTACCGTGTTACGAATGATGTATTTCAACTTTATGCGAACGATACGTTGACAATTAACAACAATACATGGTATAATTGCAAAGTCAACTATAGTCCAGTATCTGGTATGATAAAACTATACGTCGATGGAAATTTAGTAACGCAGTGGCAAGATCCAACCCCATTGACATCAGGAAATTCAGTTTCATTCAGAACGGGAGGATGTACAGCAAGTTTTGATGATTTCCACGTCTATCGATCACGAGGAAGTCAAATTACAGTTCCAGCTGGGGTGACTGAAACGATGGCATTTGAAAGTGAAAATGCAATTGCAACTGGACGCGTGAATTCAATTGTGATTGACAGTGCCGAAAATTGGTCATTGATTGTCTCCGAAGATTATTTGTTAGACTTCACTGTTCCTACACTTTCCAATCTTAACGACGGTTCTAGTAGTGACATTGACACATTCTATACCGCAACCTTGGAGGCTAATTGGGATATCATTGATATTCATTCTGGAATTTCCGATTACGAATATGCCATTGGAACTTTACCCAATTTGGATGATGTATCGGCCTGGGCAAGTAGTGGCCTTTCTACGACATTGAATCATCTTTTAGCAAGCCCAGTGATTGATCAAGTTTACCATGTTTCTATTAGAACAACTAATCAAGCTGGACTCGATACAACCTTCACGTCCGACGGTCAGCGTTATATAGAAATAGATTCAACTGCAACAATTTCTGAATTGTTCAATGAAATTTCAATTTTTCCAAATCCCGCAATAAACTCAGTGAATATAAATGGTCTTCCTGGCAAGACGAGCATCCTAATATATGATGTAATGGGAAGAGTCTGCCTCAAAAAAAAAGTAGTAAATCAGCTTGAATTGAATGTTTCGGAATTTAGTAGTGGAACATATCAAGTTCTAATTCAACAAGGTAGTGCTTTCGTTGTCAAACGATTGATCATTCATCATTAGTTGCGAACTATCAACAATAAATCAAACCTTTTCTCGTACTAATACGTATTAATTACAACAAGTAAACTAACGAATCAGTTAAATGAAGTACACTTTTCTCCATCTGTGTATCTTATTTACCACGCTTAATTGTCAATCAATTCAAGCGCAAGAACTCTTCACTGAACTAGAGATTAAGGAGGATATTGCCTACTTGGAAGAGCAACTTATTCGTTACCATCCCAATTTATTTTTGTATTCTAAACAAGATGAATTCGATTCCCTTACCGAAGATTTAAAATCGAAAGTTCAAGAGGAAACAACAGAATTGGAAGCATATAGATTACTAGCTTCTTATTCGGAAATCATTCGTGATGGTCATACATCAATCACTCCCTCAAATAAAATATTTTCCAGCTTTCAAGTAGATACCACATTGTTTCCCTTAAGGATTTATTGGGATGGGGACTCTATGCATACGATAATGGACTTCAGCAATGAGCAATTAATTCCTAATGGGTCACGAATTTTATCTATAAATGAGTACAGCGTGGAGGAAATTGCGGGAAGCATTCTTACATCACTGCAACACGACGGAGACAATTTGACTTATCCAACATGGATACTAAATAATTTCTTCTCAGCATACTTTTATTTCTATTATGGTGAATTTGATGAATTTAGAATTGGTTACAAAGATCCCGATGGAAGAAACAACTCAAGTAGGCTAAAAGCATTGTGCAAAAAGGATATCGCCAAAAATAGAAATTCCCGTTACCCTGATTATTCCAAACAGTATCGATTAGAAAAAAAATCAGGTATCACAATCGAACAAATCGATGACTTAAGTGCAGTACTCACGATTAAATCCTTCGACAATGGGATATTACTTAAAGAATATCACCAACGGTTTCGTCCTTCAATTCGGAGGCAGATAAAAAAAGTGCGGAAAAATGGAACTGAGAACTTAATTGTTGATTTGCGTGGTAATCAAGGTGGACGTTTAAGTAACGGGCATTTCTTACTCAAACGACTTATGCCCCATCGCTATATTATGGTCGAGTGCTTTACGAAAGTGAAGAAAAAATGTTCACACATTGCGAATGCGCGAAACAAACCAACTTATGGACCAATTTTAGGAATAAAAAAACCGAATAAGAAACGATTCAATGGGAAGGTTTACTTTCTAGTGGATGGTGGGAGTTTCTCCTGCTCTGGAATTGTTACACACGTAATTAAATCATACAATAGAGGCATTATCGTTGGAGAAGAGACCGGAGGAAGTGCTTATTCATTAGTGGGCTCACCAAACAAAAAGATTACGCTTCCCAACACAGGAATAAACGTAAGCATACCGAGACTTCAATTCATCCTCCAAGACTTAAAAGAAACGGAGAAGTCTGGTACTCAGCCTGATGTGATGATCCCAGTTACTCCAAGTGATCTATTACAGAATCAAGATTCTGTAATAGAATACATTTTAGAAGAAATCGCAAATTAATTTAGGAAACAAAAAAGCCGTCTATCAAAAGATAAACGGCTTTCAATACGAATTAAAAAATTACTAATTCTCAGATTTTTCTTCATCAGAAGATTCACCTTCAGCTCCTTCTTCACCTTCAGTTTCTTCTTCCTCTTCTTCATCAACAGCTCCACGTGCCATTTTAACACCTACAACTACTGCTTCAGATGGCTCAAGAATAGTAACGCCTTCTAATTCCAATTCTGAGATTCGAATTGAGTCACCAATTTTTAAATCCGCGACTTGAATTGTTACTGCTTCTGGCAATACCTCAGGAAGACCAACTACTTTAATATTACGGTAGTTCTGACGAAGTTTACCTCCATTCATCACTCCAATTGGAGAACCTTCCGTATAAATCGGAAGCTTCACTTTTACTGGTTTCTTCGCATCCAACTCAAGAAAATCAACATGAACTGGTTTATCTTTAACTGGGTGCATCTGCGTTGCTTGAATCACTGCCATTTTCTTTGCTCCATCAATATCGATTTCAATTTGAAATACATCAGGAGAGAAAATCAATTTCTCAACATCTGTTGATTTTACAGAAAAGTGTGTTTGCTCACCTCCACCATAAAGAACACATGGTACTCGACCATCTACTCTAAGTGCTTTTGCGCCCTTTTTCCCTACGCTCGCTCTAGGCGAACCGCTCAATTGTGCTTTTTTCATTTGTATATATTATGAGATTATAAAATGCGAACTAATAGATTGATTGTTAATTGTTCTTCGGATAACATCTGCGAACAAGTCAGCAACGCTAACGACACGAATCTTATCATGCTGTTCTTTCAACGGTATTGTATCAGTAACAATCAACTCTGTGATTTTTGAATTTGTAAGACGTTCGAGTGCTGGTCCAGATAAAACTGCATGCGTACAAAACGCTCTTACACTTAATGCCCCTTTTGCTATGAAGAGATCTGCTGCTTTGGTAAGTGTCCCGGCTGTGTCAATCATATCATCAACAAGAAGAACATCCTTCCCGCTGACATCTCCAATCACAGTCATTTCAGCGACTTCATTAGGTTTACTACGCTGTTTGTGACAGATAGCAAGACTCACGTTCAATCGTTTTGCATATGAGTTGGCACGTTTTGTTCCTCCAGCATCTGGAGCAGCCATTATCATATTTCCAGTATTAAACTTTGAGATTTCTGGGTAGAAGATCGTTGAGCCATATAAATGATCAACTGGAACTTCGAAGAAACCTTGAATTTGATCGGCATGTAAGTCCATTGTCATAATGCGATCAATTCCTGCTGCCATCAGCATATTGGCAACTAGTCTCGCTCCAATCGCAACTCTTGGCTTATCTTTTCTGTCTTGTCGTGCAAATCCAAAGTACGGTACAACAACAATAATTTTATTTGCTGAAGCTCTTTTTGCTACATCAACCATTAAAAGAAGCTCCATCAAATTGTCAGTTGGAGGCATTGTTGATTGAACAATAAAAACATCTTGACCCCTTACCGTTTCTTCAAATGAAGGCTGAAATTCACCATCACTGAAGTCTGTAACCTTTACATCACCGAGCTTTGCTCCATAGGCATACGCAATTTTCTCAGCCAATTCGACTGATGCTCTACCTGCAAATATTTTAACTCCCGCTGACATACTCTTTGTTTGAGGGTGCAAATTTAGGCAAATCTCATGATATGTGCTGCTAAATCGAGGAAAAAGGTTGATTGATGCTAAAGAATTGTTTCTTTTTTCTTCTTTTTCCGCAGATTAAAGTCAACATCGCGATCATTTATGATCCCAATTCGAAGTGAGATAAAGAATTTATTTGTCTCGAAATTATCAGGTAATCGGGCCATTATATGATATCCTGTTTGGAGATGCAAAAGTGAAAACTTAAAACCTATTACTGGCGCTAATCCAACACGTGTGTCGTCGAAATTTGTGCGGAAAAAGATATTCCCTCCATACGTCAAGCCAATTCGATTAGGCTTATACCAATAACCCATATCATAGCCCAACATGTTGTATTTGAAATTATAATTGAACCCTGCATGTGCAGCATGAATGGTTGGCTTTCTTATTCGAACCTTTTTCCATTGCCGTTCCACGCCTATTTCTAAAACGGTGTACTCTCCCCGTTGGATCCCAAAATATGGGCCCGTTTTAGTTATCTCAATGTTGAGTAAACGTCTCCTTAGCTGGGCATTTGAGCCATTCATTTGCGCAGAAACCTGCACAGCTAGTATGAATGATACAACAATTAATAACTTACTCAGCATCTTGTTCTAGTTCAATTGGGATAAGTTCTTTATCATCTAACGCATTTTTTAGAAAAATGGTGCTTTCCGTAAAAGCAGGTATCGCTCCCATTGTAACATCTCGTAAAGGCTTAAATAGTAAAGAGTTCTGTTTCGATTCTTCAGACAAGATATCCATTTTATCATCGTAAGATTCGCTAATAATAATTGCTGCTCCAGTAATGAACATCCATTTAGCAACTCCAAATACAGCTCCTCCAACTCTGTTGAATAGACTTAATCTTGCCACTTTAATTATTTTGTCAAATGCTTTTCCTGCAAAATAAACCATCGCTCCAATGGCCAGGAAAGTAAGTGTAAACGATATTGCAGGCAAGTATTCAGAAGTGAAGCCCATAGAATTTTTCAGGAACGCAGCAACGGCATCAGAGAAGTGAATTCCCCCGTAGAGACCAAAAAAAAATGCGAAAAACGAAAAAACTTCAAGCACAAGTCCTTTACTGAATCCTTTCCAAGTACCAAAACCAATAGCGCCAATAATAAAGATGTCGAGAAAATTCATTTAAATATCGATACTAAATAAAAAACCGCAACAATAGCTGAAACATCAGTACTGCTGCGGTAAGTAATTTGTAGTTATTAATCGCAATCAGATTTCAACTGAGTAGTAAACGAAAGTCCAACTTCCGACCATGTTTTTGTTTCACCATCGTCGCCTGTATGTTTCTCTGAGCAGACAACATTTAACGCTTCTAATGCGCTCACAGCACTCCACATACTTACATCAACAGACGAAGTAAATTCAAACTTGCCATCTTCCAAAGTATAATCACCTTCAATATCTGCTGAAACACCATTCATAGTAATTGAGATAGTTGCTTTACCATTATCAGATAACTTTTTAACCTTTCCCGTGATCATTTCAGTGTCAGTCATCGTTCCAAAGAATGTTTCCGCAATTTTCTTGTTGCGTGCTTCGTCACTTGTTTCAACTGAAGATGTTGTCATTGAAAAAGTTAAGGATTCAAGTAAAGCAATTGGATCATCCGAAGATTCATCACCCGTGATAGTCATTTCGTTAAATGAACCTTTCACACCCACTTTTGAGCTCGTCTTATATCCAGTCCACTCGAAAATTGTCGATTGGTCATCATAGTGATAAAAACAAATTTCTTCTTCCACTTTTTCTTCCTCCTCTATTGTTGGATCGCCACCACAAGATGAAATTGTTAGTGTTGTAGTAATTGCCGCAAGTATAAATAGTCCCTGTTTCATAATTTCATTTTGTCCTGAAGATAATCATCTTTATTAAAATCATCAGATCAGAGAAGACAAAATATCACAGTGACTCAAGTATTCACTACTTTTGCACAATGGACTATGATCTAGAATTAAAATTTCAAAAAGTTAAAGATTCATTAGAGGAAAGCTTCGGTGGTGGACTAGATGTACAGTCAATTCTGTTTCTGATAGGAGTGAATGAACTTGGAATTGGGCATAGAGACTTCAATAAAAATGAGAAAACAGAACTTCTTCACGTTGCTGTTTGTACCTTGCTTGAACCCTACGGATATTATGAATTCGAAGGGAGGGATGATGATAATTGGCCACACTTCAAAATGATTAAAAAATTACCTCCATTGGATAGCCGAGAACAACAACATTTGATGAAAGAAGCAATGATTGCCTACTTCAGTCAAAACGATTATGTCGATCTTCAAGACACAACAGCTTAAATCGTATATTTGCATTCTTTTTAATTTACAGAACCTATGGAATTTTGGATCAAAGCTGCACAATTATTACTAGCACTTTCCATTCTTGTTTTTTTACATGAGCTAGGACACTTTATCCCAGCACGTATCTTTAAGACACGTGTTGAGAAATTCTACCTGTTCTTCAATCCATGGTTTTCAGTTGTAAAGAAAAAGATTGGTGATACTGAGTGGGGAATCGGCTGGGTTCCACTTGGTGGATATGTCAAGATTTCAGGGATGGTTGATGAGTCGATGGACAAAGAGCAATTAGCGAAACCTCCCCAACCTTGGGAATTCAGATCTAAACCTGCTTGGCAGCGACTAATCATAATGCTTGGTGGAGTCACTGTAAATATAATAGTGGGTATTGTGATTTACATTTTTGTGGTTTTCGCTTGGGGTGAAACAGAAATACATGCTACGGACATCGAAAATGGATTAGCAGTTCATCCATACATGCAGAAATACGGCTTTGAATCAGGAGATAATGTTCTGGAAATAAACGGTGAGTCAATTATCAATCAAAGTGATATCAATGCAGGAATTTTAATTCGTAATCAATACGATTTAAAAGTTCAACATGCGGACGGAACTACCGAGATAATGAAATTAAAAGATGGCGTTGAATACGACATTTTCACAAATGGTGCAATGAGTGCCTTTACATTGCGACATAAGTCAACTGAAATAAACTATTTAACACTTGCATCTGATTTTCATTTTAAAATGGATGGAAGTGACATGGAAATTAAAGGCAAGAGTGAAATACTAGAAATTGACGGAATTGCGGTTAGCGAGATTAAGGATTTAAGATCTGCGAACTATAAAGGTCAGAAAACTGTTAAAATCACCTATCGACAAGCTAAAGATACATTAACAGTAAAAGTGCTGTCAAATAAAATGAATTCTTTCTTCTCTAAAAGTCCTGGGCTAAAAGCTGGAATTCGAAAAGGTGATATAGTCCACTCTATTGATGGAACCCCAATTACCTATTTCGACGAAATTGTGACAACTTGCTACAATAACAAAGGGAAGACAGTTGAGATGACAGTTATGCGAGATACTTCCATCATTGATTTAATAGTCAGCGTTAATAACTCTGGTACGATTGGGTTTGGAGTAGTGACTAAAAAACCTGAAGATTTTAAGCATATACGTGAAATCACTTATGGCTTCGGTGAAAGTATCAGTCGAGGATTTTCGATGGGCATGACCACTCTAGGTGATTACGTAGGACAATTAAAGTTCTTATTTACTAAGAAAGGTGCAAGCTCAATAGGTGGCTTTGGTGCAATTGGTAACTTATTCCCTGGAACATGGAATTGGCAAGTATTTTGGTTGAATACCGCATTGATTTCAATCATTCTCGCCTTTATGAACATCCTACCTATCCCTGCATTGGATGGAGGTCATGTTGTATTCTTGCTTTACGAAATGATTACTGGCAAGGAAGCACCACAAAAAGTATTGGAAGTTGCTCAAATGATCGGGTTCTTTATCTTAATTGCACTCTTACTTTATGCAAATGGCAATGATATCTACCGAGCGATAACAGGGTAAATTTAAACCATTAATCAGTCAACCTACCCGATTGATGCGTGCGAAAACCGAATAAAACTAACATGAACAAAGTTTGGTGTGAATTTTGTAATTTGCATAAGAACTAAAAATAAACAAATGAAAAAATTAATTCTATCCGCTTTATTAACAATATTAACAGTAGGGTTTACAAATGCTCAACTAACTGAAGGTGAAGTTAAATATACAATTGAAGCTAGCGCAGATGACCCATCAGCAGATGACCCATCAATGGACATGGCTGTTGCTTTGATGCAAGGATCTAAAATGGCTATTTACTTCTCAGGGGAGAAGGCAAGAACTGAATTAGACATGGGATCAATGATGTCTATGAAAATAATAGTAGATGGTGATTCAGAAAAAATTCTTATGTTGATGGGAGGAATGATGGGCGAAATTGCAATCCCTAGTACAACAAAAGAATTAGAAGAATTGGAAGAAAATGACGATGAGCCAGAGGTAGATTTAGAACTTATTGATGAATCGAAAAAAATTCTCGGCTATACCTGTAAAAAAGCCATATTAACAAATGAGGATGGAAGTGAAATTATTTACTGGTACACAACTGAGATCGAGTTTAATCGCATAGGGCAAACTAGTATGAGTTCTGAAGTTCCAGGGTTTCCATTAGAATTTGAAGTCAACCAAGGTGGATTAATTATGAGTTTTACAGCTACAGAATTTAATGAAACATTGTCGGATGATGAGGAGACCCTTTTCAGTACTGAAGTTCCAGAAGGCTACACAGTAATGACAATGGAAGACATGAAGGGTATGGGAATGTAATTCTTCAATTAGGAAGGAATACTCTAGCAGAAAACTACTATCACTTTTCATGTTCCTAACATCACTTTCCTACGGTCAAGAACACAATTTTGTGCTAGGGCTGAAAGAAGCTATGATTTTCATGCCCTAAATGAACATGGTTGGAACATTGGAATCTATTCTAAATATAAATTTGCTAACGATTCTAAATATAACAACAGATTGACGTGGTGACTATCTAGAAATTAAAACAGAGTCTTTGACAACAAGGCAGCTATCAATAATCACGTTTCCATTGACATCTAGTTTGGCAGATGGAGTTGTAGTCCCAATCCCTATCTTTCCAACTGTAGGAAGTGAGTTCGTCGTTTGACAAAACGCAAAAGATGAGGTCGAGATAAAAAATAATAATACAATTTTTTTCATAATGGTTAAGTTTTAGCGTTTCAATTCTGAGAATCTGTTATTGAGTTCTTGCTTGAATCTTGGGCAGAAAGAGATGGGAAAATAATGGTCAAAAAAATCAACTTTTCTCCATTCTTGGTGAAAATGCGGAAATTATCCCCCCCCTTAATTTTGAAACAACCAACTGCATGTCAGTGGTGTATAATTGTTAATGGTTGAATTCCTAAATAGGACAGGAATAGGTTGAAGAAAAAGACACGAAGGATAATGACATGATAAAATGATTTCCAATTATTGAAAATAAACGTGCTACAACTAATGATGCATAAAGAATACAACCCTTTCGGGAACGTAAGACAAGATTTTACATGAAAGACCTCGCGTTCATTGTCCGCGTCTCATCAAAATCCAACTTTTTAGAGAAAATGAAAACACCCCCTTTAATTTTTCCTTTTAAGCGAACCTTTACATCTCCCTTTCCAGCAAGATTAAGTGCCGTTCTGAGTGCATTATTTTCCAGTTCTGCAGTAAACGGCGCAACGAGGAAAGTCTCGCGTTTCGATTTCATTTTGACTTTTTTCTCCAGATGAACCTTTCCCATATAATCTCCATCAATGTATAAATCCAACTTTGAAGGCTTCACTTTTATCGCAAACCAATTTCCATTGTAAACAGAAGCTTCCGCAGTAAATTTAACAGTGTTTCCATCGAGTTTCTCAAGGTTGAAATTTTCTCCACCTCGCATTTCTGGCTCATAAAAAGTACATGACGTTACGATGAAAGCAAGAACAATGATTGATATTAACTTCTTCATAATTAGTTTTTATTAAAACGCTTATTAAATGCAACGAAAAAATGTGGAATAGTTTCAATTCCTCGGTAGAAATTAAATAATCCATAGTGTTCGTTTGGTGAGTGAATTGCATCACTATCTAATCCGAATCCCATTAAGATTGTTTTTAATCCAAGTTCTTTTTCAAACATTGCAACGATTGGGATTGAACCTCCACTTCTCACTGGAATTGGTTTCATTCCAAATGTTGCTTCATAAGCATCACTTGCAGCTTCATAGCCAATAGAATCAATAGGTGTTACCGCAGGTTCTCCTCCGTGATGTGGTGTCACTTTTATTGTTGTTCCAGCCGGTGCAATTGCAGTGAAATGATCCATGAATAATTTTGTGATTTCTCCAGGATCTTGATCTGGCACCAAACGCATTGAAATTTTCGCATACGCTTTTGAGGCAATAACCGTTTTTGCACCATCTCCTTGATACCCTCCCCAAATTCCATTGACATCTAGGGTAGGTCGTATTGATCCTCGCTCCATTGTAGAGTATCCGTCTTCACCATAGACATCTGCAATATCAATCGATTTACAATAATCAGACTTACTAAATGGTGCTTTTGCCATTTCTGCTCTCTCGACATCAGATAACTCAACGACCTTATCATAAAATCCAGGAATAGTAATATGATTGTTCTCATCATGCAATGAAGCAATCATTTTCGCTAAAATATTAATTGGGTTGGCCACACATCCTCCATATAGTCCAGAATGTAAATCTCGATTAGGGCCCGTAACTTCAACCTCGACATAACTCAAGCCTCTCAAGCCAGTTGTAATTGATGGCACATCATTCGCAAGCATCCCAGTATCAGATACCAATATAATGTCTGCGGATAATTTTCCTTTATTGTTCTGAACAAATATGCCTAAATTCTCACTCCCAACTTCTTCTTCACCTTCAATCATGAATTTAATATTACAGGCCAATTCATCCGATTTTATCATCGCTTCAAAAGCTTTTACATGCATAAACATCTGCCCTTTATCATCACAAGAACCGCGTGCAAATATTGCTCCTTCAGGATGAATTTCTGTTTTTTTAATTACAGGCTCAAATGGTGGATTCGTCCATAAATCAATCGGGTCTGCTGGTTGAACATCGTAATGTCCATAAACCAAAACAGTTGGCAAGGATGCATCAAAAATCTTATCAGCATAGACAATCGGATGTCCAGCTGTTTCACAAATTTCCACGTTATCAGCACCTGCATTTCTCAAATTTTCAGCAACATTTTCAGCTGTTCTAGCTACATCTTCCTTGAAGGAAGGATCAGCAGAAACTGAAGGTATTTTGAGTAATTCAATCAACTCATCTAAGAATCGTTGCTTATTGGCTTGAATATATGACTGTGTTTTTTCCATGTTGGGCTTTCAATTTATGAGGGATAAAAGTCGGTAATTTTATTCACTAATATTAGGGATTCTCTTTCTATTATTCGATTTTCGTGCAACCTTTGACGAATAGTCGGGGTCTTACTATAAATTCAAACAACTTCTATGCAGTTAAGAACGTTTCTCACATCCGCAATTTTAGTCTTTTTAGGCACAACGATACACGCTCAAATTTCAGTGGATAATACATTAACTCCTGCTGACATGGTCAATACATTAATTGGCCCTGGTGTAACTGTTAGTAACATAAGCTTTACAGGTCAATCAGTGCAGGCAGGATCATTTGATGGATCAATGTCTAACATCGGGTTACAGTCTGGAATAATTCTATCTAGTGGAATAATCAATAATATTATTCCACCAAATCAACCTACAGGAGTAGGGTTAGGAGGAGCAGGCGACCCAGATTTACTAACAATTGCTCAATCAGTAACATCAAACCCTGCAGCTGGTTCAATTACATCAACTTCTGATGCAGCTATCTTAGAGTTCGATTTTGTTCCTGTCGGAGATTCTGTTCGATTTAACTTTGTATTTGCATCAGAGGAATATCAAGCTTGGATTAATTCAGTTTACAACGATGCCTTCGGATTCTTCATTAGTGGTCCTGGGTTTGCTGGTCCGTATGCATCACCCATAGCATTTCCACTTGGGGCTGAAAATCTTGCATTTGTACCCGGTACAACAGACCCAATTACCATATCAACTATTTACCCTGGTTTAAACCCTGCATATTACATCGATGATCCTGCTGGTACAACACAATCTTTTAATGGTTTTACAATTCCAATGACAATTGAATTTCAGGTTATATGTGGTGAGACCTATCATTTTAAATTTGCAGTCGCAGATTGTCAGGATGGAACGTTAGACACAGGAGTGTTTTTAGAAGGCGGAAGTTTCTCATCAGAAGCGGTTACAATTAGCTTTGATGGAGTTGATAACGTTACAGGTGACACTGCACTCTATGAAGGCTGTTCAATAGCTGATCTTATTTTTACTCGACCGATAACAGATACATTAGACACTTTAATAATTACCTATACAATAACAGGAACCGCGATTGAAGGTATTGACTTCAATTTTCTCACAAATCCTATAATATTCTTGCCTGGCGAAGATTCAATAGTCTTAACTCTAACCCCAACGGTTGATGGAATAGCTGAATCAGGCGAATATATTACTATTACTGCTATAACAATAAGCCCCTGTGGCGATACAATTGTATCAATTGGTACGATTTGGATTTTTGACGAACCTGGAACATTAGTTCAAGAATTCGACACTACTATTTATTGCATTCAGGATTCTTTGCAGGTTTTTGCTCAGGCCTCAAACGGTGTAGGAACTTACCTTTATACCTGGAGCACCTCTCTTGATACAACCATAAATAATTTCACTACAGTTCCAACTGGTATAAATGGTAGCATTGATTATTATGTCTCGGTAATTGATGCATGCGGCTATACATCAACTGATACACTTACTGTTACGGTTGATCAAACACTTGCAGTTGATTCATTATCAAGCTTCTGGTCAGGACAATGTGCTCCTACTGGAATTGTTGGCGCATTTCCCTCAGGAGTAACCTCGGTATTAAATCCTACTAATTTTTATTGGGAAGATTATGATAATCATCTAAACCCAGGATCAGGTAACTTCTGGAATGATACAGTTTGGTCAGGAATTCCTTCGGGCTGGTACTATGCAACAATTACTGATGACGTTTGCTCTGTAACCGACAGTATTTGGGTTGAATCTGTTGATTTACCAGTTGCACAATTTACCGTTGCTGTTGACGGAAGTTGTTCACCGGTGACTGCAACCTTCTCCAACACAAGTCCAAGTCCCTATAATTACCATAGCTACGAATGGAATTTTAATGGGACAACTATAAGCGCAACTAACCAAGATCCTATTGTTCAAAGTTTTAGTTCAACCTCTACAGTTGAATTAATTACATTCGATCCTGCCGGATGTCCAGATACCATATCAACTACAATTAATGTAATTTTATGTGGGTGCACAGATCCTACAGCCACCAATTACAATTCTTTAGCCGTTGAGGATGATGGAAGTTGTTTCTTTCCAAATCCAACAGTTGTTTGTCCAAATATATTTACTCCTAATGGCGACAATAACAATGATTTATTCTTCTTGGAAGTGACTAACGCAATTAATGTAGAAATGATAATTATTAACCGATGGGGTGTTCAAATGTTTAATCAATCTGGTCTCAATATTTCTTGGGATGGTACAATTGGAGGTGAATTAGCAGAGGATGGAACTTATTTTGTTCGATACAAAGTCTCAGGAATTCTAGGTTCAGAGCCTGTAGAAGGACAAGGGTTTGTTCAGCTTGTTTCTAACAAAAATTAAGCATTATCAAAAGGATAAAAAAACCGTCTATCTTCATCGGTGGACGTTTTTTTTGTGATGTTCAAATCCCTCGGGTTTTCTAGTACAAGAAGTTGTGGTAAGGGTAGCGAATCTGGAAAATCGACTTAACCTCATCATAGACTAAGCTTTTGAATTCATCAACGTTTTCTTTTGTATGCGCCGAGATAAACACGCACTTAGTTTCGTTGAGTTTACTCATCCATGATTTTTTCAACTCATCAAGCGTAAGATTTTCACCTTCTAAAAGAATTTGATCTTCTTCGCGATCCTCGAATTCATACGAATCAATCTTATTAAAGACAACGATTGTTGGTTTATCTCTCCGATCAATTTCAGCGAGTGTATCACAGACAACTTCATATTGATCTTCAAAGTTTGGGTGTGCAATATCCAAAACATGAATTAATAGATCAGACTCACGAACCTCATCCAAAGTAGATTTGAATGAATCCACGAGTTGATGCGGTAATTTCCGGATGAACCCAACTGTGTCAGCCATTAAAAATGGAAGGTTTCCGATTACTACTTTACGTACAGTTGTGTCAAGTGTAGCAAACAATTTATTTTCAGCAAAGACATCCGACTTACTGATCATATTCATAATTGTGCTCTTACCCACATTTGTATATCCAACCAACGCGACACGTACCAATTGCCCGCGATTTCCTCGTTGAACAGATTTTTGCTTGTCAATTTTCTTTAACTTCTCTTTTAATAGAGCAATCTTGGCTTGAATAATTCTACGATCCGTTTCAATCTCGGTCTCCCCCGGTCCTCTCATTCCAATTCCCCCTTTCTGACGGTCGAGGTGTGTCCATAAATTCGTTAATCGTGGAAGTAAATATTGCAATTGAGCCAATTCAACCTGTGTCTTTGCATTTGCTGTTCTTGCGCGACTTGCAAAGATATCAAGAATTAAGTTATTTCGGTCGAGAATTTTAATCTCCAGTACACGTTCAATATTTCTCATTTGAGACGGACTTAGTTCGTCATCAAAAATTACTACATCGACATTATTGGCATTGATATAATCTCTAATCTCAGTTAATTTACCTGATCCAACAAAGGTCTTTGAATTTGGCATTGTTACCTTCTGTAGAAATCTTTTCACAGTTGTTGCCCCAGCTGTTAACGCCAAAAATTCCAATTCGTCAATATATTCTTCTGCTGTACGTTCAGAGAGCCCTTGGGTGATCACACCAACAAGTACACATTTTTCTTCTACTGCATCAACAAGTACGTGTCCCTCTCCCATATTATTCTTTCAATGAAATTACGTGATCAACCACTGCATTTCTTTCCTCTTCGGAAGTAATAATGTATTCAAACGGTGGCATAACCCCTTGTCCATCTACTAACACTCTATAAACATTGGATGAATCAAGTTTCGTTGCCGCTAAGTCCTTAGCTCCTGTAACCCCAGCCTTTCCATCCAGGCCATGGCAAGAAGCACAATTGTTTTCATAGAGTGATTCTCCATCAATTTCTTGAGCGGTAGAATCACTACCTACATCTTCTGAACATGCAGAAAAAAGGATGACTACTCCAACAAATAAAACTGATTTTACATCCATGAACCTCCTAATGCTTCTCTAAATGGCCATGGAATTGATATCAAAATCAAGATAAGTCCAATAATATAGCTTACTATAATCTTATGGTGTTTATCTCGCGATCCCTTCAACTTTTTTTCAGCTTTATTGCGCCCCATGGTAATTACTGCAATTGCAATAATCATCAAGAGTATGTGCTCTAAGCCATAGAACCGAAACATTCCACCTGCAACATCACTTGACATCCACCCATCGACATAGGCCACTTTTGGAGAAATAAACATTAGTCCAATCCCAATAAGAAATTGAATGTGTAGTGTTATCATGGCAAATAAATTGACCATTTTATCTTTCTTCAAGTAATTCCCTGATGATTTAGATCGTATTGCGTTAACAATTGCAAACAACAATAGTAGAAGTGCTATCCATCGCATTCCTGAATGAGCTCCATGTAGGATATTGTACATAATTAATTTTTACTGCAAAAATACGAAAATGGTCGAGCTCTATTGTAATTCACTAAGGCATATCGCGTCAAATGCGTAAATTCACGGCATGATAAAATTTATACTTTGTAAATCTATTCTATTATCATCCATTTTTTGTGTTTTACTATCAGTCGCTTATGGGCAAGAACCAACGAATGGAATGATACGGTCGAATGCTTCCTATTACGCTTTCACACATGCAACGATTATGGTTTCTCCGGGTGAAGTTATTACAAATGCAACCTTGCTGATCAAAGGCAATGAGATAATAAAAATCGGAAAACGAGTGTTGATTCCTAATGATGCGGTGGAATTAGATTGCGAAGGACGAACCATAATCCCATCATTTATTGAGCTATCTACAAGTATCGGGGTTCAAAAAGCGAAAAGTCTAAAAACAGGCCAGTCACCTCAGCTGGAATCTATGAAGCAAGGTCCTTACTACTGGAACGAGGCAATTCATCCTGAAATTGATGCAGCAGAACTATATCAACCAAACGACAAAGTAAATGAAGCACTTATTAAAAGTGGATTTGGATTTGCCTTAACGCATCAACAAGATGGAATTGTGAGAGGAAAAGGAACATTTGTTTCACTTGGGAAATCTTCTACGCATGAGGTGATGACGAATTGGGCAAATGCTAGTTATTACTCCTTCGAAAAGGGTGTCTCTAGGCAATCTTATCCGTCTTCACAAATGGGGGCTATTGCACTTTTACGTCAGACTATGTATGATGCAATTTGGTATAAAGATGACTCTAAAAAAGAACTTAACCTCTCTTTGGAGGCGATGAATAATCAATGGAATGACGTTAGTTTTTTCAGTACACGCTCAAAGTGGGAGATTCTTCGAGCGCAAAAAATTGCAAATGAGTTCGACCGCACATTCCACTATATAGGATCTGGTGATGAGTACATGATTATAAACGAATTAACTGAAATAAACAGCACCATTGTCCTTCCTATTAATTTTCCAAAAGCATACGATGTAACAAATCCTTATGTTGCACGACAAATTCCACTTAGTGATATGAAACATTGGGAGATGGCGCCTTACAATCCATCCATTATTGCTGAGAACAATATTCCCTTTTGTATTACATACAACGGACATAAAACAGCGAAAGAGTTTTGGTCACACCTTAGAAAAGCGATTAATCACGGACTTTCGGTTAATGATGCTCTGAACGCATTGACAATGCAGCCAGCAAAAACTTTAGGAATATCTGCTATAACTGGTTCAATTGAGGTTGGCAAAATTGCCAGTTTTAATCTTTATGATGGGAATCCTTTTGAAAAAGATTGTAAACTTCTCCAATCATGGGCTTTAGGCGAACAAACTGTACACGCTCAACATTTGAAAGAAGACATCGCTGGAAAATACAACATTACTATTGAGAATAGAAAATTTCCACTTGCCATTAAATCGACTGGAAAAGGAAAATGGAATGGCACGATTGAAACTTATGCAACTTCTTCCTCAACATTAAAAACTGATACAACAAAGCATAAAGCAGTTGTTATCTTAGATCAAGAAGACATTACACTTCAATTTACTATAAATGACTCAATATGGTCTGGTAGCGTTAATCTTCAAGGGAAAATAAACACCAAATTGGGGATTTTTGAAGGAAATGGTATGATCCCAACAGGTAAATGGGTAAAATGGTATGCCGTGAAAAGTGGAAAAGTTACTTCGTTAGAGAAAAAAATCAAGGATGATTTCGTAAAAGATACACTGGCAGTTTCCTGGTTTCCAAACATGGCGTATGGATTTGACTCCCTTCCTGAGCAACTTCCGTATGTAATTGTTCATGCAACAGCGTGGACAAATGAGGAAGACGGAATTATAGAAGATGCAACGGTAATCATTGAACACGGAAAAATAACTTATTGCGGGATTGATCCTCCTACTTACCCAAAAGATGCAGAAGTTTTCAATGCGAAAGGAATGCACGTAACATCAGGTATTATTGATGAGCACTCACACATTGCTATTTCACGAGGTGTAAATGAAAGCGGTCAAGCTATTTCTGCAGAAGTTTCCATTGGAGATGTCGTACATCCTGACGACATCAATATTTACCGTCAGCTCTCTGGAGGAGTTACCGCTTCACAATTATTGCACGGATCCGCAAATCCTGTTGGAGGACAATCAGCCTTGATAAAATTAAAGTGGGGTTCTACTCCCGAAGAAATGCTCATCGATGACGCACCGAAGTTTATCAAATTTGCACTGGGTGAAAATGTGAAACAATCTAACTGGGGAAGTTACAATACTGCTCGGTTTCCTCAAACAAGAATGGGTGTTGAGCAAGTTTATTATGACGGTTTTGAACGCGCACACAACTATCAAGATGCTCTAGCAAAATACAACCGAGGTGAACTTAAAACAAAGCCGCGCGTAGATCTTGAGCTTGAAGTATTAAGTGAAATTTTGAACAGTGAGCGGTTTATCTCTTGCCATTCTTACATCCAATCTGAGATTAACATGCTGATGCATGTGGCAGATTCAATGGGCTTCAGAATTAACACATTTACACACATTCTTGAAGGTTACAAAGTGGCAGATAAAATGAAGGCACATGGAGCAGGTGGCTCGACATTTGCTGATTGGTGGGCTTACAAATTTGAGGTTAATGATGCTATACCTTACAACGCAAAAATGATGCACGATCAAGGAATCATCGTTGCAATTAATTCTGACGATGCTGAAATGGGGAGACGGTTAAACCAAGAAGCTGCAAAAACGGTGAAGTATGGTGGAATGACTGAAGAAGATGCATGGAAAACAGTAACGCTAAATCCTGCGAAGCTACTTCACCTCGATGACCGAATGGGTTCATTAAAGAAAGGAAAAGATGCGGATGTCGTGATTTGGTCAGCGAATCCACTGTCCGTTCAAGCCCAAGTGGTTTCAACCTTTGTAGATGGAGTTATTTTGTATGATGCCAAGCGCGATGCATTACTTTACAATCGAAATCAACAAGAGAAAGCGCGACTGATTTCAAAAATGTTGGATGCAAATCAACAAGGGAACAAACAAGATTTCGTTAAGAAAACGAAAGGACATTATCACTGTGATACAATAGGAGAAGAAGCATCACTTGAAGAAAACACACATTAATATGAAGATAATACTCACACTTATCGCCATCAGCATTCTTGGAGTTTCGTTTGCTCAAGAACCAACGTCAGTTCTTATTACTGGCGGCTATTTACACATCGGTAACGGAGAAAGTATTGTTACAGGTGCTGTTGGAGTTCGCGATGGGAAGATCGTTTTTGCTAAAAATGCGTTAACTTTTACCGTAGATGAAGGTAAATGGGACACCATAATAGATGTTTCAGGAAAACACATCTATCCTGGGTTTATCGCGCCAAATTCAACCTTAGGATTAACTGAAATTGATGCCGTTCGCGCCACAAAGGATTTTGATGAAGTGGGAATTTATAATCCACATGTCCGATCACAAATCGCTTTTAATGTAGAATCAAAAGTGATGAGTACAGTTCGAACAAATGGTGTATTATTGAGTCAAGCTACACCTCGTGGCGGAGTTATCTCAGGCACTTCATCCATTATGGCATTGGATGGTTGGAACTGGGAGGATGCCACAATTTCTATGGATGACGGAATCCATCTCAACTGGCCCTCTAGCATGCAAGGTGGTGGATGGTGGGCAGAACCAGCTCCGAAAAAGAGAAACGAGCATTATAATAATCGCAAACAAGAGATTTATGATTTTTTCGAGATGGCAAAAGCCTATTCGAATATCCGAGACCATGAGGAGAAAGATTTTCGCCTAGAAGCAATGCGAGAATGTTTCAAAGGAGATAAACGGGTGTACATTCATGCAAATGAACTTCAAGAATTGGTGGATGTTATTGCATTTGCTAGAGAGCTAAAATTGAAATTCCCTGTCATTGTTGGAGGATATGATTCACACTTGATTACACGCCAATTGGTAGATGCTGAAATTCCAGTTATGGTTGTTCGTCCACACAGTTTACCTGAAAATGAAGAGGATGACATTAACCACCCATACAGATTGGCTAATCTACTCCATGAAGGGGGTGTTGCGTTTTGCATTCAAAATTCAGGAGGAATGGAAGCGATGAATACGCGAAACCTTCCTTTTTTAGCAGGTACAACAATGTCGTTTGGGCTGTCAACAGAAGAAGCAATTCAATCCATTACTTTATCACCCGCTGAAATAATGGGTATTGATGACAATTATGGAAGTCTCGAAAAAGGGAAATCAGCCACTTTATTTGTTTCAGATGGGGATGCACTCGATATGCGGACCAACAATATGTTCCTTGGGATGATCAACGGGAAATTCATTTCAACGCGTAATTTTCAGCAGGAATTATACGAGAAGTATTCAAAGAAGTATGAAAAATGAGATTTTGAGACAAGCAGACATTAAGACTTTGAGGTTCGAAAATGCTAAAACTGAGTGAGTACGTCTGTTTTTTGCGTGAGTGATTGAATGCGGCATCCTTTTGAAAAAAGATAGAGCGGAAAGCACGGTTAATTGACTTTTGCAAAAAGGGAATTAACACGCCCAAATCAATAATTCACATTTGACCAATAATTGAGAATAAAAAAAGCGCTACAACATTGTTATAGCGCCTATTATTTTTATGTGAAAACTACATTGCGTCTTTCACTGTTTTTTCTACTTTAATTTTCGCGTCATCGACTATTTCTTCGCTCATTTTTTTGGCTCCCTCGATTCCGTCTTCAACGACATTTGTCATTTCGTCCTTCGCACCTTCCATCATCTGGTCCATTTTCCCTTTCATGTCGTCCATCAGTCCATCAGGTTTCTCTTCAACCTTTTCCTCTTCCTCTTGCATTTCATTTTCCACCTGGTCTTCTACATCATCAATACTATTTTCTGCGTCTGATGAGCATGCTGTCATTGCCAATCCTGAAACAATTGCTGCAACTAGTATAAAAGTTCTTTTCATATCGTTCTAATTTATGGTTTCTCTAAACTAGTAATTCTCATTAACATACGTCAAAATTTAACGCTATTTGTGAACGATTAATTTCTTTTTGAAGCTATTAATTTCCGTATTTACTCTCACGATATAAGCACCATTACTAATTCTTGAAAGATCAATTGTTGTAATTCCCGATTCGATTAATTTTTGAGTCATTAAGAGTCTTCCTGAGACATCAAGTATCTCAATAGATCTTATTTCATCCGACTTGATCGCTATAATCAGTTCGTTTTTCGCAGGATTTGGGTAGATTCTCCAATCTAAATTAGATCGTTCTTTAAGTCCAACTGTGACTGTTTGATCTGCTGATGAATAGACACACCCAAAATCATCCGTTATTTCAACATGGTAAATTCCTGCCAAGTTCGGAACACTTATCTGAAGAGTATCATTTGGTATTGCAACCCCATCCATAAACCATTGAATATCTCCAATAGGATCTGTTACAATTAAGTTACTATCAACGTTAACCTGCACGTTTGGAATGTAAGCTGGATCACAAAAAATTGCTAGGACGGTATCAGAAAACGCAACACATCCACTTGAATTAATTGCAACAACATAATAGTCACCGGAATTCTGTACGATATGTGATGTGCCCGTTGCCCCAGCAATTGGACTTCCGTTAAAATACCACTGATAAGAATACCCCATATTGTTTACCCAAACAGTGTGAGGAATAGAATCCCATGTAACACTAGGATTAATTGGATAACCGTTAACATGAACTGTATCCACTGAAATAACAGAAGGCGAAGGATAAATAATTACATGATCGATTACATAATCAATTGCAGCTGTGCCAGCAGCGCACCCAAGACAACCATTAATGTTCATAATCGCTGATCCCATAAAATCATCTGCCCCAAAAAGTGGTTCAGTCGCATCAGATTCCCATATCTCGATGGTATATGTATTTGCTGGATCTAAGATTAAACTTGTCGTCCAGCTTACCGGAGGATCTGTGTCTGCGATGATACTTGATGAACTAAAAACAGCTCCATTTTCCAAGATGATATAATAGGCATCAGCGTTATCAAAAGAAGGAAATCCTTCACCGTATCCACTCATAGATTGTATTGCGACATCTGTTAGCGTATAGACATGTACTGTATCTAAATTATCCCAAGCTTGATAATTCACAACATAGTTACCTGGTACAGAATAAATTTGCGGCGATGGATTTTCAACCGTAGATTGATTCCCATTTCCAAAATCCCAAGAATAGGCGAGCAATCCTGGATTGTTATTCGCGAAATCGACCGTTTGAGGAAAACATCCAGTCGCACCAATCATACTAAATCCAGTATTTGAGACGGGGACATTGTTTGGCAGGATTTCTAAATAAACCGAGAACGTTGTCGGTATTCCCGATGCAATAGACAAATCAGCAATGACTGTAACGTCCACTTGATATTGCCCAGCTAACAAAGGAGTTCCTTGAACGTTTACACAACCGTACTGACTAAAAGCAGGATCATAATCACAATTTGTGGCAAAATTACTGCATTGCCAAGACAATCCAACAGGTAACGCAATCGATAAAATGTGAAAATTCAAGAACGGGAATCCCATTGTATCAAGCGGAAGGACAAACGTAATGTCTTCGTTGTAGGGCGTCCCAACATAACCTATTGGCATCGTGTCAGGATAAATTCCAGGAACAGTTTGAGAAAAGTCGATGGTACACACTTGCGTCATTCCAAGCATAGGAATCATGCACATTATAAGTAGTAATTGTTTCATAGTATTTCAGGTTAATTAGACCGAAGATACAGAATTTAGAACGATTATACTTTAAAACCTCAAGTACTGTTTAAAATAACCAAGTCGATTTAGTACATTTGAGAATAATCATTAAATAAATAAATTATGGCTTTCGAGTTACCACAACTGGATTATGCGTACGACGCATTAGAACCACATATTGATGCACGCACGATGGAAATCCATCACTCAAAACACCACGCGGGATATACTAGCAAACTAAATGCTGCAATTGAAGGAACTGATTTTGCAGGAAAAAGTATTGAAGAAATATTAGGATCATGCAAAGATTCGCCTGCTGTTCGCAACAACGGTGGTGGGTTTTGGAATCACAGTCTTTTCTGGTCTGTAATGAGTCCGAATGGAGGAGGTCAACCTTCTGGTGATTTAGCTTCAGCTATTAACACTTCATTTGGATCATTTGATGCATTTAAAGATGCCTTTTCTGCCGCTGCTGCAACGCAATTTGGTTCTGGATGGGCATGGCTTTGCGTTACAAACGGAAAATTAGAAGTTTGCTCAACACCAAATCAAGATAATCCATTGATGGGTGAAGGATGTGGAGGTTCTCCAATTCTTGGATTAGATGTTTGGGAGCATGCTTACTATTTGAACTATCAAAACCGACGTCCTGATTACATTAGTGCATTTTTCAGTGTAATTAATTGGGATAAAGTATCGGCGAATTACGCTGCTGCAATGTAAACCATTGAAACTTTTTCGAATGACTTTTCAATAATGAAAGTTTACGGAGGTTAGCTAGTTGCATACACTTATTATTTTGAAAGCATGTTCGTTTGGACGTGCTTTTTGTTTAAATGAAAATGTAAAATACAACGGCACTAAGACACAAGGAATTGTATGTGTGATGAAAGCAAGAAAGCCTAAGGTCTTTATAAATGTGATTTCTACGAAGTTAAGGACTGTGGCTATCTTGATTTAGTCAATTCCAAAAATAGTGGATCAATTCTTGTAGCAATGTAACCAAACAACCTAGCGAACATTATACTAAAAACTCTCCTGTATGAAAAAGAAAATCACTCTCGCAAAAGCATTTTTCTTATTACCTATTTTCTTTGTAGTATTCTCCTTTGTTGAGCAACTCGAAGTAACAACCATAGACCTTAAGCAGGCATTAAATTCAAAGCAAATTGAAGCTGACATCGTTTCCAACGGGAAATACAGCGGGAAGTCGGTTATGCTTAAAATTACGAACAAGACAAACAAGGAAATCAAGATTAACATTCCAGCAGGCAGTGCCTATATGCCTGCTGATGATGGTGAGCAAACACTCGTACAATTAGAAGAAGATTTCATTGTTTTAGTACCTCATGCAACTGGAAAAGTTACAATTGCTGCATTTTGTTCTGAATCTTCTGATAGTTGTCCAAGTTCGGATGGAAATTTTGCACTTTCAAAGACGGCTGATAAGAAACTAAATCAGATGATTGCTTATATGAAAGGCAAGAAAATCAGTAAACGATCTTATCAGGATGCCGTATGGGCAATTACAGATGGAAAGCCAATTTCACACATTCAAGCAGGAGATAAAGTCACAAAAGAGTTTCGCCATTACATTGCAAAATTGATGGGTAAAGAAGATACCTGGTACACCTCTCCTCAGCAATATCAAGTTGATGAGCGCGGAAACATCAATTCAGAAACTGTTGTAATTCGTGGTGAGTTATCCTTTCCATCTAATGGAACAATTCCAATTCATCAAGAGATTTGTGACGCAGATGGTAGCTTATTGTTCAAAAGTAATTCATCGCAACCTAGAAAATCTACTAATGTTATGATGGAATTTAGTGTTCGGGTAAAAGGTTGGGAAATCGGAGATTATATGGTGAAAGTAATGGAAGGTGAGAAAGAATTGAAGCGATTTTTGTTTAAAGTTTGATTCGATTTTAAGACAGCCTTGAAATCGCTTTAAGAAAAACGTATTTGCGTTAGGGATAGCAATGAAAATCCTTTATCGATTGGAGTGATAGTTGAGTTCTAAAGGAAAAAACGATAGCTCTTTGACTTGGATTACGAAACTCACTGAAAACGGTAAAGATTGAAATGTAAAGCCCGAAAAACGCCTTAATAAATAGACTAGACCATTTCATGTTGATCAATAGCCACGACAGAAGTAACTTCGGGAGCAACTTTCATTACTGCTTCTTCGAGTCCTGCTTTGAGGGTCATCAGCGACATAGAGCAGTCACTACAAGCACCTAGCATACGAACGATAACTGTTCCATCGTCTTTGATTTTGACAAGTTCCATATCACCACCATCTGCATGTAAGAATGGTCGTAATTGATCCATTGCGGCTAATACTTTGACTTTGACACTCTGTTTGTCCATAAGATCAGCTTTTCTTTTTGTCTTTGACAGACTTTACTTCCTCCACAAAAATACGAACTAATTCCTCAAATGCCTTTGAAGTTGGCGTATTTTCCTGAAAGACAGCTGGCCGACCAATATCTCCAGCTTCTCTTACACTCTGCACGAGCGGAATATGTCCAAGAAATGGAATATTCATTCCATTTGCAAGGTTCTTTGCTCCATCGCGTCCAAAAATGTAATATTTGTTCTCTGGCAATTCTTCGGGAGTAAACCAAGACATATTTTCTACAATTCCGACAACGGGAACATTGATTGTGTCGAGTTGGAACATATTCACCCCTCGGCGTGCATCTGCCAAAGCAACTTCTTGTGGAGTACTTACAATCACAACACCATCCAAAGGAACTGTTTGTACAAGTGATAGGTGAATGTCGCCCGTTCCTGGAGGAAGATCGATCAATAAGTAATCCAATTCACCCCAATAAGCATCCGTGAACATTTGCGTCATGGCTTTAGAGGCCATCGGTCCACGCCAAACAACTGCGTTATCCTGTTCAGTGAAGAATCCAATGGATAGGATTTTAATTCCGTAGCTCAATACAGGATTTATCTTTGGAGTTCCGTCGATATCAAGCATTGTAGGACGGTCATTGACCACATCAAACATAGTCGGCATAGAAGGCCCGTAAATATCAGCATCTACAATTCCAACTTTGTATCCTGCTTTTGCCAGTCCACCTGCGAGGTTTGCCGTCACCGTTGATTTCCCAACACCTCCTTTCCCAGATGCAATTGCAACAATATTTTTAACCTCAGGGAGTATCTTCCGTTGTGACTTCTTTGCATCAGCAGGTAAACCTTGAATTAAAGCTTCAATCTCAATCTCTTTCCCAAATTTGTTCTTTAGGTTGAAATCCAATGCTTCTTGCATCCGTTTTTTCGCATGCATCGCAGGGTTTGAAACAAATACTTTGAGTGAAATTTTATTTCCTTCTATGTTAAGATCTTCCACCAAGTTTGCGGATACCAAATCCTTTTTAAGATCCGGTTCCAAGATTGCCCCCAATACTTCGAGGACATTTTCACGAGTGATTTCCATGTATAAATAGTTCGAGCGAATGCTCATGGCAAGAAAAGAGACTAGCTTATCTCTCGCGCTTTAAATGACTTAATTGATTTCGCCATGAATTCAATGATAATTTTTTCGCATCCATCTTGCGGCGATTGCAAACCGTAAATTACCTTACCAATCTTCTTTTGACCATAAACATGATACGTTTTATGTTCCACTCCAACTGAAGATGAAGCATTTTCGGTTCCAGAAACGATCAATGTACGCTCGTACAAGATCATATCTTCCTCGTCCATTAAATAACGGACTTTAAAAAATTTCTTTTGGTCTGCTAATCGTGCTTTTTCTTCTTTTACAAGTCCCTCAATACTTCCAAAATCTTCGAGAAGTAATTTGAATTTCGTTCCTACGTTAATCTCCCATTTGAATGATTCTGAGTGGATCACTTCCGGTCTAGTAGATGCTCCAATATTTGCCGTCTCATCTGGTAATGAGATTACTGCGGGCATATCAAAATCACTTAAAATAAAATCTTGAAATTCATAATAATCATCATCCACAACAATTCCACTTGGATCTTCTGTAACAGGATCTTCTTCGCATCCTGCCATCCAAAACATGCATCCTATGAGGGATAGCGCAAGAATACTTTTAACTAGCAATGGTTTCAATAGTTGCATCAATTTTCGATTGCGTTTGAATACTAATGCAAATATACAAAAGTCGTGGAAATGGAGTAATGAAATAAGTGCCGATATTTAGTTCGTAGATTCAACTAACTAAACGTGAGATCTCACTTATTGGTTAGATAAGTTTGAAACTCCCACCGCTCTCTTTTCGGCTGACTCAATAAAACTTTACAGCTCTACAACTCCTATAGTTGTAACCGAATTGATTTGAAATGAATCACTTTATCATCACCCCAATTTCACCCAAAATAGGAATTGTCTTCATGTTCTTTTCAGAAATTGACTCTGCTAGAAAGACAAACTTCTTATCGAACAGTTTATCATTGACCCAAAAACTCACCCAATATTCATTCGAAAGCGCAAAAACTTCCTCCATCAATGGTTCAATTTTGGCCGCTTCATTCGGAAGTAAGATTTCTAAACTGTGTCGGAGCGTAGATGTTTTTACTTTCTCTCCCGGCTTAACATTCTGACCGTATCCCTTACTTGTCACAATGATCCCTTCCATAATATCCTCACGAAGATTGAGCAAATAAGCGTAATAAATCTTTTCGTTTTCTTCGTTGAGTTGCTGTACAACGGCCATGGCAACATCTTCTACCTTTGGCCCAAGAAGTTCTTCTCGCATTCTATAACTCCGTTTGAGATTTTAATAATTTGCCGAGCTTGATGTACTGGAAGAGTCCTAAGTTATGTCCCACTTCGTGCTTATTTTGTTCAACGTATTTTTTATCATCCTTTAAATGACCTGGAATCACAAATTTAGCCATTCGGCGGGAACCAAGACGCACGATCATTAAATCTTCTTCTGGAATCGTGATAATATACTGTCCATTCACTCCTCGGCAGTAGTAAACAGGATTTGCATTTCCGAAATATGTCCAGATGTGCAACCCATATTGATAATTTGGAATACTGTACTCTGTTGCGACGTTCGCTGGTTTGATCATTTCGTCGTAAAACCATTTCGGAACGACTTGCTCTTCTCCCACACGACCTTCATGTAATAACAATGAACCAATTCGAGCATAATCTCTCGCGGTAGCATAAATACAGCAGAATGCCTTTTCATCGCCATCCTCATCGTCTAAACTCCAATAAATTTTGTGTGTTGCTCCGACTTTATCCCAAATTTTTTCTTTCGCGTACTTTGTCAAATCGATTCCTGTTGCTTCTTCAACGATATAGGCTAATAACTGAGTGTTTCCACTTTGATACTTAAAAATTTTGCCTGGTTCGGTGATCAATTCTTGACTAGTAACTAATTCTCGTAGGTTCCATCCATAATAGGATTCGGCATTATCGGATAAAGGATTTTTGCCACTTTCTGTCCAGTCCAATCCAGAAGACATGGTCAATAAATGACGAATTGTGACTTTTTCGAGATCACCCCCTTTAAATTCTGGTAAGTATTCAGATGCACTTTCGTCCAAGCTTCCTATTTTCCCTTCTTCCACGGCAATTCCAACGAGTAACGCGACAACAGTTTTAGCAACAGAAAATGAATTACTCACCGATTCATCAGTGTGATCATCCCAATATTCTTCATAAATCAGTGTGTCACCTTTGAAAACTAAGTAAGCTTTCGTTCCAAGGTCTTCAATATACGTCCGCAATTTTGGCGAAATAACTGACTTGTTGTACTTCTCGTGCTTCTTCCATTTTTCTTTGCCTGTTGGCTTGATGGTTGAATAGGCAAAAACGTCTAAATCATAGATACTCGGCCCCATTCTTCCTGCGAAATAAGTATTTGCGATTCCCTTATAGATATAGAAACGACCAGAAAGCAAAATAAATAAGTTGATAGTAATAAACAATCCGATAAATGTGTACAGCAGATATTTTCCAACTTTCTTTATGATTCGCTTCATACTTCTGAATAATCAAATCCGAACTGAATTGCCAGTTTTTGCTTCAGATTGGATGCGACTTCATTCATGTCTAGTTCGCGCCCCAATTCCTGTTCCATTGAAGTTACAGCTTTATCTTGAATCCCGCAAGGAATGATGTGCGAAAAATAAGTAAGGTCTGAATTGACATTGAAGCCGATTCCATGCATGGTTACCCAACGAGAACTTTTAACTCCGAGGGCACAGATCTTTCTAGGGTTTGATCCATCACAATCCAACCAAACACCAGTTAAACCTTCTACGCGACCACCACCAATGCCATAATCCTTTAGGGTGAGAATAACTGCTTCCTCCAGAAAACGCATGTATTTATGGATGTCCGTGAAGAAATATTCCAGATCGAAGATGGGATAACCGACCAATTGCCCAGGTCCGTGATAGGTGATATCACCGCCACGATTGATTTCATAAAAGGATGCATCATTTTTCGCTAAACCTTCTGAATTAAGAAGTAAATTTTCTTTAGACCCACTCTTTCCGAGTGTATAAACATGGGGATGCTGGCAAAACAACAGATAGTTCTTCGTCTCTTCAGTTGATTCTTCCTTTCGGATTTTAATTTTTAAATCAACCGTATTTCGAAATAGTTTTTCCTGATAATCCCAAGCTTCCTTGTAATCAATGATGCCGAGATCTTCAAAAATCACTTTAGTCATAACGGAAATTATTCAAATTTTGAGAGCGTGTCTTTGAGGTAATCAATCACTTCAATATCGATTGGATCAACTTCTTTCATCTCAGAGAGATACAAGGATGCCCAATCAACTATATTGATCAAATATAAAGAACGCTCAATTTGAGAATCACCTTTTGCCATCACCGTAAACACCTTTCCAGATTTCTTTGAGATAATTTCACGGGAGATATCCAATCGTTTTTTATTTCGTCGATGTATGTCTTCTGTCTCCAAAAATACCGTTGCAAAACGATCATCGCCGCCACCCCAACCAACGAGTTCGTTGTGATTCATTTCAGGCAATGAGTGATGCCAACACAACATCTTACTGTTTTCATTAAACTGTTGACGCGCTCGAACAAGAACTGGCTCGTAAGCAGTTGTCCCGTATATGATGCCAACGTTTCCTTTCAAGAATGCAGCCAATGAAGTTGCAACATCCTTAATTTCTTTTTCATCAGAAACGATCAATTGACGTCCTTTTTCCACCTCATCCAATCGATTCGAGGAAGATAGTCCAAGTTGACTGAATACATTTAGTAGTTGCACAATCGAATAAGCCAAAGCCGTTCTTGGAGGATTTCCACCTGGTACAATTACGACATCAAAGTTGCCTTCTTCGCATATTTCTTGCATTCTACCACCAGAACAAATTCCGATTAATCGTGCACCTTTCGCGATAGCTGCATTAACACTGCTCAAAGTTTCCTCTGTATTTCCCGAATAGGAAGATCCAATGACGAGTGTATTTTTTGAAACAAATCCAGGGATTCCGTAATCTGTTGTGAAAGAAACAGGAACGAGAAGTTCATCCTCTACCCACTTTGCAACTAGCTTTCCCCCGATTCCAGAACCGCCCATTCCACAAACTAGAATGTTCTTTATTTCCGTATCAGATTGAGTAATTGTAACCTTAGATGCTATCTCCAATGCTTCAGTTATGTTACTTGGAAATGCCTTTATTAAATTAATCATGCTCATAAGTATCGTAAAAATAAGGAATTCGTTTCAATTTGAATCGCTTCTTATTGTTCGAATTAATCTCGAAAAGGTTTCGTGATTCCCTAAAAAAACGCAAGAGATGAAAGAGAGGTTGAAAGGAAATCGTAATTTTGTGGAAAATCAAGGAGATGAAAGCAAAGAAAGCCATTGAAACACTATCAATTACCACAAAATTAGTGCTTCCAAATGATACGAATACGCTCGGAAATCTTTTTGGGGGTGAGTTACTTGCATGGATGGATGTGATTTCTAGTGTTGCTGCACACCGTCATTGTAAACGGGTTGTTGTAACAGCCGCTGTGAATAATGTCTCGTTTAGAAAAGCAATCAGTCAAGCGTCTATTGTTACACTTGAAGCCAAAGTAACTCGTGCTTTTAACTCGTCCATGGAAATAATTGTCGATGTTTACGATGAAGATCCAGTTACAGGGGAACGCATAAAGGCTAATGAAGGAATTTACACATTTGTGGCAGTTGATCAAAATGGCGGCCCAATTGAAGTTCCTGAGTTAATTCCCGAATCAGAAGAAGAAAAAATACGCTTTGAAGGCGCCCTAAGAAGAAAACAATTAAGCTTGATTTTAGCAGGGAAAATGAAACCTGAGGATGCAACTGAATTGAAGAAATTATTCTTCACGGAATAAGATGGAATTGTTGGGTAAGAAGACCATCAGATAGTAAGAACTGAGACTGACAGACTGTGTTTGGTTGAATTATTCGATTGTTTTTAAGAAAAAAGGAATTGTCCCATCGAGTGATTTTGACATGAAGAATGAATGTCAGAATTGTATCGAGATGCACAATTTGCAAACACCGATTCCAAGTTTAATTAACTTGATCTAGTATCTCCCGCGTATTTTGTTTCAACATACAATCGAAATGACCTTTTGGGCAAGAAGCAAATCCGATTTTTGAGCAAGGGCGACAACTAAGCCCTTCAACTTGATGAATTGAATAGCTTGATTTATTTTCTGGTCGGTATGGGTGCATGCCTAGAGATGGAACTGTATTTCCCCACACTGAAATTATTGGAACATCATAACAACTGGCGATGTGCATCATTCCGGTATCATTGGTTAACACTTTTGCACTTTGTTTAATCAAGCTTGCTGAACCTAGAACAGAATGCTTCCCACATGAGTTGAAAACATCCGTTCTTTTTACGACTTTAATAAGTTCCTCTCCCAAGTCACGATCTTCAGGGCCACCAATTAAGAGTACGGGTAAATTTATTTCCGCTACTATCTCGGTCAATTTTTCGACAGGTAACTGTTTAGTTTTAAATTTAGCACCAATCACAACAGCACAAAATTGCTTTTCCTTCAGTCCGTATAAAGCCAATTCAACCTCATCACTGGTTAGAATTGGAAAATCACATGGTTTTTGATCCGCTTTCACTCCAAGATGCGAAACGGCTTCAAAATAGCGATCCACGACATGTAAATTAGGCATTGCATCATTCTTAAACTTGACCAGTTTCCATTTTTTCCAATGAAGTTTAGGAAACTTTTTTGAAGGTCGTCTAAGTTTAAATTTAAGCGATTTGGTCCTAATGTTGTTATGTAGGTCAATCACCCAATCGTACTTTTCATTTTTCAATGATGAGGTTACCTCATTAATGGAAACATCGATCGTTATCACCTTATCAACATTTGGATTATTCTCAATAACCGATTGAAATGATTTTTTTGTCAAGAAATGAATTTCAACATCATCCAGCTGATTTTTCATTGCACGTAATACTGGTGTCGTTAAAACGATATCACCAATAGAACTGAAGCGAACAACAAGGATTTTCACGTGTCAAATATAAGGCTAAGAAATGAATGACTATAACTCTTTGTAATCCTCGTATATAGCGCGGAGGTACATGTGGCAATTCTCGACTTCTGTATCGAAATCTTCATCACTGTATGAATTATGAACAAATTGTTTGTTCATCATCTTATATGTCATTGCACCTTTTGGTGAAACCCATCCGTAACCCTCAATGATTGTATGAAGAGCAAATTCTGGGCTTTCAGGGTTTAGAAGATCCTTGCTCCATGGATAATGACTTAGATTTCCACCAAATTGAAACATAAGTGTTGCCGCGACATCCGTTTGTGATCCTAGTTTGTCAATTCGGACACCTTTGTATTCATCTTTGAGGGGTTCTCCCCAAATCAAGAATGGGATTCGATAGAACTCGTTGCTATAAGGAACTGGTGCAGATGGTGTGGAATGTCCGTGATCCGCAATAAAAACAAAGATCGTATTGTCAAACCATTTCTGTTTCTTTGACTTTTTGATAAAATCAGAAAGGCAATCATCGGCATAGATCACCGAATTCATAAACTGAGCTTCGTTTCCTTTCCAAGTTTGGTTCTTTCGCTTTGGATGATCATAAGGAGAATGTGTACTTCCTGTAAAAGCACAATGCATAAACTTACCTTTTGTTTTATTGATCCGCTGGATTAACAACTTGTACAAATCCGCATCGTAATAATTCAACTTCCCGCGGTTCATCCCACTCGGGAAATCATTTTCATCGATGACATCTTGGAAACCATGATCCATGAAGTAGCCGCCAATATTACCATACTTCAAGTCTCCGCTAAACATGTAATGTGACGAGTACCCCCAATCTTCAAAATCCTGATTGAGCGAACGCAATTTCCTGTGTTTTTCAGGCTGTAATGAAATTGATATGCCAGGGATTCCAGGATTACCGCTAAAAATACTTGAATTTCCAATCTCAGAAGTACTGCTTGTCGAATAAATGTTTGTGAAAAGTAATCCTTCAGAGGCCAGCTTATCAAAGCCTGGTGTTGCACCTTTTGTTTCACTTAAACAGCCAATTGCCTCAGCTGACCAGCTCTCCATTATAATGAACACAACGTTAGGCCGATTGTTCTTCAAGATTTTCGTGTCGTGCTCCTTAGTGTAGTTGAACCAACTTTCTACGGTGCTTTTTGCTCTAGCAATATTAACTTTTGGCATGTACTTCTCAATGTCGCTATCATTGTATAGTATGAAACTATGGCCGAAATAATAGATTGAATTAACCGAAAGATCATTTAAAACATGATTATTCGAAAAGTAGGCTGAAGAAATCGTAAGCGGAATTTGTTGAACTCCTCCACGCATCATTACAAAAAAAGATCCTATAAATATCGCAAGTGCCCCCAATGTCAATGGTAATCTTGTCCAAACATTCAACGATTGGCGAATGTCTTTCTTTTTCAAAAGCCATTTAAACATCCTCCAAGCAAACAAAGCTTCAAATATCACGTAAGTAAAATACCAGATTGTCATGCTATAATCCGCAGTTCTAAAAACTTCATCTGGATTTGACAAATGCATAAACACACGAGAGGTTAGCTTATGATTCCATTCCGCATACGCGTTAATTTCACCAGGGTGAACAAGCGCAAGGAAAAATGCTTCAGCTAGTACAATTCCAACAAATAATTTTCGAAGCCACTTTGCATTAGAAATTAGTTGGATACACAAAATGAGTATCGGTAAAATCGATAAATAAGCTGCGGTTGACAAATCCAATCGAATGGAATAAACAAACGTAAGTAGCCAATCTACCATCGAAACTTCAGCTAACTTCTCCCAATGATGGATCGAGAATAAAACTCGTTGAAAATCAAATAGTAAGACCCAAAACAAGATCATTTTCAATACTACTAATGATGTATATTTCAGTCTTTTCACAGGTCAAAGTTATGCATTATGTAACTAATATTACATCCCATTTGTTGATTGTGTTGTATCTTTGTATTACGATGGCATCATTTCAAGAAATAATTAATTCAGATATTCCAACACTTGTTGATTTTCATGCTACATGGTGTGGACCTTGTAAAGTCATGTCTCCAGTAGTTGATAACGTAAAATCAGAATTGGGTAGCAATGTTCGAATATTAAAAATAGATGTCGACAAAAACCCAGCTTCTTCAAATCGCTTTAAAGTAAGAGGTGTCCCAACCTTTATTTTATTTAAAAACGGAGAAGTAAAATGGAGAGAAAGCGGAGTAATTGATAAATCTACTCTACTTTCTCAAGTGCAAAACCATATTACCAAATAACTATAGCCAATTTGTAATCAAATTATTATCCTACATAACTATGAAGTCATTTAACAAAAAATCATCAACCCTAAGTATCTTAATAATTCTATTAATTGGAATTATATCATGTAAGAAGGAAGGAGACGAATTTAAAGTAAGTACCTATAATGATACAGAGAGTCACAATGCTGGTCAAGATTGTATGAGTTGTCATAAGCAAGACGGATCTGGTGAAGGCTGGTTCAATATTGCTTCAACAGTATATGATAGCTTACAGTTAAACACCTATCCGAATAATACAATAAGACTATATACCCATGCTAATGGTACTGGAACATTAAAATATACAATTCAAGTAGATGGAAAAGGGAACTTCTATTCTACAGAAGATATAGATTTTGGAACAGGATTATACCCCTCTGTTGAAAGTGTGAACGGCACAAAATATATGTCATCTTCCATTAATTCTGGAAATTGCACAAGTTGTCATGGAACAACCACAGGCAAAATATGGGCGAAATAGCAACTATTCACATAGTTTCTTGAGTGATAAAAAGTAACGTATCGCTTGCAATTACTGTATTTACTAAATTATTTTCAGATCAATTTGTTTTAGTAGGTAGAAAAATCTACTTTTGCCCCCTCAAAATACTATAACGATACTATTATGGCAGAAAATTTAATTTATATCATTCCAGCGTTCGGAATCCTTGGACTGATATACATGCTATTTCTCTCTTCATGGGTTAAGAAACAACCCGCAGGAAGTGATAAAATGACAAAATTGTCCGGTTACATTGCTGATGGGGCATTAGCTTTTTTGAAAGCAGAGTACAGAATGCTTGCAATATTTGTAGTAATCGCAGGATCAATACTGGGTATACTTTCAGCGACCGAACTTATTCCAGCAGGAATGTTTATTGTAGTTGCTTTCGTAATTGGCGCAGTGTTCTCCGCAGTAGCAGGGAACATCGGAATGCGAATTGCAACAAAAGCAAATGTTAGAACAGCAGAAGCTGCCAAGACAAGTTTACCACAAGCAATGAAAGTTGCCTTTAGAGGTGGAACAGTTATGGGGCTTGGAGTTGCTGGTTTAGCAGTATTCGGACTTTCATCAATCTTCATCTTCCTTATATCATCAGGAGGTGAATCACTTAACATGGAGGTTGCATTGGAAACATTAGCAGGATTTTCATTAGGAGCTGAGTGTATCGCACTATTCGCAAGAGTTGGTGGGGGTATCTACACAAAAGCTGCAGATGTTGGAGCTGATTTAGTTGGGAAAGTTGAAGCTGGAATTCCAGAAGATGACGTTCGTAACCCAGCAACAATTGCAGATAACGTAGGCGATAATGTTGGAGATGTTGCAGGAATGGGAGCTGATTTATTCGGTTCGTATGTTGCAACTATGCTTGCTGCCATGGTACTTGGTAATTACATGATTAAAGATATTACAGATGCAACAGGAGGTTTTGTTGATGCGTTTAATAATATGGGGCCAATCATCTTACCAGTATTTATTACAGGTGTAGGAATCATCTTCTCAATCTTAGGATCATGGGTAATTCGTATCAAAAACAATGATGCAAAAGAGAAACAAGTACAAAGGGCATTTAATATAGGTAACTGGGGATCGCTTGCACTGACTGCTGTTGCATGTTTCTTTATTATTCAATGGATGCTTCCAGCTAAAATGGAGATGAAATTCTTTGGTGAAGAGGAAATGCAAGTTATTGGTTACAACCGAGTATTCTATGCGGTATTGATCGGATTAGCAGTGGGTGGATTGATCTCAATGTTAACAGAGTATTATACAGCAATGGGTAAGAAACCAGTTATGGGAATTATTCAAAACTCATCTACTGGAGCAGCCACAAATATTATATCTGGACTTTCTCTTGGAATGATGTCAACTGCAGCACCCATCTTATTATTTGCTGGAGCGATCTGGGGAGCTTATGCTTGTGCAGGTTTCTACGGAGTAGCAATTGGAGCATCAGCAATGATGGCAACAACGGCTCTTCAATTGGCAATTGATGCTTTTGGACCGATTGCAGATAATGCAGGAGGTATTGCTGAGATGTCAGAGTTGGAACCACATGTTCGTGAGCGTACAGATATTCTTGATGCTGTTGGTAACACAACTGCGGCAGTAGGGAAAGGATTCGCAATTGCATCAGCAGCGTTAACAGCATTGGCATTATTTGCAGCCTATGTGACATTTACCGGAATTGATGGGATTAACATCTTTAAAGCGAAGGTATTGGCAGCATTGTTCATTGGAGCAATGATTCCAGTTGTTTTCTCTGCATTGGCAATGAGTGCTGTTGGTAAAGCAGCAATGGCGATGGTGAAAGAAGTTCGACGTCAGTTTAAAGAAATTCCTGGAATTATGGAATATAAAGCTGAACCAGAATATGACAAATGTGTTGATATCTCTACAAAAGCAGCTTTGAAACAAATGATGCTTCCTGGGCTTATTACAATTATTTCTCCAATTATTATTGGTTTCACTATGGGAGCTGAGGCACTTGGAGCTTATATGGCTGGTGTAACAGTGTCTGGTGTTCTTTGGGCAATCTTCCAAAACAATGCTGGTGGTGCTTGGGATAATGCTAAGAAATCTTTCGAAGCAGGAGTTATGATTGATGGTGAAATGAGTTACAAAGGTTCTGAGGCTCACAAAGCAGCAGTAACTGGAGATACCGTTGGAGATCCATTCAAAGATACTTCTGGACCATCAATGAACATCCTGATCAAATTAACTTGTCTTATTGGATTAGTAATTGCACCAATTCTTGCAAATGGAGGAGCACATGGTGAAGATTCTCATGGATCAAAACATCACACTGAATGTTCAGCATTCAAGAAGTGTCATGGTGCTGGAAATGGTCATGGTTACCATCACAAATCATGCGAAGGGAAAGCTTCATGTGCAAAGTCTAATTCATGTGAGGGGAAATCATCGTGTGGAAAGAAAAGTTCTTGCGAGGAAAAGTCTTCTTGCACTAAAGGAGCATGTGATATGTCAGAATGTTCTTCAATGACTAAAGAAGAGTGTGCAGCAATGTGTACTGAAGTTGGTTGTTCTAAAGAAGATATGGAAGCATGCCTATCTCACTACAATGAGGCAGGTGAATTCGTTAAATGCGAAAAAGAATGCTGTAAGAAATAACAGAATACTTTTCTAAAAGATCTAAAGGCTTTCTCAATTTGAGGAAGCCTTTTTTGTTTTACCTACCTCACTTGCTTATTAACCATCAAAGCGTTAAATCATTCCCACCCGATATATTTCTTATATTGTCTAAGCACTCTATGAAAACTAACAACATTATTCGCTCTTATGTCATCAGAGGGTTCTTGATCGGGCTATTCTTCCCTATATTAGGAATTCTAATGAGTTGCTGTGCGTTCTCGCCCTCTGGAAATGAAGTTTCATTGATAGTACTTCATAAGTCTTTCCCCTTACTCTGGGTAATTGATAGTGCTCCAATAGTACTCGGATTAATATCATTTATAGTAGGCTCACAAGTGCAGAAAGGAAACTTAAAACTTAATTCACAAGTCAAAAGTACAAATGAAGTACTTCTCTTAAAAAATGAGGAGTTAGAGAAATTTTTATTAGAAAAGGAAGTTTTGCTTAAGGAGGTGCATCACCGTGTAAAAAACAACCTTCAAGTAGTAAATGGCCTCCTAAGTCTCCAGGCGAGTTTTCTAGATGACAAAAAACTTCAAGCTATTTTCCAATACAGTCAACAGCGTATTACATCAATGGCGATGATCCATGAAATGCTTTATCACAGTGATGATTTATCAAAAATTGACATCAATGAATACATCACAAAATTAATAGATGAGCTTATCAGTGCATTCAAACTCCCAACAAAAATTATTAAACTGGAATTAGATGCTTCATGCTGGTTTAGTATTGACACTGCTATTCCTCTTGGGATTCTTATAAATGAGATTGTGACTAATTCATTGAAGCATGGATTTGAGAAAAAAGAAGAAGGGAAAATTAAAATTCAAATTCAGAAGTTGGAAGCACCCAATTACACCATGACCATCAGTGATAATGGTGTAGGATTTAATGGAGGACTCGACGGAGAGCAATCAAAAACCTTAGGGTTATTATTGATAAGTCAGTTGGCGATTCAGGTAAATGGAACAATAACAAAAGACAAAACAGAAACTGGAACTCAGTACTCGTTGAATTTCCAGGAAATAGCTAACAAAAGATGACAAGCGAAGCGCCATTAAAAATATTAATTGCTGAAGATGATATGATCATCCAACTTTTCATTGCTCGAATTATTAAATCAGCTGGATTTGAAATTATTGGCAAAGCCCGCACAGGAAAAGATGCAATCTCCATCACTCAAAATTTCATGCCTGATATAATACTTATGGATATTGGTCTAACAGGTGAAAAGGATGGTATAGAAACTGCTAAAACACTAAAGGATCAGCATGGGGTGTCTGTAATCTTTATTACAGGAAACTCTGATGAAACTACATTAAAACGCGCCAAAAAAGTAAATCCTGTCGCGATAATGACTAAACCAATTAATGAGCAGCTATTAGTTCAAGAAATAAAAAAATATAAGACTACTCTGTACGCAAAACTATAGGTGCGAATATTGTTGTCTAATCACAAGGAAGCATGATCCATCGATTTCTTAGCCCCAAGCACTGGCATTTGTTTATGCTGATATAGTACTTCCGCTTCTCACTCAAATAATTACCCTGTTCTTGTTTATCGATGATGACATCGTTGAGATATCCATTCAAAGGCCCCCCAGTTTTATTACAGTATTTCCCAGTTTCATATTTATAATGTTTGGCCTTTTTAGGTGGATGTGGTCTGTTTCCGTTGGCCTACATTCGAAATTGCGCTCCTGATTGCAGTAAAAATCATTGCGCACTAACAGATTAGCAATTCTTAGCTTTTTGGAGCGGCAGTTGGAGCTACCATAAAGGTTAGCATTGATTTCTGGTAGGAGGAATAGCGCAACGAAAAGCAGGAAATAGCACCCAAATAAAAAGTTCATAATGAACCCGATTGATGGTTGGATGTACTAACTCCCAAATTGATCCTATGAAAACAATAATCATCCTCATTACTGCGCTTTTAATGCACACATCTGTATTTTCTGCGGACAGTCTCAACACAAACATTACCAAGGCCACTGTCTTTTTAAGTGGTGCTTAAGTATTTCGACAATCTAAAACCGTGACTGTGAAAAAAGGAGTTAACGAGTTCATCATTAAAGATGTTTCGCCGTACTTAACTCAAGGACAAATTCAAGCTACTTCGAAAGGTTCTTTTCTGATTCTTGATGTGCAGTATCAGACTGAATATGTTGCTCCACCAGCGATTCAGCCTACCATCATTCCTGAAAAAATTCAAAAGGAAATCAATATTCTTAACGATTCATTGCTCTTTATTTCATTTGAAGTGGAAAGAATTACCGCCAAACTTGCAAACTTGAACGATGAAAAACGAATGGTAAAACAGAATCAACTTATTAAAGCAGGAGGAATTAGTGACACTTTACCCGAATTAAAAAGTGTTGTAGAATATTATCGTGTTAAACTGGATGACATCAACGAACTCATTCACAAGTGGAAGAAAAGACAGTACATTGTGAGTCTGCGTGAAAAAAAACACCGCACACGACTATCAGAATTAAACAATTACGCTTCAAACATCAAACAGCCCGTTCAACCTGCTCAAACGCGACACCACATTTTAGTTACGACCTACTCGGATTACACAACTACTGGTAAAGTTGAAGTGAATTATTTTGTTAATAATGCAGGCTGGGTTCCGGCCTATGATTTACGCGCAAGCAACACAAACAGTCCAATGATGATCACCTACAAAGCACATGTCTACCAAAACACAGGAGAAGATTGGAAAAACGTAAATCTTATTCTCTCAACCTACGACAGAACTTTTTCGGTTACGAAACCAACTGCAGGAACGTGGCGTTTGGATTATACAATTAACAAACCTGTGATGACCCAGCAAGGGCTGATTCAAAATGAAGTTTATTATTCTCAAAATTCACTTTCATCTGTTGAACTTCAGGCGACTCGAGATGATTTAAAAGCGAAAAACCCGAGTTACAAAGAAATTGATGCGCAATTCCAATCAATGCAGACGATGGCTGCAATCAATCAAAACTTCTCCAATGTTGAATTTGATGTTAAGCTCCCTTACTCGATAAAGGCTGATGGGAGTCAAAAACTAATGGTGGTTATGAATGAAAAGGTGGATGCGGAATTCTACCACTTTATGCTGCCTCGAATGAATAAGTATGGATTCTTGCAAGCAAAGATTGGAGATTGGGAAAACTTAAGCTTGCTACCAGGTAAGGCAAACATTTATTTTAATCAAACGTTTGTTGGAAGCACAACTATCGATCCAGCTGCGATGTCTGATACGATGGAATTGACAATGGGAAGAGATCAAGCAATTGTTTCAAAACGTAAAAAGGTAAGTGAAGAAGAGAAGAAGGTTAAACTCGGAAAGCGATTATTAGTCACTCGAACATTCGAGATTGAGATCAGAAATAATTCACGAGCGGATATTGATTTAACACTTGAGGACCTTATCCCAGTAACAGCAAACGAAGATATTGAAATCAAAATTATTAAAGGTGACGGTGCCGAATTTGACGAAGTGACAGGAAAACTTATCTGGAAATTGAACATGAAAGCTGGACAAAAGAGAGTGCTGGAGTTCACTTATTCCATCGAGCATGAACGCGGAAAACCCGTTTCATAAAACCTAATTTATCGTTGGTCCAAATGACTGTAGTCTCTTTAATCGATTCTGCAGTCATTTTCAACTTTCACTCAATTGTTGATCGCGCTATCCTAATGTCATCAAAATATGCCACTCTTGTCGAAGTATTCGACAAATAAATAGCTACCTGTTTACCCGAAAGTTCTTTACTCACTCTGAATGAAGTTTTTAATAGACTCCAACAATCATTATTCTTCGATTTCACTTCGATGTTTCTAAACGAATCATTTCCATAGCCATCAACCATCAATCTACCGGTCCTTCCATTGCACCAAACAGATACTTCAATAACCTCTCGCTCAACAAGGCTTCCGAGAAGATAATAGTAAGCATCTTCCTTTACCAATTTGACGGAATATTCACCTGATTTAGCTAGTTCATTTGTGTGCCTCCCATCCAACTCCCAAAACGCATCATTGTTTGAGTCTAAAATCGTTTTTGATGCTTGAGAATATGTCTCAAAATCTGTTAAAAGGGGAAATTTAATCGGAATCATCCCACGTTTCTCAAGAATGTAGACAGAGTCAGCATTACTACTTATCCAAGGATCACATCCAAATGCCTTGAATTTATGATACCCAAAGAAATCCCCAGACGCAATCAAGTAATTGTCCTGATCTACCCACCACCAGCTAGGATCACTCTTATTTTTTGATGGTGGAGCCATATTTGCGACTTGAAACCATGCATTGAATTCAAATCCTCCATCAATTTGTGTTTTTGCAATCTGTAAATCTTCCGTCAAGTAAGTCAAAGCCGTCCATCGAGCTCTTTGCCAAGACATAAAATCCTTGACCAATAGAGCAGAAGTAACCAAGAAGATACTCGCAATTGACAATCCGAAAATTATTTTCCGATTAGAGAGGTTTCCGATTAGAATTCCTGTAATCATCAAGAATGAAAACGCCATTGGGATTACATATCTATCAAAGAATATTGGATTGATGACCAAATAAATAAACTGCCCAGCTACGATGAAAAACATCATGAACAAGAACGGTTGCTTTTTCACTGCATCAATTAATCCAAGTAATTGCCTTCCACTTTTTGAATGAACTATTTTGACACTAAAAATCCCACGGAAGAATATGACCACCGACAGCATGTTTAGAACCTTGAAAACGTTCCAAAAGAGGACAGGAAGACCTAGGGCAATATTCTCTCCAATGACTTGATCCTTCAACAACTTTGGACCAATTTCAAAATTATTCAACACATTACCATGAGGGAATATGCCCCAACACATATACATTGTATAGAGTAACGGTACAATTACCAATAGGCAGGTAAACCAGCTAAGGAGCCTTATTTTTGATCGGAATCTCGTTATTAATAACACAGAAATTGGGATTAATGCGAATCCAGCATAGTGCATTAGGACACCTATTCGTTGAATAAAGTAGTCTAAATTGACATTTTTCAACCCATCAATGAGTGCTCCAAACTCACTAAAACTCCCCATCAAAGTACCAGTTGAAAGACGCCACTCTTTGTAGATAAATAGACTTAAAATACCGATTAAAGGCGGAAGCACTACCACTATTAAGGATCGCCAATTTAGTTTCTTTTTCAATAGATAGGCGATCGCAAATCCAAGCGGAATGATCAAGCCTGTTTGACGAACCCAAATGGTAATAATACTGAACAGTAACGCTATTATTAGATGGAACAACTTTTCGTTTTTGAAATAATTACTGTAGAATAACAGTGCCATACATCCAAAGAAAAGATAGTAAATCTCAGTCATAAAAGTAAACGACTGTGTTACAAATAACGGGTTGCACATTAAGATCAATGTCATCATAAAAGCAATTGAATGCTTTTTAACATGTCGTTTTAGCAATGCGAAAAATGCCAATGAAGTTCCAAAAGCAAGAATTAAAGTTGCAAACCTCAGTACGGTAAACGAAAAACCGAATATCTTGCAAAATAGGGTTGCCCATAATGTTTGAGCAAAAAGTGTCATTGCAGGCCAGAATGAGAAATAAACCTTGCCGTCAATCGTCAATACTTTCGCATTGTGTCCATAAGCCCAATCGTCATTGATCGGAAAATCTCCCATCGGATTAACAATCGAAATCAGAAGAATCCAGATTCCGAACAATACCAGTTGAAATTTATATTTAACGAAAGTCGATTTCACTAATGAATATTTCACGAAACTAAAAGTAGTAGAAAGGAATAAACTAGGATGCGCTTCGAACAAAATATTATTGATCGAAAGTTAAAAGGATAAAAACGATGTGGATCATCTACTATCCGAATTGAAATCAATGATTATCTTTAACCCGAAATATTCTAAACGAATTTGCAATGATAAAAAAGATAGTTTCCATTACTCTGTTTATGACTCTAACTCTCGTTAGTATTAGTCAACAAGGAATCACACCCACCCAATTGATCGAATTAAGTCGTGTTTCGGCGATGGGAATGACAGAAGATAATAGTCAAGTTGTTTACAGAGTTTCTAAAGTTGATGTGGCGAGTAACTCACGATCCAGTAAAATGTTTATCGTTGATGTTGATGGAGGAAGACCTATGGAGATTAAAGATGCTGAAAATTACCTCATTGATGATTTAATTTCACCCGATGGATCAAAACGACTTTATCATACTGACGTGAAACTGACAAAAATAAGCGGTTCAGATCACTATCCAGAGTTAAAAGAATCCAACATGATGATTTATGATCAACTAAATTACCGCCACTGGGATTCTTGGGAAGATGGAACATACAGTCATGTTTTGATGGTCCCAACGAAAACAAGAGAAAAAACCATAGACATTATGGAAGGTGAATTGTACGAATGTCCACAAGCACCTTTTGGCGGGACGGAAGATTATCTATGGTGTCCTGATGGGAAGAAAATTCTCTATGTTTCAAAAAAGAAGTTTGGAACAGAATACGCGACAAGCACAAACACAGACATCTACGAGTTTAATATAGAGACGTCAGTAACAAGAAACATCACAGAATACAATTTAGGATATGACACTCAGCCTGCATTTTCTTCAAAAGGAAGATTAGCATGGTTGCAAATGAAACGGGATGGATACGAGTCAGATAAAAACGATATTATCATCTTCATTGATGAGAAGCCTGTAAATTTAACCGCTTTATGGGATGGGACAGTAAATGGATTCAAATGGAGCAATGGTGGGAAAAGTATTTATTTCAATGCTCCAGTGAATGGCACAGCTCACTTATTTGTTGTTGATCTTCCAAAATCTGCGGATAAAGTAACATTACCGCGACAAATAACAGACGGTCAGTTTGACGTTCGAGGAATTGTTGGACAATCTAAAAACACAATGGTGGTTGCTCGTGGAGATATGAATCATGCAACAGAATTGTACACCGTAGATTTGAAATCTGGAGAAATGAAGCAACTCACGTTTGCAAACACTGATTTCTATAATTCTATTACCTTGAGTAAGATCGAACGGCGAATGGTAAAAACAACGGATGGCAAAGACATGCTTTCTTGGGTCATTTATCCTCCAGATTTTGATTCAACAAAAAAATACCCAACATTGCTTTACTGTCAAGGTGGGCCCCAAGGAGCATTAAGCCAGTTTTACTCTTATCGATGGAACTTCCAATTAATCGCTGCTAACGGCTATATAGTTATTGCTCCAAACCGACGAGGGATGCCTGGACATGGAGTTGAATGGAATGAACAAATTAGTAAAGATTATGGCGGTCAAAACATGGAGGATTATCTTTCAGCAATTGACGATATTTCCAAAGAATCGTATGTAGATAGAGATCGACTAGGATGCATCGGAGCAAGTTACGGTGGTTATTCTGCATTTTACTTGGCTGGAATTCACAATAAACGTTTCAAAACATTTGTCTCCCACGATGGTATTTTCAATTGGAGGAGTATGTATGGAACAACCGAAGAAATGTTCTTTGTGAACTGGGATTTAGGTGGAGCATATTGGGATGAAGATAATGCGGCCGCACAGAAATCTCATACTATTTTCAATCCTATTGAGCATGTTGGAAAATGGGATACACCAATGTTGATCATTCAAGGTGGTAAAGATTATCGCGTTCCAATTGGACAAGGACTGGAAGCATTTCAAGCAGCACAGTTACAAGGGATTCGTAGTAAATTACTGTACTTTCCAGAGGAAAATCATTGGGTTCTTGGGAATCAAAACAGCTTGATTTGGCATACTGAATTCTATAAATGGTTGGGGGAAACGCTTGCACCTATTGATCGTTAAATATGATCAAAAAATTATATGAAGATCAAGAATTTGAAAACAGAGATTTCGCAAAAGAGAAGTTTATAACAGCTGATTACGAATACTGCACTTTTACAAATTGTATTTTTTCCAATCTTCAGTTATTAGAAGTCCACTTTATGGAATGCCTCTTCAATGATTGTGATCTTAGTTCAGTAAAATTGATAAGCACAGCACTTAAAACAGTTGAGTTTAATCAATGCAAAATGCTCGGTGTTTCATTCGGTTATTGCAATCCATTCTTGCTCTCGGCACGATTTAATGAGTGTCAATTGGGTTTATCAAGTTTTGTCTCCATGAATGGAAATGCCTTTTCATTCTCTCATTGTAGATTGAACGAAGTTGATTTTTCAAGTGCAAATTTCTCACATGTAAACTTTGATAATTGTGACCTCAGCGGAGCGATTTTTGATCAAACTAAGTTGCAAGGAGCAAACTTCACAACAGCAAAAAATTACATAGTTGACCCAGAAAAAAACCAGTTAAAAGGAGCTAAGTTTTCTCAAGATGGACTTTCTGGATTACTGAAGAAATATCAAATTTCGATTTCTTGATAATCAGTAATAACGCCAGCAAGTGCCCCACACTTTCGAGGTGTTTATTTCCTGAAAATGAAGTAAGCCGCAGCAACAAGGCACATAACTGCCCATATATAGTCGATCTTGATTGGCTTATTCATCGCGATAATCGAAAATGGAATGAACATCAACAATGATATTCCGATTTGAATCACTTGAAGTTGCATTAGAGATAATTCTTGACTCCCAATTCGGTTAGCAGGAATGTGAAAATTATACTCGAAAAAAGCGATTCCCCAACTAACCATCGCGGCAATAAACCAATGCTTCTGATCAAGCCATCTTAAATGAAGATACCATGCGCACAACATAAAAATGTTGGATGCGCTAAGTAATAAGATTGTTTTTACAAGTACTGACAAAGTAATTCTTAGGTTAATTTTCTCGACAAAATTAGGAAAAGATTCCTTTATCACGCATTTGCAAAGATTCACGTTGCTAATTTAATTGGCTTTGGAATCATATTTGTACTACTTTTATCAAAAAAAGCACACTATGAAATCAATACTTGTACTCTTTTTATTTGTCGGGACGTTTTCATTTGGTCAAGATGAAGTTGTCTATGAATTCGGTAGTGTCCAATTTATGGAGCGTGTCCCAAATGTTGGAACCAATAGAGTAAAGAGAATGGCCACAACCATTAATACATATATTTCTTCTATCGTAAATAAGGGATATGACGATTGGTATGCATCATTTTCTGACAGTACAATTCAACGCGTAGCACCTCACAAATTCAAGAATAAATTTAAGCGATTACAAGAGTACGGCTTTCATTCTGACTCAATAAGGGTGATCTCTATTACTCAACTTCGCAAACCGTATGCGAATGAAATTGGAAACGAATATGTAGTGGTTTTGGATTTCGGACACGATTTAAATGTTGCAAATCGCGTAAGTTTTGATCATTTAAAAAGAACTGACGACAACACAAATGTGCGTTATTTTTCACTGAACGTAATTACGATTGATAAAGATTTTGAAATTTGCATTCATAAGTATGGAAGTGATAAACAAAATGCGAATCAACAAGAGCAATGGTAATTGATTGTTAGTAATCAACATTGCACCTATTTCTAGTCTGAACCGATGAAAAATGCATTAAAAATCCTCTACATCCTCATTGCAGGAGTTGGTGTATTTTTCATAAATAACATCTATTTTCTTCTCGGCGTAATTGGATTCCATTTACTCCTATTCTTAGTTGTGAAAAATCCTCAAAAAAGCCTTAAATTTATTTGGAAGGTAAAGTGGTTCATCTTGATCATTTTCCTTTTTCATGCTCTTTCATTCAGTGGAGAAATTCAACTTTTAAAACTAAAAAATTGGGTGCTTACACTCAGTTATGATGGATTGCTAGCAGGGTCAATTATGGCGTGTAAGCTGATTTCCATGCTCTTTATTACCCAAGTTGTACGTTTATCAATGGCAAGTGGAGAATTTGTGCAAGGGATGACTAAACTAGGGCTTTCCAAAAACAATTCGGATATAATCGATCAAATAATGACGATCGTTACTGAAGAAAAGGGTAAGAAGGGAAAGGGAAAGGGCAAAGGCAAGAATAAACAAGAATCTGATATACAATCAAAGGATGTCCTATTGAAAGGTAAAATAGGCAATATTCCAAACAGAATATTTGAGAAAATCACTTTTGCTAAAGGGAAATTTACTGATAATCCTAATGCAATTGTTGCTGCGTCATCGCTTTCGGTAACACTTATTCGCCTTGTGAAAATAGCACCAGGTCTGCCATTAGCACCAGGACACAAAAACATACTTCTCATGCCTGTGATGATCCATGGTATTGTGAAATCTAAAAATCGCTTTGCAGGATCTCAAATTGGCTTTATTTCTGGAATATTGCACTTCAGTATGGGGTTTGGGAAATATGGCCCTCTCGGCATTGTACAATTCGCTCTACTCGGATTTATTCTTGACCTCCTTTTTAAAATTCCAGTAAATAAATCCCGGTTATGGTTCTTAATGCTTGCAGGGGGAATCGGCGGACTAGTTCGAATTTCAAGCGAAGTGTTATTGGCTGTTATTTTAGGAATGCCAAACACTTTTTTTCTTGTACTTTTGCCCTACATAATTTCTCAAGTTGCTTTCGGAGCCGCGTCGGGATTTATTACGAAACCTTTAATCAAACAGAAATCATGAGTCAATTCGTCAAAGAAAACGAAGACCGTGGAAGAACACATTTGGATTCACGTTTCATGCGAGAATCTCTTGTTGATAAGCAAGTTCTCAAAGATGCAGTTGTAGACAATGAGATTGCCATTCTTCCCTATTTAAATATAATCAACCTTGGTGGTAAGAGTATTATCGATCGAGGGCGAGAAGGAGTGATTGGTGTATTAGAAGAACTCAAAGAGCTAAAAGGAAAACATAAATTTGTCGTTGGAGTTACTGGAGGAATCCGTGTTCAACATACAATGGCTATTGGGCTGGATTTCGGACTTCCAACTGGTGGTTTAGCCATGTTAGTAGGTGCAATTGAAGAGCAAAATGCAACGATGATTTATTCGCTAATGGCCAAAGAAGGAGCTGTTCGCGTACCGAAAGATCACTACACTGATCTTCCTCATTACTTAGATAATGGAATGATTCCGATTTTAACATCAAATCCACCTCATCACTATTGGGAAAAACCGCCAAAAAATGGAGTGTTACCAGAAAGTGGAGCAGATTTCGGAGCATATATGACCGCAGAAGGATTAGGAGGCCGATCCATGATTTTTGTAAAAGATCAAGATGGATTATATGATAAAGATCCTGCTATTCACAGTGACGCAAAATTAATTGAGAGGATCTCAGCACAAGAAATATTAGCGGGTGATTTTCCCGAATTAATCATTGATCGCTTAGTGATTGAAATGTTAGCAAAAGCTCGACACGTTAAAGAAATTCATATTGTGAATGGCTTGAAACGAGGAAATATTACCAAGGCAATCAATGGTGAAAATGCAGGAACAATCATCTATAAAGACGAATCGAAATGAGTAAAATGAACGAACTAGCGGACTTCATGCAAGATTCGCTTATAGAAGCTTCGGCGAACTACAAAAATGATCTGCGAATACTTCCCGATGCAAAGGTGATGAAAATGGGAGGTCAAAGTATCAACGATCGAGGACGATCTGTAGTTTTTCCAATAATTGATGAAATCGTTGAGAATGCTAAAAAGCACGACATCATCATCACAACAGGAGGTGGAACGAGAGCACGTCACACCTATCAAGTAGGAATCGATCTTGGAATGCCTGTTGGAGTACTTTCCGAAATGGGAGGTGCAATCACTGTTCAAAACGCACGAATGTTGCAGATGGTCATGGCAAAGCACGGTGGGATTTTTCTTGATCATCTCGAATTTGAAAAAATTCCGTTGTTTTTAAAGTTGGGATGTATCCCAATTATGCCTGGAATGCCACCTTATAGTTTCTGGGAAGACATTCCTGATCAAGGACAAATACCGATTCATCGAACTGATTGTGGCGCGTTTTTCACTGCTGAGGCGCTAGGCGCCGAATCAGTCTATTTCATTAAAGATGAAAGAGGACTCTATACTGAAGATCCAAAGAAAAATCCGAATGCTGAATTCATCCAAAGAATTCATGTTGACGACCTGATTAAGGAGGATCTTGGAGATTTAATTGTTGAGCGCGTTATTTTAGAATATTTAAAGCGATCAAAATTCGTTAACCAACTCGTAATGGTAAATGGAATGGAAAAGGGCGCTTTAACTGAATCTTTGGCTGAAAACCCAACGGGGACGGTAATTTACAAGTAACAAAAAATCTAGCGCCTCTCCTCATTGAGCTGGCAGGTCTAGACTAAAATCTAGTTAATCAGTCTAACATATCATTAGATAATCAATCATGTCCCTGTGATCTCTGGGTAGTTACGATCTTTTGTCCTATCTTTGATAGACTTAAACTCTATTTTTTATGAAAAGAATCTTACTATTACTTGTCGTATTAGCGACAACATCCAATGCGTTTTCGCAATCTGCACCCCTCTATGCTACGTCTCCGTATACGGATACATTGTGGATGATTGTAGATACCACTACAATGGCAGTAAACGTTCCAGGGACAGCGATTACGTCAATTTTAGGGACGGTAACTGGTTCAAATGGCTTAACAATTGATCCATGTTCTGGGGCAGCGTATGTTTCTTTGAAATTTAGCGGCGTTATAGGTCGTGTGATTTGTTCATTAAACTTAACAACAGGAGTAGCTGATACTATTGTAAATGTTGGAGACAATGTTGCGAATATTGACTTAATTAATGATTCTATTATTGCTATCATTTTTGGTGATGGAGCTACGGCAAGTGAGTCTTTAGGACTTGTTAATATTAATGATTCTACATACACTGCCGTTGGACCAACAACTACAGCAGGATCGGATGGTGAAAGTCTTGCTTATTGTCCTGATAATGACAGACTATATCGTTTCTCAGGAAGGAATACAGCGAATGTATTTGAGTATTATGATGTTGCTTTGCCAATCGGTGTAGATGTTCCAATTACAGGATGGGATTGGGATGAAACTTTCAGTTCGACATATATTGGTGGTGGTCAATTTTTAACCGCTAACCTAGATCAAGAGTTTGTTCTTGTAGATACTAATGGATATTCTATTCTTCTTCCACAAACAACTGGTGCTAACTATTTCAAAGGATTAGCATTTGGTGGGCCGTCTATTTCTTTTGTTGCCGCAGGTACGGATTCAATCTGTCCTTTTGGGGACACCACGGTATTAGGAGCATCTAGTTCAGTTGGATATCAGTGGTACATGGATGGCACTTTAATTGCTGGTGCAACGAATCAAACATATTCGGCTACGGCTGCAGGAACTTATACATGTGAACTTGTAAACGGAACTTGTACTGGGTTTGCATCTGAATCATTGGTTGTATCAACTTTCGCAGTTGATACTGCTATAGTGACACCAGTTAACCCTGCATTTTGTGCTGGAGACAGTGTTTTAATAACAGGAAACACCGGTACTGGATTGAATGGGTGGTGGTTCGCTGGCCTTAACGTTAACACAACGACAACAATTAATGCCGCTGTAGCTGGTGGTTATTCATACCGTCTTCAAACTGGAGCTTGTTATGATGAAGTAACGGTAACAGTTATTGAAAATGTACTTCCTACAGTTGTAGCTAATGCTGATCAAGCATCTTATTGTGATGGTGACATGGTTACTTTAACAGGAAGTGGTGCTGATTCGTACACATGGGATAACAGTGTTATAGATGGATCTCCATTTACTCAAGCCGTTGGAGCTCCAGTAATGTATCATTTAACTGGTACTGATACTATAACTGGATGTGTGAACATTGATTCTATCGCTGTTAATGTATTCCCTAATCCTACTGCCTCAGGAACATCAACTGATGAGATTTTCGGAAATGACGGTGCTATTGATGGAACCTTCACAGGAGCTCCAATTTTAACGTTTGACTGGGATAATGATGGAACAGGTGATTTTGATGATCCTGAAGATTTAACTGGATTGACAGCTGGAACTTATACAGTAGTAGTTATGGACGGAAACGGATGTACTTCAACAACGCAAGTTATTGTAGGGTCACAAGTTGGATTGAATGAGTTCGGATTGAATGCTGAAATGTCAATCTATCCTAATCCAAATGACGGAATCTTTACTGTTGACTTCGCGAACATGGCAACTGAGAACTTGATGGTTCAAATTGTTGATGCTTCAGGAAAAATAGTATTTAATACAGATGTCACTGGTAATTCTGTTGATGTTAACATTGTTGAATTTGGAGCAGGAACTTATACACTTCGAATTACGGATGGCACGCATAATGCAACAAAACAAATTATTGTAGGTAAGTAAAATGCCAACGACTAAAAATATAACGAAACAAAAAAAGGTGGCATTGCGCTACCTTTTTTTGTTTGTTGCTTTGTTTATCTCCAATACGAGTAACGCTCAGAGCAACTGTGAAGCCGGATTCGTTTATGGGATGGATCACTGTCCAAACATTTATTTCTATGATAATTCGACCGCAGATAGTACGATCGTTTGTTGGATGTTTGACTACAATGGAGAAGGAAATATAGACTGGTGTGAAAATGCCCACAACAAATTCGACTCTAATGGAGTTTTCCTAGTCTGTATCTCAATAATGACCATTGACGGATGTATGGATTCTTTCTGTGATTCGATAGAGATTACTTGCGTTTGTGATAAACCTGAAGCTGGTTTTACATATTCTCAAACAGGAAATGCCTGTAACTTTACCGATACTAGTCTGGTGTATGATATACCAAATACAACTTGGTTTTGGGATTTTGGTGATGGAATTACGAGTACTTCAGAAGACCCATCCCACACCTACACTTCTAATGGAACATTTATGGCATGTTTGACTGTCACAGACACATGTAAAGTATCTACTATATGTCAACAGATCGTTGTAAACACAGCCGGCCTTACCGAGTTTGAAAACACCAATGTAAATGTCTACCCAATACCTGCAACTGACTGGATCAAGGTGGCAACAGAACAATCAAATGCGGCCTTAGTTGAAGTCTATACTCTGAGTGGAAAAATATTGATTAGAGAACGCGTATTGCATGCTGAAAAACCTCACTACCTAGGTGTTAGCGGACTAAAAAACGGTCAATACTATTTACGCGTAACGGATGACGAAAACAATATTAGCCATCATCCAATCATTGTCAGGCATTAGAGACTTCTCGCTAGTACGTCTTGGGGTAATCCCTGTTCGAACGTACCATTTTCCTTAAGGTGGATAACTTCCTCTGCCAATTTGAAAATAATATCCTTTCGATGGCTTACAACCAAGATCATAATTGGATTCAGTTTACGAATCGTCTGAATTACTTTAATCAGTTCTGCTATAGTGTCATCATCCAACGCAGAAAATGGCTCATCTAAAAGCAGCGCCTCTGGTTGTTGACAAAGTGCACGTAAAATCGCCACGCGTTGTTTTTGTCCGCCGGATAACTCGTGTGGATAGGAAGACATCAAACTCTCCACTTCGAGTGTTTGTATCATCTCATGAACTACGTTAGGAATCTCATTGTTCTTGCTCGCGTACAGCATGTTCTTCTCCACCGTCATTGTTGGAAAGAGGTTGTACTCCTGAAACACAAAGCCTATATTTCTACGAGCCACATCCAGATTGACCTTCTTTGAACTTGCAAACCATGTTTGATCTTTGAATACAACTTCGCCCGAGTCCGGAGTTTCAAGCCCCGCAATCATCCTCAGAACAGAAGACTTGCCTACCCCAGATTTCCCATAAAAAGCCGTAATTTTCTCAGTATCAATAGAAGTCTTCAATTGAATAGTCACGGATCTCCTTCGCGATTTAAATTTCTTATGGAGGTTGACTCTAAGCAACGTGAAATCGTTTTTTTCGAATGATCAGATTCAGAGTGACTATCAGAATAAAACTAACAATCAATAAAATCATCGCGTAATTATTTGCAACATCATAGTTCAAAGCATTCATCTCGTCATAAATCGCAACAGATGCAACATTCGTTTCCGCCATTTTTCCTCCTATCATAAGAACTAACCCAAATTCGCCAATGGTATGCGCGAAAGTTAATACGATTCCACTCCAAATCGAGGTCTTGATCGTTGGGAGATATACTTTCCAGAGGGCGTTTATCTTCTTCTTCCCTAACAATTGAACGGACTCCTTCATGTTTCGCGGAATTTCTCGCAAGCCACTCGTTATAGGACTAATCATAAAAGGGAGGCAATAAATGACCGACCCTAGTAATATTCCTTCAAAGGAAAACGCAAATGCAAGATCAAAATGCTCTTCAAAAAATGCACCAATACTTGATTCGGGTCCTAAATAAGACAAGAAGTAAAAGCCCAAAACTGTGGGAGGTAAAATAATTGGGAGCATTAATAGACTCTCTAAAATGATTTTTCCTCTCCATCTCGAAAAGGCCAAGAAATGACTAATCGGAATTGCGACAAAAAAAAGGATTACTGTTGTTAGCAGTGCTAATTTAGCAGTTACAAGAAACGGTGTGTAATCCATTCTTTACTTAATTGTGTAGCCAAAATGAACGAGAATTTCCCGACATTCATCCGAAGATAAGAAATCAAGGAATGTTTTTGATTCCTCTGGATGATTTTTCTTTCCAGATTTCAAAATTAATGCGCCTTGTTTTATTTCTGGGTAGAACTTGGAATCAATTTCCATCACTTGATGACCCTTCTGAAATTTATTAACGAATGAATAACTCGTAAAGGCAGCATCAACAGCATTAGTTTTAATGTACTGATTCACTTGCCCTACACTCTCTCCAATAATAATTTTCTCCTCAATCTTTGACCGAATGCCACTCTTTTTCAAGAACGACTCTGCCGCAATTCCATAAGGTGCGGTTTTACTATCGGGAACTCCAATTCGTTTAATTTTAGAATCAATCAACAGTTCATTGGGCGAATTATACTTCTTCCCTTTTGAATATATTAGCGCCAATCTTCCATAAGCATAAACAGAAACGCTATCTCCAAACCCTGATTTTATCAACTCATTTGGGTAACGCATATTCGCTGAAACGAACAAATCAAAAGGAGCACCATTTTGGATTTGAGCAGTAAGCATTCCTGATGAATTAGAAGTTACATCGCATTTAATTTCATGGATCTCCGTAAAGACTGAAGTTATAGAATCCATTGCGAGTTGCATATTGGCAGCTGTCGCTATTTTCAGAATAACAACATCTTTTCGTTCAGAATCAGGATTTCCGCAACTGAAAAGTACGGTGAATAAAATGAAAATTATGATTCTATTCATGTCCTTCCTGAAATAAAACGTTTTTTTTAGTCTTCGTCTTCTTGATATATTCCAAGTGAAATTCATGCATGTCTTCCTGTTGATCTTCATTAACCTCCATGTGCTCAAATTGTATTTTCGTCCCAGGTTTTGCCTTTCGAATTGCACGCATCAAATCTGCGGAGAATCGACCTCCTTGTTCATTGAATTTTTTCTTACCAACTTTGATTTCAAACGAGATAACTGGATAAGATTTTAATAGAGCGTACTTGGCTGTATCATATCGGGCAACTAGATGATTTGAAGCAAATAATTCTTGATCTGTATAGATAAATATGTCAAGAAACTCGATATTGATATCCCCCAAGTATATTTCAGGCTCATCAATAGGTACAATTTCAAATGATCTTGAAGTTAAAAATTGATTCATCCCTTTCTTCCAACCTAAAAAAGAAATACTTGAATATCCCTCAATAGAATTATTCGTAGCTAATGAAATATTCCATCGATGACTGTTCACCTTTGATTGAGAGACATGCAATTCATTATGATTATACAGTATTTGAATTGAATCGTATGCCGACTTCGTTTCTAATTTGAGGTCATGTTCGTAACCAACGTAGATGATTCCTGCCTCAGCCATTTCCAGATCAGTTAACTGCACTCTTCGATTGAAAGCGATATCATTAAAGGCTCCGAAGCTAATAATTTCCAGTTCTGTCCGACGATTAATTGCATGCAGTTCATTTTGCTTTTCAGCTTCCTCAGCAAGTTCATTAATTATAATGTCTGGAATTATTGGGCGAGATGTATGATAGCCGATCGCACTAAATCGAGAAGGAGAAATTGTGAATTTCTCCACCAACATTGATCTTAATTTCTCTGCTCTGAGTTGAGTGAGTTCATTTGAAGTTTGAGAGTTAAAACGGCTATTTTGATGTACAGAAATTTGAAAATTCACGCCAGGGTGACATAGAATAAACGCTGCAAGTTCTTCATAGTTTGCTTTTGTATCTTCAAATCCTATAATGGAGTCACTATTTTCTGCGTAACGTACAAAATCGAGGCGAAAACGGTTCCCAATTTTCATCACCTCTGGGTCATTCACATAATACCGCCTCAATCCAATTTCATCCGCTGATCGATATGCACAATTAATTTTCTGCTCAATGTCATCAATAACAAGGATAATTCTCTGGTTTATCCGTTGGAGAGAATCCCATTTATACCGTTCGGAACCACGATGAGCATAAATCGCTTCATCACTGATTAACGGCTTTTGTTCACCCCATCCTTTGTGTCTAAAACGATTCTTCTCAAACCCCTCACCATCAATTAACCATTCTACAAGTGATGCAGCTCGTAATTTCGAACGCTCTAAGTTTGCTTCTGGTGTTCCTTTGGTATCAGAAAAAGCATTTACTTGAATTTTTAGTCGAGGATTTCGTTTCAGAAAATTAATGAGTGTTTCTTTATCTTTTCCTCTAACATTCCAGCCACGAAAGTATGGGTCGCCGATTAAAGATACATCTACACGAATTGAATCGCCAACCTTAAAATAGATACTTTCGAAGGTTTTATAGCCTTGCGAATAACTACTAGACGCTATAAATAGGATAATACAAAACGAAACAAAACTCTTCATTTACTTGTTGATAATTCGGTAGTTCAAATATACAAACTTTGCATTGGTGAGCGAGTAGATGAGGGGTAGATCATGCAGTTTTAGTGATTGAATAGGATTTGAATTGTCAGTTGTAATTTTAATCGGTGCTTTATTCAGGTGAGGCTTGCTTTTTGACATTGTAGCCTAGATTAAATGAGTGGTAAATGCAGTCAATACAAATTAGAGTATCTTACGTCAGATTAGATACAAAATCCTAAATTAAGTCAAATGAAATCAATTTTACTATTACTTCTTTTCTTTACGTTTAACTCTATTCAAAGCAAGGCACAAATTTACATCGAACCTACAATTTACCCTCCTACATTTGGGCTCTCTGATGGTGCTATTAAAGTTGATATCGTTGGATATTCAGGGGTTTGGGGTGTATTTATCTATGACCTTACTCCTGGAGCTCCTATTCCTGTAGTGAGCGTAGACTCACTTGGTGGTCTACCGTATGGCGCAGAACTGTTTGTGGCTTTCTCTGATAGTACAGGAACTTCATTAGCAAACTTAATTCTTACACTTGATGATAGATTGACTGAAATCGATATGATCACTATCATTAATTCTACAACAGATATAAGTTGTGATGCCAGTATTTCTGTAACTCACACTTTTACTACGGGAGTTGCATCAGACTATGAATACACTTTGACCTCGAACCTTCCATTAATGACCTCAGGAACACCAGCATGGGATAGTTTATGCCCAGAAATATATATTTTGCGAGCAAAAGAAATTTCGACTGGTGACACTCTTTTTACAAATAGGGTTTGGATTAAAGCACTTTCAAGTTCAATCAACAATCCAACGTATACGGCATTTGCATTCGCAAGTGTTTCTAATGATACAGCCTGTACAGCTACTGCATCAGCAATTGTCATCGGCTCCACTGCGCCGTATGAATTCTCTTGGGATGGAACACCATATACATTCGTTGATTCTACTACTACATTCTTGTGTCCAGGGATGCACACACTACAAATTGTTGACAATCTTGGAGACACCCTAGGCTTGAGTTTTGGAGTTGTTGATTCTTCAAGTTTTTATATGACACCATATCCATCACCAACTATAGCTGTGGATACTATTTCATTCAATACAATTAACTGTTCATTCGACTATACCACGCCGGTTGACTCTGTGTTTACAACACTTTTTGTCGTTATTGATACAAATACAATTTACTACGAACTTGATATTTGGCAATCTGGAGTTCTTACCCAAGTTAGCGACACTGTAAGTTATATATATGCTCCAATACCAGGAACAACTGCTTTCTCACTAACTTTCTATTGTGGAGTAAAGGCATCAGGAAGTAAAATCTATCAAATGATTGACTTTATTACCCTTGATTTATCAGAAGTTTCGGAAGAAGAGGAAGAACTTTTCATCAAAATTTCTCCAAATCCAACTTTGGGTATCGTTAAAATTGAAGTCGAGGAATTGTCATCAATTACTATTTTTGATCCAACTGGTAAGAAAATAGTAACTAGCACCGAAACTGAATTAGATTTGAACTACCTTAAGGCTGGCTCATATTATCTACAAATTGAAACCTTGAGTGGCAAAATCGCTTACCGTAAGTTAATACTGCTTTAGACACTATAAGTGCCAAACTTATCTGAAACCTGACAAATTTGACTCGAAATCAGGTTAATAACCTGATTTCAATTATTTAAAAAAGTCAGACTGTATAAAAGTATTTGGGTGCAAGGCTTAATTTTAATCGGTGCTTTATTCAGGTGAGGCTTGCTTGTTATTAGAGTAGATTCAATTCGCAGCCAACTACAAGCCAATAAGTTCAAATTTCAATAAAATTGATGACATAAGAATGATTATTCCAATCTAGATTTGCTGTACTAATAATTTAAATCAACTATAATGAAACGAATTAATCAATTTTTAATGATTGTGGCGGTATGCCTAATCTCATTTGGCTCGCAATCTCAAACAAAACCAACCCACACACCGACAGGAGAGAAAATTCATATTAATACTAAAAAGATAGTAATAACTGAATCAAGTACTGGAACATATCATTGGGAAACCAACAATAATAGATCTGGAACAACTAAGGACTTAAAATCGGCTAAAAAGGCAGCTAGAAAAGCTTTACAAGAAGATTAATGAAGCACGATTAAATTAAAAAGCCTCACTTCTTGTTAGAAGTGAGGCTTCAATATATTTCTATTCGTTACTTACCTTTCAACGCTTCCGCACCACCAACGATCTCAAGGATTTCATTCGTAATTGCAGCTTGACGTGCTTTGTTGTAAGCTAATGTTAATGTTTTTTTCAAGTCACCAGCATTATCAGTTGCTTTGTGCATGGCTGTCATTCTTGCACCATGTTCAGATGCACTAGAATCTAGAAGTGCCTTGTATAATTGCGTTTTCAATGATTTTGGGATTAACTCCTCAACGATTTCAGATTTTGAAGGCTCAAATAAGTAATCTCCTGTAGAAGTTTGATCCTCTTGTTCGTTTACTTCAATAGGCAAAAACTGTTCGTCCATTACAATTTGAACTGCCGCGTTTTTAAACTTATTGTAAACAACAATTACTTTATCAATGTTACCTGCTGCAAATTCAGCCATTAGGTAATTGGCAAGTTCAGTTGAACGCTCAAAAGTAAGATCATTGAACATATCAGTCGCTTCACCAATTCCATCAGGGCGGAAGTTCATATCACTTCTTCTGAAAGAATCATTGACCTTTTTACCAACTGCGATCATCTTCACCTTAGTTCCTGCATAATCAGTAGCAACAAGTGCATTGATCTTCTTAACGATATTGTTATTAAAACCACCACAAAGACCTCTATTTGAAGTTACTCCGACAATGATTACATTTTTAACTTCTCGTTGATGAGAAAATGCATTCTCTGAAAGATCAAGAGTAGCACTAAGGTTACCCAAAATCTCTTGAAGCTTCTCAGAATATGGACGCATTTGCGTAATTGCATCTTGCGCACGTTTCAATTTAGCAGCAGAAACCATTTTCATTGCCGACGTAATTTGCATTGTCGACGAAATCGATGTGATTCTGTTTTTTATCTCCTTAAGATTTGCCATTTTTCTTTCTAATTATGAATTAGATCTTAATACTTAGAAGCGATTTCTTTTGCTACCGTTGCTAAAACATCCGTTAATTCATCTGAATACTTTCCAGCTTTCAATAAATCCAGCGTATCTCTGTGCTTTGCATCTAAGAAATCAAGGTATTCGTTTTCAAATTCTTTCACTTTCTTCACTGGAACATTTTGAATCAATCCTTTCGTGCCAACATAGATGATTGCAATTTGTTTTTCAACTGGGTAAGGATCTCCTTCTTTTTGCTTCAGAATTTCCACGTTACGAGCACCTTTATCAAGTACAGATTTCGTTGCAGCATCTAAATCAGACCCGAACTTAGCAAATGCTTCTAGTTCACGATACTGCGCTTGATCCAACTTTAATGTCCCTGCTACTTTCTTCATTGATTTAATCTGAGCAGATCCACCAACACGAGATACCGAGATACCAACGTTAATCGCTGGACGGATACCTGCGTTAAACAAGTCACCTTCTAAGAAGATTTGACCATCAGTAATCGAAATTACGTTTGTTGGAATATAAGCAGATACATCACCCGCTTGCGTTTCAATAATTGGCAATGCTGTCAATGATCCGCCACCTTTAACTTTCCCTTTCAAAGAATCAGGAAGATCGTTCATTTGAGAAGCAATCTTGTCATCATTAATTATTTTTGCTGCACGTTCCAACAATCTTGAGTGAAGATAGAATACATCTCCTGGGTAGGCCTCACGACCTGGAGGACGGCGAAGAAGAAGCGATACTTCACGGTAGGCAACGGCTTGTTTTGACAAATCATCAAATACAATAAGTGCTGGTCTACCTGTATCACGGAAATACTCACCTACAGCAGCTCCTGTCATTGGAGAGTAAAATTGCATTGGTGCTGGATCAGATGCATTTGACGCAACAACGACTGTATAAGCCATTGCTCCTGCATTTTCCAATTTCTGAACGATCCCTGCAACCGTTGAACCTTTTTGTCCAATTGCGACATAGATACAAAATACAGGTTCTCCTGCATCGTAAAATTCTTTCTGGTTGATGATTGTATCGATACAAACAGTAGTCTTACCTGTCTGACGGTCACCAATAACTAACTCACGTTGTCCACGACCTACTGGAATCATTGCATCCACTGCTTTGATTCCTGTTTGTAACGGCTCACTTACCGGTTGACGGTAAATAACTCCTGGTGCTTTACGCTCAATTGGCATTTCGAATAATTCTCCTTCGATAGGTCCTTTCCCATCAATTGGATTGCCCAAAGTGTCAATAACACGTCCAACGAGTCCTTCACCAACCTGAACAGAAGCAATTCTTCCGAGACGTTTTACCGTATCGCCCTCTTTTACTTTATCAGATCGACCTAGAAGTACTGCTCCTACGTTATCTTCTTCGAGGTTCAAAGCAATCCCTTGCAGTCCACCATCAAATTCAATTAATTCACCGTATTGAACTCCTTGCAATCCATATACTCGGCAAATACCATCTCCAATTTGGAGTACTGTACCGATTTCTTGCAACTCAGCTTCCGAACGGAATCCTGAAAGTTGTTCTCTTAATATTGCAGAAACTTCTGCTGGTTTTACATCTGCCATCTTGTGTAGATTTTACCTTGGCTACGCCAAAATTATCGTGTTAAACGTTGTTTTAAATTATTCAATTGACTCGAAACAGAAGCGTCCATTCTCATGTCGCCCATTTGAACCATAAAACCACCAATAAGTGATTCATCTATTTGCTCTGTAACTTCTAATTGACCATCGATGCCCTTTTGGACTTTAGCGATAATCGAATCTTTTGTTGCGTCATCCAATTTTGTAGCTGACGTAATTGTAATTGGAACGATGCCTCTTTCCTCTTTCACTTGTACTTGAAATGCTTCTGCAATTCCAGGAAGGTCAGATTCACGTCCATTTTTAATGATTAAGGTCACAAAGGACATTGTCAACTTTTCAAATTGTTCGAATACTTGCTCGAAAATTACAATTTTCTTATCTGCCTTCACGATTGGACTATCCAATAGTAGTCGGAAATCGTGAGAATCATCACAGGTTGCAGCTAACATATTCATATCTCCCAAAACAGAATCAATATTCTTCTGCTCCATTGAAAGATCTAAAAGTGCTCTAGCGTATCGTTTTGCTACTTTAGAATTCTTCATTTCTGAATTAATTCATGTTAATATCTTCAACCAACTTATTAGCAAGTGTGGTTTGCTTATCCTGTGATGCTAATTCACCACGAAGAACTTTCTCTGCAATTTCAATTGAGATTGAAGCAACTTGCGTTTTTAATTCAGCAATTGCCGCAACTTTCTCAGCAGTAAATGCATCACGTGCCAACGACTGAACTTTATCTGCTTCCACACGTGCTTTCCCTTTTGCATCTTCGATCATTGTGTTCACCGTTTCTTTGGTATCCTTGATCATTGCATCACGTTCAGCTCTTGCTTCTTTTAGCAAGTTCTCGTTTTGCGCCTTCATTGTTTCCATTTCAGCGCGTGTCTTTTCTGCTAATTCTAGTGACTCAGAGATTTTTGCTTCTCTTTCATTCACTGAATTCAAAATCGGCTTCCAAGCAAATTTTCTAAGCAATAGCAATAACCCTAAAAAGAGCATTGCTTGCCAAAACGCTAATCCTACCGAAAACTCTCCTAATAAACTTTCCATCTTCTAATTCTATTTTGTTCCCTTCTAAAAAATCTCATGGCTGCAACCAACCGTTGCAGCCATGAGAAAATGCTTGGCTTACGCTGCGAAAAGTGCCGCGAATCCAATACCTTCAATAAGCGCCGCTGCAATAAGCATCGCTGTTTGAATTTTGTTTGTAGCTTCTGGTTGACGAGCAATTGCTTCCATCGCAGATCCACCGATACGTCCAATACCGATACCAACTCCGATTACAATCAATCCAGCACCAATCATACTTACATCCATCATCTTGATTTATTTTAGGGTTAAAAATTTACTTAACTAATGTGCCTCTTCATGTACCGCGGCTGCAGAGCCGAAGTACAACGCAGTAAGCATTGTGAAAATATACGCCTGCAACGCCGCAACTAACAATTCAATGATATTCATAAAGAATGTCAATCCTAAGAAAGCCGCCTTTGCAAAATAAGCATCAAAGAAATATACCGCAGCGATCAACGCTCCAAGTACAATGTGACCTGCTAACATGTTCGCATATAAACGAATCATAAGAGCAAATGGCTTAACAACCAATCCGATTAACTCGATTGGAATCAACATAATTTTCATAGGGACTGGAACACCAGGCATCCAGAAAATGTGCATCCAATAATCTTTCTTTGCTGTAAACTGAGTGATGAAGAAGGTAAACATTGCTAAAACGAACGTAACTGCAATATTTCCAGTTACGTTAATTCCAAGTGGAGTCATTCCCATTAAGTTCAAGAACCAAATAAAGAAGAATACAGTTAATAAGTACACCATGTATTTTTTGTGTGCTTTCTCTCCAATGTTTGGAATCGCAATCTCATCACGAATAAAAATTACAATTGGTTCGATGAACTTCGCCGCTCCAGTAGGTGCAAGACCTGATTTGTACGATTTAGCAACACTTCTAAATAAGAAGAATAAGAACAAACACATAAGCATTGTAGTGAATACGTTCTTAGTAATTGAGAAGTCTATCGGCTTAAGCTTCGAAATTGTTTCTTCGTCTGTTTTCTCATCGACAGTAGATTTTGTCATAACAGTACCGTGCTCATCGGTCTTGTAAATTTTTCCGTCGTGAGTATCAAGTTTATAATAGTTTCCGTTAGACTCAACGACTTTTTCTCCATGCTCAAAAGCTGAAGACATAAACACATGTAGTCCACCATCCCAAAGAATTACAGGCAATGGAAATCCTAAATGCCAACCACCTTCTTCACTAGAGACAATTCCAAAACTGTGAGAGTCATGTGTATGATGTTTTACGAACTCAGTGTTCTTTTCTCTTTTCTCCTCTGGAGTCAACTCCTTGTTAGGCGCTCCGTGATGAGGTTCTGCATTTGCAAAAACTGAAGAAGTTAACACTGGGCTTAACAGTGCAACAACAAGAATGAATCTTAATAATCTATACATATCACCAACTATCTAGTCGTCTAAAATCGGGGCAAAAATACGTATAAAACTTAGATCGATGCAACGAAACATGTATTTATTTCTTGCTTTTTAATTTTCAGTAGGATTAACCTTCAGAAGTCGCACTAAATAAAGCGTTTCCGTGAACAGACAGATCAAGTATGGGATAAGAAAACCGAGCGTCTCAAAATTATCCATAACTCCATCTCTATGAAAGATCGTCCTAAAAACAGCCATGAAAATGATCAATTTTGTAAGACTCAAGCCCATGTATATAAAGCCTATTTGATTCGACTTCTTTCTATGAGCGTTAAGTAGAAGAGTAAACGTTGCTAAGGCATATAGGAAATTAAATATATATGATGGAATTACATTACCCCCTAATAATGAGTAATCTCGAAAATTATAGATGAAGAATTGTATGGTAATTGAGCCAATTAGTAATCCAAGAAGAAGGAAGGAAAATTGACTAATTACTTTTATTGTCGTCTTCTGCATTAATCTTATTGAGTTGTCTTAATATATTATAGAGAGAAATCGCAACGGCGAATAAGGTTAGTCCAATTGTAAACCATTTTTTATTACTTGGGTATTTATCATCAAGATATCTTCCTAAATAGGCTCCCAGAAATATTGTTGCTCCCATTTGAAAAGCAATTCCTGAAAATCGAGCATAACGAGAAATGGGCGATTTTTTGGATGGACTCCCTTTATCTTTCAATCAATGTTGGTTTAATAGATTACGTTCTCTTCCGCAGAAGCAACTTTCGCATCAACTGGTTTTGAAGTTGAAAAATTGTTCATTTTACACTCCCCAGAGAACTGAGCGCCTTCTTCTATTTGAATTTTGGAAGTTGAAATTTCACCTGTTACGTTCGATTGAGATCGAAGGGTCAACAAACTATCAACCTTTATTGTCCCTTCTATTCGACCTTCAACATCAGCCTCATCACAAATCAGATTTCCGTGAATAAATCCAGTTAGTCCGATTACCACCTTAGATGATGACGTAACATTTCCTTGAATTTCTCCATCAATACGCACACTTGATTCTGCAATAAAATCACCTATTATTTTAGATCCTTCTACAACGACATTCAATCTGTCTGGCCCATCTGTAGCCATTCCTGTTTTCTTTTTCATAGCTAATAATATTCTTCGTAAAATTTATCGTATTCCTTGATGTCACTTAATTTGAAGAGGGTTTTTAGGTTGTCAATTGTAATCATCATAATCTTCGCGTTTTGAAGATCGAGCAAGTATTTACGTGTGTTTTTATATGCTGTAATATATTTCATTGCCTTAGACTCATCATCAAACTCTTTAACAAGGATGATTGATCCTTCTTCAAACACTTTTGAATCAACTCGAATACGATCTCGGCTAAAGTAATCACGATTAAAATCTACAATTCTTGCCTTTGCAGCAGAGGAACTCATTTCTTTATCTGGAAAAATAATGATCGTTAACTTCTTCCTGTCATTGTAGATATACGGTGATTTACTTCCGAAATCTGCAACAACATTCTCGGAATAGCCATTCTGTATGATGTTTAGCATTTCTTGACCTCTTGCAGCTTCAAGTGTTCCGGGGTATTCTGAAATTAACATCTCCAAAACTGGAACTAGTGTGTCTTTATCATTGACACGTTGCCCTAAACACATGGCTTTTAACAGCATATATTTAGCGCGATAGATATTATCATTCTCATCAGAAATTACAATGTCAGCTTTTGCGATAACTGGGGAATACAGCTTCTTGTTATATCTCTCCAAGACTTTCACGTACGCCTCTTCTGCTAATGCATCACGCTCCTTCTTCTTTATGAAATAATCGGGATCACGTAGGTAGTTTGCATAATCGCTATTCGGGTAATTATTATAGATATATTCACGGTGTACATTTGCTTTAACAGGATCACTGCCCTTGTATATCATGTACATTTGGTAAGCTGATAATAAATTGTGTGGATCTTCAACTTTCCTACCTAATACGCTCATAAATTGAATTTCAGCAAACCCAGGTTCATTTAATTGAGTACTATAGATATAACCAGCATTGTAATACGCTTCGAGCAATCTTTCATTCGATGCGGTCATTGCAGAATCAGTTAATGGAAGATCAGCCATGAGTGATTCAACAGTTAGAGAGTCTAATTGTTCAACTACCGTAGTATCTTGTTCACCATCTCCCAATACAGCTAAACTGATAACAGGCGCTTTATCCGATCTTCTCCAATCGTCCTCATTTTCACGTGCTCCCCATAGCCGTTTAAATTCGTCAAATCCTTGAGCACGTGTTTTAGCATTATTCCAATACCACTTAGATCCATTACCTACTTGAACGAAGAGATTTTCATTTTGCTGTAGTTCTCGTAATCTAAGCGCATCGCGCTCTTTCTTTGCTTTTTCTTCAGCTACTATTTTCTTGATTAAATCTTTTAGGAATTTCTCACGATCACCCTCATTCATCAATGCAATTCGCTGAACGCTGTCTTCATATTCTGCAGTTTCCACGGCCACAACTAGATCAGCTAATTTTAATGCTTTATTGCGAATCCCTTCAGCATTTGGATAGTTGTCTTCAATAACAAGAGCACAAGAATCGTAATATTTTTGAGCTTGAACATACTCACGTTTATCAAAACTCATGTCTGCTAGACGTTCATAAGCCATTCCTTTTTGGCGTGTATTATTGACCGAATAGAAAGCAGATGCGCTTAGGTATTGAATTCCTAACTCTTCACTTCCGTCTCTCAATTCCAAATCACCAAGTGCATAATAAATTTGATCTTTGTACTCAGCATTCTTAGCATCCTTGAGCATCTTGAAAAGTTCTTTTTTGACCTTATCACCATCACCTAAAAATGTACGTTTTAATCGAGCATTAAATCTCATTACGTAAGGCGCATTTCCCTTTATGACTTTGTTGTAATGAGAAACAGCAGAGCCAAAATTTCCGTGCTCCTCATAGAGTTGACCTAGGATAAAGTGTACTCTTGCCTTTTCTTCATCTTCAGTAATACTAGCATATTTCAAGGATTCCTCAAGGAAGTGAATTGCATCTTGCTTCTTATCACGCAACAAAGCTAACTGAGCCTTTGTTTTTTCAAGTTCAAATCGAATTTCCTTAGGGAATTTAGCGGCTTGATCCTCTTTGCTCCCTTTTTTCTTTTCACCCTTCGCGCTTTCTTCAGCACCAATTGCTTGATCAAGGTTGTCTAAATTAAACTTTGCGTCTGTTAGATCTCCTGTTGAGATATTTGTTTTGGCCATCCATAATTCACCCACATAAAGTGATGGATCATTGCTGTAAAACTTCCGAACATATAGGAAACTTTTCATTGCCCCATCATAATCACGACGGTAGAACGAAGCTCGCCCAATAGTTGTCCAATTTTCATCTATCCAACGATTGTGTTCTTCTTTTTTCTTAGCAGGTTTATCGTTTCCAGGCATAGAATGATCGCGAATAACCTTCTTACATTTGGCAATCGCCGTATCGATCGCTGGATACATTCCACTTACTTCAGCTTCACTCGGAACAGGATCTAGGGGAAGTAATTTGTAATAATCCTCTTGCCTTGAGTTTCGGTATGACCCGATTGATTGATCGAGAAGTTCAACTGCATTAAAATAGCCGTTATAGTGTGCGTTTAAACTATGGAACTTACGGTTAATTGCTGTATTCTTTTCAGTAGAGCAAGCCGCAGTAATTGTAATTACTGTAAACACTAATCCACCAATTTTGAATATTTTTTTCATTCTGCAGTATCATTTCGGAGGACATACCATCCGCATTTTTATGTTAACGTGATTCGCTTCTTCTGCTAGAAGAACTCACAAAAATCGATTTTATTTTGCTGTAATCCAATAATATTAACGGTAATCCACTAAATATCTTCTGATTTAAACGTGCTATTGTTACGCTATAAGATTACGTTTATAGAGAAAGAAGTATTTCTTTGGGTCTAGCAAAGGGCTATGAAATATTTGTAAAAACTTGTTGAATATCATCATCATCTTCAATTTTATCAAGCATTTTTTCAATATCAACTAATTGATCTTCAGAAAATTCAACAGGTGATGTTGGAATGCGTTGCAAATTTGATTTTTGAACATCAATCTCTAAATCCTCTAATCCTTTTGCTAAATTCCCAAAAGAAGTATAATTACCATAAATGTATACTGTTCCTTCTTCTTGTTCGATTTCATCCAAACCGGCATCAATCAATTCAAGTTCCATATCTTCCAGATTCATCCCTTCTGTTAACTCAAATTCGAATACAGATTTACGATTAAACATGTATTCAAGAGAGCCATTAGGGACAACTGCGCCGCCTGCTTTATTAAAGTAAGACTTTACATTTGCCACTGTACGCGTTGAATTATCCGTAGCACATTCAACAATGACAAGAACGCCATGAGGCCCTTTTCCCTCGTAAACAATTTCACTAAATGCTTCAACGTCTTTTGCATTAGCACGTTTTATTGCAGCATCAATGTTGTCCTTAGGCATATTTTGCGACTTCGCATTTTTAATTGCTGTTCGCAACGTTGCATTCATGTCTGGATCTGTTCCTCCCTCCTTAGCAGCCATTGTAATTGCCTTCCCTAATTTCGGGAATAATTTCGACATCTTATCCCAACGCTTTTCTTTAGTTGCTCTTCGGTACTCAAATGCTCTACCCATAACCCTTTCAAAATTTTCGTGAACAAAAATAATTGTTTTCTCTCATTCTGCAAGACTTTCTCTTTAATCGTGTAGGATGCAGCTGCATAAATTTGCGTTGTCCCTTTTTTTAACAATAGTAACCTTCAAAAGTTTTTTATTTAACGTTTGGCTTGCTCAATGGATTCCTTAAATTTGGATAACACAAGCTAAAACATGAAAACAATCCTCGTATTGGGAGCTGGTCTCTCGTCATCATCGTTAATCCGATATTTACTTGATCACTCTACGGAAAATGATTGGCAAATTCGAATCGTAGATCGCGATATGTCTCTTGTCCAACAAAAGATAGGTGGTCACAAAAATGGCGTAGCACTCAGCTTTAATGCTCTTGAAGCTTCAGAGCGACTTCCAGAAATCGAAAAGGCGGACTTAGTAATCTCTATGCTCCCCGCTCGTTTTCATCTTGAGGTTGCAGAAGATTGTATCTCCACTAAGACGAATTTGATTACTCCATCATATATCTCACCAGAAATGAGAGCTTTGGATGATCGTGCGAAAGCAGCAGGAATTGTAATTATGAATGAGATTGGTGTCGACCCTGGCCTTGATCACATGAGTGCGATGAAAATTATTCACGCTATTCAAGGAAAAGGTGGAGAAATAACAAGTTTTAAGTCGTTTTGTGGTGGACTTGTTGCTCCTGAAAGTGATAACAATCCTTGGAATTATAAATTTACATGGAATCCAAGAAATGTTGTTTTGGCAGGACAAGGAGGCGCTGCATCTTTCATTCAAGATGGTCAGTATAAATACATTCCATATAATCGTCTTTTTGGTCGACTACATAATATTTCAATTGATGGTTTTGGAGATTTTGTTGGGTATGCAAATCGTGATTCACTATCGTACCGAGAAACATACGGGTTAGAAAATATCCCAACAATTTATCGTGGAACATTGCGCCGACCAGGTTACTGTGTGGCTTGGGATGTATTTATTGAGTTAGGGATGACAGATGATTCCTATTCAATGACAAATACAGAGGACATGACTCCTCGAAGCTTTTTAAACGCATACCTCCCTTATCATCAATCCATGCCAGTGGAAGAAAAATTCAAGCTCTTCTTGCGTGAAGATAGAATGGATTTATTTGACAGGTTTAAATGGTTAGGAATTTTCAAAGACAAACCTCTAGTTGGATTGGATTCCCCAACACCAGCACAGGCACTTCAAAAAATTCTAGTTGACAAACTTTCTTTAGAAGATGGAGACAAGGACATGTTGGTGATGATCCATGAATTCGAATATCGATTGAACGGTGAAAAACATGCAATTACATCTCACATGGTTAACTTGGGAGAGGACGAAGTCTATACATCAATGTCTAATACCGTTGGATTGCCTGCAGCTATTTGTGCTAAAATGATCTTGAATGGAACATTAAAATCAGCAGGGGTAACTCTTCCCGTTCAGCCAGAAGTTTATACGCCAATTCTTGACGAACTAGAAAAGTTTAATATTTCATTCATAGAAAAAAGAAGAACTATTTAAGACTGGGAGTAATCAGATAAATAGGCGAGTCTAGCACCCCCCAATTCCAAAGGCTACGACCAATTCTTGTTCGATTTTATTGCCTTTAGAGTCTCTTGCAGGTTTCCATTTCCCTGTTGTTGTCTTTAATAATTCGATCACTTTTGTATCAATTTTGGAGAAATTAGATCCACGACCAAGATTCAATTTTTTAAGTTTTCCTGCTTTGGTTACCGTGAAGTAAAGCATTGCCGGCCTTAATTCTTTAAGTGCAATATCCTTCCCATAACCTACTGTATTTTCTTGGAAATACTTTGTCAATGCAGGGATTCCATCAATATATTCTGCTTGAGTTTCTGGAACAATTGTTAGATGAGGATTTAGCCATTTGCTTTCCAACTCCCCTGTTTCTTTATTGATCATTTCAAATTCTGCACGAATTCCAAATCCGGTTGAATAATCGGCAGATTGTAGTAATTGTAGTTGTGCCCTTGTGAGCTTATCACTGAAACCTATTTCTCTTTGATTTGTCTGGATATCATTTTCAATTATTATGAGATGAACCGAATTCAGAACTTTCATTTGATTTAGCTCATCGGTATCAAAAAATGTACTGATATCTGTTGCATGATCAATTTCTGTTTTTTTTATCGGGGCAAATCTTGGACCAATACTGTACATGAAATCAGTATCAACATCATTTTTTGTTTCTTTTTCGGCAAGATTATTCTTTACTATTACATCCTCATCCTTTGGAGATCTCCAATCAACAAAACCAAATGCTGTTAAACACATAACAGAAAATCCTAAGCTAAATACGATAACACTCTTTTTCATCTCGTCAGTTTTCCTCTAAATGTATAGTGAATGATTTATACCAATGTAGCGTTCTGTGTAAATTAATGTAACAAAACTGTAAATATTTAAACCCTTTGATGCTTAGTGAAATTCTTCTCCTAATCGTTTAACTTCAAAACTGCCAAGAATGCTTTCTGCGGAATTTCAACTTTCCCAACTTGGAACATACGTTTCTTACCCGCTTTTGCTTTTCAACGAACGGTGAAGCAGCAAGCCCTAATTAGATGATACTATTTACAACTTTAACAGTAACGATACTGGTAGATCTGTCATTGCTGACGCTCTTTCGTTAATCTATCGTCTTTGTTGAAAGCTATTTGAGACGACAGCACATCAAGTTTGTGCAAACATCACACCAATCAATTCACTCTGATCAATTCAGCAGATCAGTAACAATCGATTCTTTCCATCTTCGTCCTTTGGTGCACGATGAATACATGGAGGAACGTGACTTCCAGGATGATCAACTGACAATCGCCATAAATTTCCAATTCCTAAATTAATAATGTTTGACTTAGGTTTAGCTTGATAATGTAAATCAAAGAAATACTCACTTAAAAATAATTCAAAACCTTTATTCGTTCCAGAATATAGCTTCTTGAGTTCATCTCGTATTTGAGGCATAAGCACTTTCTGATCGGCATGTGAATTTGGTAGGATCTCACTCGACGCACCGAAGTACGTGCACAAAAAAGTATCGGTTGGCAGTGGAGCGCGATCTACATGAAAAGAATAAACATCGGTTGGAAAAAAGAATTCATCTTTATCATAGGACTTGATCACATTAAGAATTGGACTTGCACCCTGTGCTCCTAATGTTTTTAGATCGTTTAAAAGAATTGCGCGAGCAAGTTGTCCTTGCTCACTCAGCTGAAGTTCATGAAGTTCTTCAGAATTAATTTCGGTAATATTTCCGTTTAGCTCTACCTGATGAACAATCTCTGAAAAATCACCCATTAGATTCCGAGTCCAACAAATTGCATTTGCTTCTCCTTGAAAAGGAGTGGAAACTAGATCTTGAAAATCTGTAACACAAAGAATTTGATTCTCCAGATTAGTCATTTAACTTCAATACCGCCATGAATGCTTCTTGCGGAATTTCAACTTTTCCAACTTGACGCATACGTTTCTTTCCTGCTTTTTGTTTCTCAAGAAGTTTACGTTTACGCGAAATATCACCGCCATAGCATTTTGCAGTTACATCTTTTCGAAGTGCCTTGATTGTTTCACGAGCAATTACTTTTGCCCCAATTGCCGCTTGAATTGGAATTTCGAATTGTTGACGCGGAATCAATTCTTTCAACTTTAGACAAATTCTTTTTCCTAGATCGTATGCATTACTGCGATGAACCAATGCAGATAATGCATCAACCTGTTCGCCATTCAATAACAAATCCATCTTAATGAGATCAGATTTTTTATATCCTACTGGATGATAATCGAACGAAGCGTAACCACGTGAAACGCTTTTCAAGCGATCATAAAAATCAAATACAATTTCTCCCATCGGCATCTCGAAGGAAAGCTCTACACGATCCTGCGTCAAGTAAACTTGGTTGGTTAACTCGCCACGCTTATCAATGCATAAATTCATAATCTGACCGACATACTCCGACTTAGTGATCACTTGAGCTTTAATGTAAGGCTCTTCGATCATTTCCATTCCAGATGGGTCAGGTAATTCTGAAGGATTATTGACAATCAATGCCTGCTCCGGATTTTTTCTCATGTAAGCCTTGTACGACACGTTAGGCACTGTAGTAATCACTACCATATTGAATTCGCGCTCCAATCGTTCTTGGATAATCTCCATGTGCAGCATCCCTAAGAATCCACAACGGAATCCAAACCCAAGAGCGGCAGAAGACTCTGGCTCAAAAACCAACGATGAATCATTCAGTTGCAACTTCTCCATAGAGTAGCGGAGCTCTTCGTAATCTTCCGTATCAACAGGATAAATCCCTGAAAAAACCATCGGTTTCACGTCCTCAAATCCCTGAATTGCTTCAGTTACTGGATTTTCTAACGTTGTGATTGTATCTCCAACCTTAACTTCAGCTGCTTTTTTAATTCCAGATATAATATAACCAACATCACCAGCCCGAACTTCCGTTTTTGGAATTAGATCCATTTTAAGAATACCAACCTCTTCAGCACTGTAACTCTTTCCTGTATTAAAAAACTTAATTTTATCTCCTTTTCGAAGTACCCCATTTTTTATTCGATAATACGCGATGATTCCTCTGAAAGGATTAAAAACAGAATCGAATATCATTGCTTCGAGTGGAGCATTTTCATCTCCGGATGGAGCAGGAATTCGATTAATAACAGCATCCAAAATAGCATCTACACCCAAACCTGTTTTTCCAGATGCAGGAATAACTTCACTTGGATCACAACCAATCAAGTCGACGATTTGATCTGTAACTTCTTCTGGCATTGCACCAGGAAGGTCCATTTTGTTTAAAATTGGAATAATTTCCAAATCGTGTTCTAAAGCCAAATATAAATTCGATATTGTTTGAGCTTCAATCCCTTGAGCTGCATCAACAATTAACAATGCTCCTTCACATGCAGCAATAGACCGAGATACTTCATAAGAAAAATCAACATGTCCAGGTGTGTCAATTAGATTTAAGATGTAATCTTCACCTTCGTAGTTGAAATTCATTTGGATCGCATGACTTTTGATGGTAATCCCTCGTTCACGCTCGATATCCATATCATCAAGTGCCTGTGCTTGCATATCACGATCGGAGATTGTCCCCGTTTTTTGTAATAGTCGATCAGCCAAGGTGCTTTTACCATGGTCGATGTGCGCAATGATGCAAAAATTTCGAATGTTCTTCATTAAACCTAATTTGTGCCAAGGTACTGTATTGACGACCCCAAAAGTACATGAAATTCTTGAATATTGACTGGTGCGGCTTCTTGTTTCACAAGTACAATCAAGTAGACGTTGAATCCACCTAAAAACATAAGAGGGAAAGACTGGCGTCCTTCCCTCTTAATACCTAAACTACTACTACTTATGAAAACTAACTTCTAATTAGTTGATAAGTGTATTTCAAATTGTGTGCCAAAAACGGTACCTAATCTATCTACAACTGTTATTTAGCCTTTTTTAACAACATTAAATCATATAAGTAGTTGGTATTCAGAAATTTAAAAAATTAATTCTAGTTTACCAAGAATCTACCCTCAATGATAAATGGGAACATGACAGGATAATTGTCTGCTTTTGACAGTTTGTCCACGACAACCTCACAAAAACAAATCACTTCCTAGTCCTCCGAATCCAAGCTGGCAACAAAAATGAACCAATAAACAGGTATGGAAAGTAAGAGATCAGTCGCCATAAAATCGCTAATCCAGCCAATAATATCGCAGATGAACTAAATGAGGCTAACAATTCACCAAAAGCGAATTCTGCTACACCGCTTCCTCCAGGAGTAGGACTTACAAGCATAAATAGCCACAAAACAAGTTGTTGTCCAAGAACTTTCATGTTATCCATAAACCCAAGATCCACGAAAGCGTTTAGAATCGCATTGATGACCAAATATCGAGAAATCCAGCTCGCTACAGTAGTAAGAAAGACTTTACTCCAAAAAAAACGAGATTCTTGCTTGAATTCTTTAGATGCTTTTTCAATGTCTTTGCCCCATTCTTTTGCTACAAATTTCCAACGTTTTAAAAACGGTAAGCGGAAAATGAATAACAAAAATCGTGATGCCAATTTTGGGTACCAGAAGATCGTTAAATAGAGAATGCAACAGATGAAAAATATAAGCCCAAAACCAACCCAAAACCACCATGTTAATGCGACGGAACTTGCTTGACCTGTTGGAAATAATTCGCTGTGATGGATAAACAAAAAAACAAATGGGATCATCACTACATAGAACAAATTATCCATGAATGCTGTAATGATCACAATTGCTGTAGCTTTTCCGAAAGGAATGGTCTCTCGATTCAAAATAAACATCGCAACAGCAGCTCCACCAACAACCCCAGGAGATAGAGCAGAAGCAAATTCCCAAATCATTATAACATAAAATGCAGCTTTCCAAGTAAGTTTATTCTTGGTCAACAATCGAATTCGAAGCATATAGAAGAAGTCACGAAACATCATAAAAAACAGTGCCCCAATCATCCAAAACTATGATGATAATGTCCAATTAACTTGGCCTAGTGCATCTGAAACAGTTTGTTCTCGGTAGTTACCATTATCATCCAACTTGAAATCTGTTACATCGTGAATATCAAGTTGATCGTTGTCATTCCCATCTATCCAAGAATGGGTTCCACTTCCATCATTCACTTCAATAAAGTAGACTTGTGAAATACTTCGGTAAAGCATCCAACATGAAATAGATAAACCGATTATGATTGCAAGTGCGATTTTCCATCCACTAAAAGCGGACTTTATCGGCGACTTCATGGAGTTTCCGTTTTCGGTATTAATTGTACTTCAACTTCCCAATTTGCACGAATTTTAGATGGAGAGGAGTAGATGTCAACTCGTTCGGGCTGTTGTCGTGTTTTTAAATCACCAACATCCCAGCGACCATTCTGATTTTCATCATGGATTACTTTAAAAGTATAAGACCCAGAACGCAGTTCACCAATGATGACACGCTCAGAAGTTGGTTCAAGTTCGAGTTCGATTACACTATTTTCTCCACGCAAGATTTGTAAAATGAATGGGGTGGTATAATGGCTCACATCAATTGAGAAACTTCCGTACTTTTTTGATGAATTTAGTAGAATTGTGGTTTCAAATGCTTGGCTTAACCCATTCACTGTTTCTATTGCGCCTACCTCAAAACGAATGATATAACTTCGCGTTTTTCCTCGCTCTAAAATAAACTGAAGTTTGTTTTTAGTATAGGATGTAAAAGGCGTAACTTCAGAAGAATCTTCTAAATTTTGAATTGAAATAAACTCACTATTTACTGTTGTTATCAAATCATTTATGAGAAGAGTAATACTGTCGCTAGGGGCGAAAGTTCCATTGCGATCTGGTTTTATAACAACATCCCCTTTCTTTTGAGCATCCAAAACACGGTATGATGCGGTGTCCACAAATAAACCATCCTTATAGATGATCTCGCCAGAACCACTTACTAATTTTGAGGCATCCACATAAAGAGCAAGCGTATTTTGAGTAATTACCGTGTATTTTTCTTCCGAAATAAGAACTCCATCGAGATATATTTCTTCATTCTCGATAGGCCGGTTTATTTCGATCAAGAAGTTAGACGGCGCTTGAAATTTAGCAGATACAATTTCAGCTTCTACTAAGGGTTTATACATCCGAAAAGCATTTGGGGAGATAAATGAGGAGTCCAAATGAATCAATGAATCATCAAAGAAACCAATTGCTTCATCTGGCTGTGCAATTAAATCTCCATTTTCATCTTCAAATGCAATTAAAGAGTATTCCCTAGACTTCAAGTAACGTAAATTTGCTCGTCCCGACAGGTCTGTTTGAGCAAAATTCAAGATAGTACCATCTTCTGGATTGTAAAGTCCAACTAGAACGTTTTTCATTGCTAAATTTGTCCAAGCGTCAACAACAGAAACAAAGTAAGAGAGTGAATCAAGTGTTGAGCCTGTGGAAAAGACATACTGCATGATAGAATCATTCCCTTCTGATAAATCCTTTACCGCACGATTAAGGTAGATGGCATAAGTGGTATTTGCTTCCAAATCCTCCTCCCAATTTAAAAAGAGTGTTTTCCCTTTAACTTGAGATTGAATCTTCGCATGAGGCGGGACTATTTGAATCTTCTGATTCGGATCATTTAATGAGAAAAACTCGTCAAATGGAATTTCAATTTGTTTGGAGGTAAAAAAGGTTGATGCATTTAATGGTGAAACATCTTCTTCTATCGGTTTGGGAGCAGAGGTATCTTTCTCACCACCAGAGATAGTTCCCATTTGAGCGCACCCTGCTAAAAGCAAGATTAATATTCCGATTACATAATGGTAACGAGCCATTCACAAAGTTGATTAAGATAGTGTGCATCCACTTGGTCAAAAGTAGCGATTTCATTGCTATCAACATCAATAACGGCAATCACCTTCGAATCTTGTATCAGAGGGACAACAATTTCGCTTTTCGAAGCTGAACTACATGCGATATGACCTGAGAATTCATCAATATTTTCTACAATTATTAATTTAGAATCTTCCCAGCTTTTCCCACAAACGCCATGACCTTTTTGAATTCGTGTACAGGCAATTGGACCTTGAAATGGGCCAAGAACTAATTCATTTTCTTTCACAAAGTAAAAGCCAACCCACAAAAAGTTGAACGCTTCTTTTAGAGCAGCAGAAACATTTGCAAGGTTAGCGATAGGATCTTTTTCATTTCCTATCAATGCCTTGATTTTCAAAATAATGTTTGAATAAGCAGCCTCTTTACTACCAAAATTTTGAATAATCTCCTCTGCCATTTGATGGATTTGTACAAAGTTGAGATTTTAGTTTTTAATCTCCAATTTTTCACTAACTTGAATGGAAGATGAATATAAATGACCACAAGATTTAAGTAATGTTAGACAAAATTAATCTAGAAAAAATATTGTTTCTCGATATCGAAACAGTTCCTCAGACGTATGAATTTGCAAAATTGGAGAATAAAACACGCGAATTATTTGAGGCAAAGACACGTTTTCAACAAAATGAAGAGCGATCATTTGAACAACTTTATACTATGCGTGGAGGAATTTTCGCAGAATTTGGAAAAATTGTGTGTATTTCAGTTGGGTTCATAACAACAAGTTCAACTGGAAATCAAATTAGAATGAAATCGTTCTACCACGATGATGAGGAAACACTATTAAAGCAGTTCAAATCCTTATTGGATGAACATTATAATTCTCCTTATAGTATTTTATGTGGACATAATGCTAAGGAATTTGATTTTCCCTACATCTGTCGGCGAATGCTTATACTAGGCATTAAGCTACCATATGCACTGCAAATTGCAGGAAAAAAACCTTGGGAAATCCCTCACCTTGATACAATGGAACTTTGGAAGTTTGGTGACTTTAAGGCATACACTTCTTTAGCTTTATTATGCCATGTATTTGATATCCCAACTCCTAAAGATGATATCTCAGGAGCAGATGTCGCGCGTGTTTACTTTGAAGATAAAGATTTGGAAAGAATTAAAGTGTATTGTGAAAAGGATGTCGTTGCATTGATTCAGTTATTTGTGAAAATGCAAGGGGGATCACTCGTAGATGAAAATGACATTCATTTTTCTTAAAAAGGAACAAAAGGAACGCAACTAACGAACAAAGACTTTTAGAATAACTCTAAAAGTCTTTGTTAATCAAGCTCTCCCTCTAGGACTCGAACCTAGGACCCTCTGATTAACAGTCAGATGCTCTAACCAGCTGAGCTAAGGGAGAATTCTACTCTTCTTGCGAAAAGCGAGTGCAAATATATGTAAACAAATCTCTTTACAGAAATAATTCCAGAATTTTTTTTTAGGCGTGTGAGATCAGTGCACAAGGGCTATTGACGAACGATGATAGCATCACGAAACCCACGCTTCTGAATCTTAGACAATTCTAACTTTGCAGCACTTATAGAACTGTAGTTTCCAACGGTATAGATGTATTTATAAGTACTTGTCGTATTTAGCTTTTTTCGTGTTACATCCATCTTTAATCGTTTAAAACTTGATGATTTTACATCTACGGCTGTTTTCGATGACATAATTTGAATTGCAAATGATCCTCTTGAGGAATCCATTGAAGCAGTTGTTTCTGATATTGGCTTCACAAAATTCATAGTGGGGTGTTGCTCTTGAATGAACCCTCGAAATGCACGAAATATTGCTGAAGCAATGATTTCTTGTCCGTAAGTTGAATTCAAATATTTTGCCTCTTTTGTATTGGTGATAAAGCCGCACTCAACTAGAACACCTGTCATTTGGGTATATTTAAGAACCTGAAGGGAATGTGTTAGATCTTCCTTATCCTTTACTCCACGTGAATGTCGATTTGCTCGTTGCGAAAACTGCTTTTCAATTTTGTTCGCCAATGAAACTGACTTTTTAATTGATAATGAATGAACGTGCGTCTCTGTTCCTCGCACAGACCTTCGACTATTGCCATTGCAGTGAATACTGATGAAATAATTCGCATTTGCCGTATTAGCAATCTCGACGCGGTCATCTAATGAAACTGTTTTATCGCTTGTTCGGGTATAGATCACACGTACATTCGTTAAATACTTTGAGACATAACTCCCAAAATAATTGGCGATTTTCAAATTCAACGTTTTTTCATCAGAATGTCCATTGATCAATGTTTCATGTCCAGGATCATTTCCACCATGCCCAGCATCAATAACCAAAACGATTTCACTCTGCTGTGCATAAATGAAAGATGTTGAGCAGGTTAAAACAATTGAGAGGAAAAAAAATACCTTTTTCATTGCTACAAATTTAACTTGAATCCTTTTTTGTTTCTTTGTATCGCAAAAAGCTTTCCAAATACAAATTGTTGAAATCCTTGAAAGAAAATCAATCCACAGTTGCACTAGTTGAAGTTGGAGGTTCGCACGACGAATGTCTTCTTAGTCAATTAGTCGCTCTAAATAATCGTGGCTGCAAAGTGATTTTAGTTTGTAATAAACGAATCCAAGAACGAAACCCTCACTTTAATGAATGGGTTGATCAGTGGATTATCTTTGATTTCTTCTCGAAAGCATGGCAAGATTTCAAGATTGTACGGAAAATGATGAAGGATATCAAACGATCTGGAGCGGACTTCATCGTTTTTAATACTGCACAAGGTGGAATTGTTCGAAATGCCGTACTTATTTCGTTATTCTCTAAAATCAAGTTCTGTGGAATTATTCACACGACACGAAAATTCGAAGGTAGCTTTACGCAGAAATTAATCTCTTGGAAAATCAAACGCTATCTTCTTTTAAGCGAAGACTTATTGAAAAGTGTACCTAAAAATAGACTTGGTCTCGATTATTTCTATCCGTTGCGATTCCCAAAAGGCGAACCAGTGATGAAACCTAAAGCTGATAACCTACAAATCACACTTATTGGTGGTGTTGAAAACCGACGGAAAGATCTCGTAGGCTTCATTAACATGATAGAAGGAATTAAGAACATTCACTTCATCTTTCTAGGGAAGAGTGATCCAAAAAACGAGGAGGTAATCCAATTCAAAAAAGAATTGGCTAAACGCGGGATTTCAAAACAGGTTTCCCTTTTCGACACTTTTATTTCTCACGATCAGTTTGATCGTATTCTTCAGAAAACCGATGCAATTCTGCCATTGATACATCCTGGAACAACAAGTGCAGAACAGTATTTTAAAAATCAAATAGCTGGAGCAATGACGGTTTCATTTTCCTACAAGATTCCACTGTTATTGCATAATTCGTATCGACATATTGAAGAAATGCAACCTGCTTCGATCTATTACTCGGTTCAAGCCTTTCAGTTAGCTATTGAGCAATTTTTGAGTGAAAAAGATATTATTGTAGAAAGAATGGTAAACCATATTGGTTACAATGAAGAATTTCAGGAAGAGCGGTACTTGAAGTTTGTATTGAAAGGTTAATAAATCATGAGAGTAAGTCCGCATAATGTAATATCAAACTAGATGATTATTGATGGTTCCGTTCTGAAAAAATTACTTGATAAACACAAAGTGGCATTTTAAGTGGGAATTGATCAGATCTTAAGTTCGCTGATAATTGCGGAAATATATTTCTTAATAAGTAATTGTATTGTCAGTTGTACAGCGCATAGTGGTTTTTGTTACTTTGTGATGTATGTAGGATTTAAAACGAAAAAAGGCGCCGAACATAAGTCCGACACCCTCTTCCTTTTTCAGCATCTTTGCTATTGAACGAAAACAGTTTCTGTAGTCGTCGTTTCTTGTTCAACTTTAATAATCCCTTCTCCAGTTAGCGATCCATTGGTAACGTCAATATTTAACACTGCTACTCCAGCTTGACCTAATTGATAGACTTCATCGAAGTTAAAAATGGCTTCTCCTGCTGAATTTGTAATTGTCGTATCATAAAGAACAACACTCGCAGGCTGATTTGTTGTTGATTGTCCATAAACAATAACAGTTGCACCTACTACAGCTTGACTACTTGCGTCCAATACACGAATAACAGCAACAGTATCCTCTTTCTTTCGACACGAAACTAGCATTACCGAAATAAGTAAAGCGAATAATCCGAATGTGAAGAACTTATTTAATTTCATAACTTATTAATTTAATTTGGTAGATATACCGTTTCAACAGCAGTAGTATGCGACCGAGCCCGAATATACCCATTGGCTGTTTTGGTTCCAGATTTTGCAATAATATCAAAGTAAGCAACAACGTTATCATCACCTGCATCATCATAATATGCTTTCATATTAAATGTCGCGAAACCAGAATCATTCGTGAAAATCGTATCAACATACTCTAGTGTTGCTGGATCTGAATTGATGTCGCCAACAATGATCACCTTAGCTCCTTCCACAAGCTCGTTACTTGCCGATCGAACAAATATTTTAATTCCAGATGGTTCCTTGTTTTTGCATGATTGAATAAATCCAACCGATAAACAAATAAACAACAATAACCCTATTTTTTGTGCCTTATTCATAGTGTTTTGCAATGATAGTTCTCAAATATACGCTAAAAATCAGATTCTGTAAAAAACTTTGACTCTGAATTCTTAACTTCGTACGCGCTTATCGCGGTTTTGTTACAATAAAACAATTAACTACCGCAAAAAGTTACAGCAATTAACAGTGTAATTATTGTTAAAACGCACTTTTTGGTGGAATAGTTGGCTGACTAGACAAAGAAATGAACGAAAAGATTACAAAAATACAGGAAGAAATCAATGCAAACTTGATTAAATCTAAGCAACAACTGGAAGACTTCAGAATCAAATACCTTGGGTCAAAAGGTCTTGTAAAACAGTTGTTTGGCGAATTAAAATTGATTCCTAAAGAGGAAAAACGTACTGTTGGGCAAATGCTTAATGGGTTAAGAGAATTTGCACAGGCAACATTTGATCGAGCACAAGAAAGGTTGGGAGAAAAAGGTGGAGAAAGACAAAAACCGGACCTCTCTCGACCAGCAGATCAGCTTGAAGTTGGTTCACGGCATCCGCTTTCAATTGTACGAAGTGAAATCATAGAAATATTTAGCCGAATTGGGTTTTCTGTCTCAGAAGGACCGGAAATTGAAGATGACTGGCATAATTTCTCCGCTTTAAATTTCCCACCTGAACATCCTGCGCGAGATATGCAGGATACCTTTTTTATCGAAAAAGGAGAAAATGAAATTGCATTACGAACACATACTTCTTCTGTTCAAGTGCGTGTTATGGAAAATTCAAAACCTCCAATTCGTACGATTTCTCCAGGAAGGGTATATCGGAATGAAGCAATTTCAGCACGAGCTCACTGTTTTTTCCATCAAGTGGAAGGACTTTACATTGATAAAGACGTTTCATTCGCCGATTTGAAGCAAACACTATTGTACTTTGCTAAAGAAATGTTCGGTGAAAAAGCGCAAATTAGACTCCGTCCTTCCTATTTCCCATTCACAGAGCCAAGTGCTGAAGTGGATATATCCTGCACGATTTGCAGTGGAAAAGGATGCAATGTATGTAAGTATTCAGGGTGGTTAGAGATCTTAGGGTGCGGAATGGTTGACCCAAACGTATTGGAGGCAAGTAACATTGATAGTAAGGAATATACAGGATTTGCGTTTGGAATGGGCGTAGAGCGAATAGCACAATTGAAATATAGAGTGAACGATTTACGTTTGTACTCCGAGAATGACCTTCGATTCTTGAAACAATTTACATCAGAAATGTAATTATGGGATGGTTTAGTAAAACACGCGAAAGCAAACAACAACTTCCATGGAATCAATTGACTTCCGTGGATCAACTGAAAGATGTAATTAAGTCATCTTCAGATAAGCCAGTGCTGTTGTTCAAGCATAGTACACGATGTAGTATTTCCTCGATGGCTTTTTCTGGTTTTCAGAATGGATGGGAAGGAACTGAAGAACAAATTGGAATTTACTATCTCGATCTCTTGAATTATCGTGATGTATCGAATCAAATTGCTGAACTTACAGGGGTGATGCATCAGTCTCCACAGATTATTGTTCTAAAAAATAACAAGGTGGTTTATACAGCAACTCACACAGCAATTAGTGCTAGAGCAGCTTTAAAGTCGATTAACTAAATGAAAAAGAAAATAATCATTGGATTAATCTTGCTTGTTGGTGGAGTTCTGCTGATTATGCCACTATTTAAATCTGATCCAGACGTTGAAAGTGGTGAATTGGCTGTTTTTGAGTTCGACCAAGAGAACCTTGCCATGCATGTAGGCGATAAAATTGATCTAAAACTGAGAATCGAGCAGCCTATTGTGAAACTGGAGTTAATTCTAGATAACTCTGTAGTTGAAACATGGGAATCACCAAGCGGAACGGTAGTTTATAGGCTTATTGGAGAGCAGAATCTAATGGGAGGTCATCGATTGACTTTACGTGCAACAGATAGTAATGGGAATACGAACAATGACTATCTGATGCTGCGAATTTTGTCGGACATTGTTCCTGATAAAATGATCGCTAAGATTGAAGGATCATACCCACACTTGACAAGCAGTTATACGCAAGGACTAGAATTCCATCAAGGGCGACTTTTTGAAGGAACTGGAGATCCTGGCCGACTTGGTATGACAACTGTTGCTGAAGTTGACTTAACAACCGGAAAGTGGAAGGAAGGCAAATTCATGGGACTTGGACCGACTCGCTTTGGCGAAGGAATTACAATCTTAAACGATAAACTTTACCAATTAACGTGGCAAAGTCAAGTGTGTTATGTTTATAATGTAGATAGTCTGCATGGAAACATTCAGGAATTCAATTATATCGGTGAAGGCTGGGGGTTGTGCAACGATGGTGAATCACTCATTATGTCAAATGGTTCCGAAAGAATTGTTTTTCGTGATCCAGCATCATTTACAACTACACGCACGATTGATGTTTATGATAATACAGGACCAATTGCAAACCTAAATGAGCTAGAATACATCGATGGATTGATCTATGCGAATGTTTATCAAACATCTCTTCTAATGGTTATTGATCCTAAAACAGGAAAAGTACTCAAGTCGATTGATGCTTCTGATTTATTTAGTGAAACCGATGGTCGTGGAGAAGTCCTCAACGGAATCGCTTATGATTCAGAAACAGGAAAAACATATATGACGGGTAAGTACTGGTCGAAAATGTTTGAGGTCAAGTTTTTGGATAAGTAGTTAAACGTAAGATCTAAAATCAGTCTTTTTTTCGTTGGAAAAGCCGTTTAACAAATGCGCTATCACGAAGCTTCATCGCCGGAAGTTCGTAATATTTATAGATTATAATGGATAGAACAATTGTTAGTGTCCAATAGGTAATAGATTTGAATATCATTAGTTGGTATTGATTGCCAGAAATAGCGTCCCATGGAATAGCTCGCTGCACAATCCACCATTTAACGAGACAGAAATTTATTAGATACATTGAATATGATATCAGACTGATATACGTTATTGATCGAAAAAAAAACCCTTCCCCAGATTTCAAATCATTTAAGCATGGAAGAAGAAAAAGTGTACCAATAGCGTTAACTGAAAAAGAGAAAACACAGGTGTACATACCGAAATTATCGAGTTCATTGTATTCGAAATAACGCTGAAAAAGCAAAATCCCGATCCCAAAGAAGAAGAAGAATACTTTGTGTTTTATCCAAAACATACGGTAATAGTAAAACAAATACGCCCCAACAACACCATATATTATACTGTCCAATCTCATAAACACTTGTTTGCGAAATGCAACATCCCAATAGTTGAGACCATCCACTAATTCTGTTGCGTTGAAGCGGCCAAGTCTTAAATAAGTGATGATTAAAACAGTAGCAATGCAAGTGAAAAACACAACATGCTTGGTTTGAAGTTTTAACAACCGAACACCTAAGAAAAGAACGATAGGGACTAGCAGGTAAAACCATTCTTCGATGCTTAAACTCCATGCTTCTGGAAAAAAATGAATACTGTGAGAATAGAGATTTTGACTGAAATAAAAAAGGCTTCGGATGTCCCACAGGTTTACATCGTCGCCAAAAATAAAAGCTAAAACGACTAAGATTGTAAGTATAAGAAAATATGCAGGGAGAGTTCTAGCCCATCTTCGAATCCAAAAGTAGAGTAAGCTACTCGTTTCATTCTTTTTCTTTTCTAGGAGATTGATGAGAATAGAGCCAATTAGAAAACCGCTTAATACGAAAAAAATAGAGACGCCATCAAAATTGATGTAGTGAATTAATTCTGGAATAGGCTTAGGATAAACGTCTCGACCATGCTCTAAGACTACAAAAATAATTGCAAGCGCACGAAGAATATCGAGCCCGTAAATTCGCTTAGGATTAATCGTGAGCTTAAGTAATTCTGTCAAATCTATGAATGATCTTTCTATGTCTATTTATGTGATCTGCAAGATAATTTAATTATCTGATTGATAAAACAATCAAAAAAATTGAATGGACGTTTGATAGAAAGGCATATTGAGCAACCGTTTTTCGAAAAATTAGCGCGGTTTTGTGGGTGCACATAATTTTTTTCTTCGTAACTTCATTAGAAATACAATCAAAAACAAGGTTAAGACAGATGCTCAAAATAAATGCGCTATACTTTAAAAACGCCAAGTATTTTTTTCTTTTTACATAATAGGTAAGCCATTTACCCTAACAGTTCGATTGCTACTTTTAGTAGAGTTGATCCCAAGTTGACCAAAATTATTTCGCCCAGTGGTCAAGACATTTCCTTCTTTAGTTAGAATTATTGCATGTCCATTTCCACCATCAATTTGTTGGGGATATACGGTTAAAGACAAAAGCGAGACTAATAAAATTAAGATGTAGTGCTTAGGCATAAGTTAGTTTTCTATTCTAACGAGGTTTAGACATCTGAAGTTGGGTTTAAGTTGGAAATTTGGACAGAGTGATAAAAGACGTATTAAAATCTGATTCAAATTATATTTCAAGAACCTCTGTAATCTTACTTTTATTTACGGTTGACAAACTATTATTTTAGTTGATAAAACCATTTAAAAAATCACTCAACCCAACATTCCCACTCTCTTCTTCGCTTTAGTGTATAGAAGAACCCCATTATCACTCATTTTCTCGCACCTCTTTGGAACGAGCGTTCGTCTTTGATCATCCTCGAAATCAAAGAAGGTTTTACGCGTCATTTCTCCGTCGTCACCAAGTGTGAGAAGTACAGCAAACCATTTCGTTTCACGTTTCGTTTTTTCTTGTCTGCCTCGATAATAAATGTGACCCAATAAACGACATTCAATGGTTTATCTGCCTACCACTATGAGCAACCTTTTTTTCTCACTATCTTTGACAAATGAAAATTGTTCTTGGATCTGTATTTGGCTTAATTGCATCATTTGCCGCTAATTACTTAATATTACTTCTCTTTATGCGAATGGATGCTGCCGTAGACTTAAATGATCCGGAAGCACTCGCGGAATTTGTTAAAGGTTTCACAACATTTGACTATATGATCCCTTTGTCTGCTCATTTATTTGGGGTTCTCACTGGACTGTTAACCGCTCGTGCAATTTGTAAATTTTCCGCACTTCCATTAGTAATTGTGATGACCTTCCACATGGCAGCAACTGTACTAAATTTAATTGCAATTCCACATCCAATTTGGTTTGCTGTAGTCGACATCATTGGACCAATATTAATTTTCATTCCATTTATTAAGACTCAAAAGCGCGCATAAATGTTTACCGGAATTATTGAACAATTAGGAACAGTAAAAAACATCGCGAAGGAAGGTGAGAACGTTCACTTTACCATCGATGCAGCATTTACGGACGAACTAAAAATCGATCAAAGTGTTGCCCATAACGGCTGTTGTTTGACGGTTGTAAAAACCGATGACTCAGAATATGTTGTTACAGCAATTTTAGAGACATTACGCAAGACGAATCTCGGAACATGGCAAATTGGAACAAAGGTCAATTTAGAGCGGTGCATGATTATGAACGGTCGCCTTGACGGGCATATTGTTCAAGGTCATGTGGATACAACTGCAAAATGCACGGCTATCTCAAATGAAGATGGTAGCTGGAAATATACATTCAACTACTCTACCGGAGACATTACTGTTGAAAAAGGCTCAATAACCGTGAATGGAGCAAGTTTAACAGTGGTGGATTCAACTAATACCGGCTTCTCTGTCTGTATAATCCCTTATACGCAAGAGTTTACCAATTTTCATGCATTGGAAGTTGGTAGTACTGTGAATTTAGAATTTGATATTATTGGGAAGTATGTCGCAAAGCTGCTTCAAAAGTAGGATTTGAGGTATAGGGCAGTGTTTAATGTAAAAGCTTTAACTGTTGCGAGTTCTCAAGAAATAAACTCCATGCCAAAGCGTCCAACTAAAATTAGATTACTTCCTTAATTCCTTCATCGCAACTTTAAAAACAGGATCATTCCAGTTGACTACTTGAAAATAACCGTTTTCAGCCCAAAGTTGTCTTGCTATTTCACCTTTTATATCATCCATTATTCGCGACTTACTTACTACTAGGTCTGCTGACATTACTCCAATTCCAAATTCATCTCTCGCATAATCTGTAAAGCGATTTAGGATTGAGTTTGTGATAACAAACGACTTCACATAAGAACTTGCAGACTTCCATTTGCTCCTCTTATTTTGGATAAAATCAAATGCGAAAGTGGTAAACACAGGAGAGTACCTTAATCGTGAGAAATAAAAACTCGACCCCGTAGTATCAATTGGAACAAAAATGTCTGGCATAATACCTCCCCCTCCATAAACTATCCTGCCTTTTGGTGTTCTAAACTTCAACGAATCAGCAAATGATGTTGAATCTTCTTCGAAGAGTTCTCCGCTATCATAACGAGCCATGTTATCACCATAATATTCTTCAATATTTCCTTCGTACGGCTTTTGAATACACCTTCCAGTTGGCGTATAATAACGTGCTACAACTAATCGTAAATTGCTGCCGTCATGGAGACTAAAATCTTGCTGCACTAGTCCTTTTCCAAAAGATCGTCTGCCAATTATAGTTCCACGGTCATTATCTTGCAAGGCTCCTGCTAATATTTCAGATGCTGATGCTGAAGTTGAGTTGATGAGTACTACAACTTCTGTTTTTTGAAGACTTCCCATTGGACTACTTCTGTATGTATAATCCTCAACGTGTTCACCTTTTGTAACTACAATAGTCTTTCCTGCCGGTAAAAATTCATCAGCTATTTCAGTTGCACCTGTTAAGACTCCCCCCCCATTACTTCTGAGATCGAGAATTAATTTCTTCATTCCTTTTCGTTTCAATCGAGCAGTTGCCGAGCGAAATTCGGAGGATGTCGTTTTTGAAAAATTACTTATGCGAACATATCCTATTGTTTTATCAACCATATAAGATGATATAACTGATGCAATTGGAATTCCTCCACGAATGATTTTTTTATTCATTCGCTTACCCTTTCGAAGTAACTTAACTTTGACAGGTGTGTTTTCAATTCCCTTCAACATTTTCATCACATCCTCATTCGATGTGTTTTCCGATGCAACTTTTTTACCGTCAATCTCTAACAGTTTATCTCCAGCTTTTAACCCGGCACGTTCAGAAGGCGAATTTGGAAGAACACCCGTTATACAAATGGTATCTCGAATAATGAAAAACCGAACTCCGACACCACCAAATCGCCCTTCAATTTGTTCATTCATTGCCGACATTTCATCAGCTGACACATAGTTACTATGAGGATCTAGATTATGTAGAATGTCCCCTATGGTTTGCTCAAAAAGCTTTTCAGCATCCACAGAATCAACATATTCGTGATCTAAAATTTCAACAATGTCTCGTATTTTCTGATAGCTTGATCGGTCCGTCTTTAAACCCGAAGGTTCCCCAGGAGAAAACGATCTTCCAAGGTACAATCCTCCAGCCATCATCACCGCCATCAACATCGGGATGAGATATGTCAGACTTCTTTTATTTTCCTTCTCCATCAAATGGGTTTTCTATTAATTCTGTTTCAACACCTGCGTTTTCTAAGAAATTGATTCCGCTAGTGTCCTTGTAAGCACTCATGTAGACAACTCTTTCTATTCCCGCTTGTAGCACCAGTTTACTGCAATCCTTACAGGGTGATAACGTTAAGTACAGCGTTGCACCTTGACAATCATGGTTTGATTTCGCAACTTTCAGTATTGCATTAGCTTCAGCGTGCAAAACATACCAATGAGTGTCACCTTCGTCCGTTTCACAGCAATTGTCAAATCCACTTGGGGTACCATTATAACCATCTGAAATGATCATCCCATCCTTGACAATAATAGCTCCAACCTGCTTCCGTTGACAATGTGATAATTCCGACCACGTTTTTGCCATGCGTAAATAGGCTTTGTCATACCGTAATTGCTTTGCTTGTTCTTTCATAGTGTGCTAATCAACCAAAAGTAACATTTATAGTTCTTAGAATAGGGATGATTTCACTTAATTTAACGGTTGATTTTGTTCGAAATTTGATCTCGACAGATGTATCTAGTCAACGAATTTATAACCAACTCCTCTTACAGAGATAAAATGCACCGGCTGCTTAGGGTCGTCTTCGAAAATTTTACGGAAATTTAGAATGAAATTGTCAATTGTACGAGTTGTTGGAAATTGATCCTCCCCCCAAACGCGATCTAGAATTTCATCTCGTGAGACAACTTGACCACGCCGTTCTGTGAAAAGCTGAATTAATGCCACCTCTTTTTTAGACAAGGATTGATTTTCATTAGTTTCTTCATTCACTGCTGTGTATGTTTTGAAATCCACCATCATTTTTCCAATCATAACTGTTTCTTCAACAACTTGATGCGTGAGTACTGCAACTCTCAAGAGTAATTCTTCGAGATCAAAGGGTTTAGGTAGGTAATCATTGGCCCCAGCTTTCAATCCTTCAATTCTATCAGAGGTCGTTCCTTTAGCAGATAAGAACAATATAGGAACTGATGATGATTTCCGAATCAATTTGCACAACTCAACCCCGTTTATATATGGCAGCATGACATCGAGTAAAATTAAATCAAAATCAATTGATTCTTGAAACGACTTTAAAGCATCTCTGCCATCACGAAACACAGACACTTGAAACCCTTCCAACTCTAAGTTAAGCTGAATCATTTCTGCTATGCTTGACTCGTCTTCAACAACACAAATGTGCTTCATTTCTTCAAATTATCTTCCTAAAATATGCTTTCTGTGCAAAACAGATGTTAATCAACACTAAATTTATCTCAATTGGTTGAAAATTATACCGTTTTTTTAAACCCAAACATTAAATTTCAAGTACCTTTGCGCTTTCTTAAGAACTTTCAATTTTTCGTACCAAATGAACCAACGAAAATCAATTAAATCAGCTCTAATTTCAGTTTTTGACAAAGGAGGATTAGCGCCGATTATCGAAACACTTCACGAGAATGGGGTAACACTTTATTCTACGGGAGGAACACAAGCATTTATTGAAAAGCTTGATATTCCAGTTGAACGAGTAGAAGACTTAACATCTTATCCATCAATTCTTGGAGGTCGTGTAAAAACACTTCATCCAAAGGTGTTTGGAGGAATTTTAACTCGAAGAGGGTTTGAAGAAGACGAGGCACATATTGCAGAATACGAAATACCCGAAATTGATTTAGTGGTCGTCGATCTTTACCCTTTCGAGGATGCGGTTTCTTCAGAAGCTGATCATGCTGAGATTATTGAAAAAATTGATATCGGCGGAATCTCGTTAATTAGAGCTGCCGCAAAAAACTACAAAGATGTTGTAATCATTCCTTCGAAAGATCAGTACACTTCGTTTTTGGATATTATCGCCAATAACGATTGTCAAACAACTCTTGGAGAACGTAAAGATTTTGCACGTGATGCTTTCAATGTTTCATCACATTATGACACACATATTTTCAGGTATTTCAACAACAACACGAAAGAAACGTTCAAACAATCAATCTTGGAGAATCAAGTATTGAGATATGGTGAAAATCCACATCAAAAAGGCATTTTCCATGGAGATATGGATGCAATATTTGATAAGTTGCACGGAAAAGAGCTTTCATATAACAACCTATTGGATGTTGATGCAGCGGTAAGCTTAATGGCTGAATTTAAAAATGACGATCCGACATTTGCTATTATGAAGCATAACAACGCTTGTGGTATGGCGACAAGATCAACATTGCACCAAGCTTACATTGATGCATTAGCTGGAGATCCAGTGAGTGCATTTGGAGGAATCTTGGTTGGGAATCGTGAAATTGATCTTGCAACGGCTGAAGAGGTAAATAAACTTTTTTGTGAAGTAGTGATTGCGCCCAATTATTCTGAGGATGCCTTAGAATTATTGAAGAGCAAGAAAAACAGAATCATACTAATCCAAAAAGAAATTGAGTTTCCTAAACGTCAATTCCGCACATTATTAAATGGTGTTCTAGAGCAAGATAAAGACTCAATTATGGAAGTTGCTAGCGACTTAGAACCAAGAACAAAGACATCTCCTACAGATTCAGAAATTGCAGATTTGTTGTTCGCAAATAAATTGGTGAAACACACAAAATCGAATACAATCGTAATTGCTAAAAACAAACAACTTTTAGCAAGTGGAACAGGTCAAACTTCACGAGTTGATGCCTTGCAACATGCAATCCATAAAGCGAAGTCATTTGAGTTTGATTTGAATGGTTCTGTAATGGCGTCTGATGCCTTCTTTCCATTCCCTGATTGCGTTGAAATTGCTGGAATTGCTGGAATTTCATCCATTATCCAACCTGGAGGGTCCATTAAAGATGAATTATCGATCGATTATTGCAATAAAAACGACATTTCGATGGTTTTTACAGGAAATAGACATTTTAAACACTAAAAACGAACCTTTTTTCGTTTTTTCAGTATAACTTCGAAGGGGGCAAGTCATTTAGACTACTGAATTTTTAGCTACGAGGAGAAAAAAATGGGAATATTAAGCTTTTTAACGCAAGAAATTGCAATCGACTTAGGTACAGCAAATACGCTGATTATTATGAACGACAAAGTAGTCGTTGATGAACCTTCAATTGTTGCGAAAGACATCCAAACAGGTAAAGTTGTCGCCATTGGAAAGAAGGCGCAACAAATGCATGGAAAAACCCACAAACTTATTGAGACTGTTCGCCCGTTGAGAGATGGAGTTATTGCCGATTTCCAGGCAGCAGAACAAATGATTCGTGGGATGATCAAGATGATGCAAACCGGTCGAAGTATGTTTACCCCATCTTTGAGAATGGTAATTTGTATTCCTTCGGGAATTACCGAAGTTGAAAAACGTGCCGTTCGTGATTCTGCGGAACATGCTGGAGCAAAAGAAGTGTATTTGGTTCACGAACCGATGGCTGCAGCAATCGGTATTGGTATCGATGTTGAAGAGCCAATGGGCAACATGATCATTGACATAGGAGGAGGAACTTCCGAAATTGCAGTAATTGCCCTAGGCGGAATAGTTTGTGATAAATCTATTCGTGTAGCTGGGGATGATTTTACAACGGATATTGAAGAGTACATGCGTCGTCAACACAACATTTTAGTTGGAGAACGAACAGCGGAAGCAATAAAAATCAATGTCGGATCTGCACTCTTAGAATTAGATAACCCACCAGCAGACTATGCTGTACAAGGGCGAGATTTGATGACTGGAATCCCAAAGGAAATAATTATTTCATATACTGAAGTTGCGCACGCCTTAGATAAAACGATTTCGAAAATTGAAGAAGCAATATTAAGTGCATTAGAAATGACTCCCCCTGAGCTTTCAGCAGATATTTACAAAACAGGAATCTATCTTGCTGGTGGTGGTTCAATGTTGAGAGGGTTAGATAAACGTATTTCGCTAAAGACAAAACTGCCTGTTCATATTGCAGAGGATCCACTCCGAGCAGTTGCACGTGGAACCTCTATTTGTTTAAAAAACTTAGATCGATTCCAATTCCTTATTAGAGATTAATTAAACTTAAATTAGTTGAAGCCCTCACTATTATTTTCGCGAGGGCTTTTTTTTATGAGCAAACGCCACTCAAACAATTTACAGTTCATTAACAATTCTTAGTGGATGAGATCATAAACTCATAGCGCGTTTCAGCAATTTTTCTCTTAGCTTTGTATATGCGCAATTTCCTTGCTTTTATTCAACGCTTTCGCGTGATTTTATTTTTTGCTCTTTTGCAAGGTATTGTACTGTCTATTTACTTCACGTTCAGCACCTTTCCTCGTTCTCAATATTTGACAACTGCCTCAAGTGTATCGGGAACAATTATGACAGTAAGAAATGATATTACTAAACATTTCCGCCTAAGTGATAGCAATAAGAAATTACAATTCGAAAATCAGTGGTTACGTGAACGCTTGAAGGAAAATAAACTGTCAGAATTAGCAGAAAATGGATTTGATTCTACAATCATTAAAACAGATAAAGAACATTATACTCAACATTTCGAATATATCCCTGGAACGGTTATTAACTCCACGTTCACGAAACGAAACAACTACTTCACACTTAATATTGGAACCGCTCAAGGTGTAAAACGTGGCATGGGTGTTATTTCAGATAAAGGCGTGATAGGTGTTGTGCATAATTCAAGTGAGCATTTTTCTGTTGTGAAATCTTGTTTGGCAAAGGAGATTAACATTGCTGTTGTGATCGAAAACTCAGGAGAACCTGGATTCTTAAAATGGGACGGTCACAATGCTCGAAAGGGAAATATGACTGGTGTATCAAATGATCGAGAGATTAAATTATGGTCAAAAATTGTTACCCGTGGCAGTGCTGGAATTTTTCCAAGAGGATTATCGGTTGGGAAAGTTGCGAAAACTCAAGCGATCGAGGGTCAGCCACTTTGGGATGTAACAGTTCAATATTCCGAAAATTACCGCTCCGTTCAGTGTGTTTATGTCATAAACAATTTACTAAAGAAAGAGCAACATGAATTAGAGTTAGACGTTCCACCTCAACCCACAGAAGATGAATAGGATTTTTAGACAGGTTGCGCTATTCATTTTCTTCATTTTTGCGCAAGTACTAGTACTTAATAATGTTGAGCTAGGAGGGGGAACACAGATAATGATCTATCCATTGTTTGTTCTTCTTCTTCCTGTTGGAATAAACATCTTCCTGCTACTTTCCCTCTCTTTTCTCTTAGGGCTTTCGATTGATGCAATGTCAAATACTTATGGATTACATGCTTCAGCCTTAATCGTTGTAGCATTTTTACGCCCAATTATTTTCAGATTTACAGCTCCAAGAGATGGTTACGAGCAAGTTTCTGCAACTAACATTCACGTTATGGGAATCTCATGGACGCTTCGAACGTTAGGACTTCTTCTATTAATTCATCATTTTTGGTTCTTTCTTCTTGAATTATTCAAATTAGATGAGATTCTTTATTTAATACAAAAAACGATGTTAAGTCTTCCTATGTCTTTTGTGATTTGTCTCTTATTGCAATACCTCTTTATCAAGAAGCCAAAAGCATCATGAATTTTGATTCACGTAAATATGTAATTATAACGTTTTTTGTCCTTACTGGGATTCTTTACGTCAGTAAGCTATTCTACATGCAGGTTCTTGACGATTCATGGAAGTTAAGAGCCCAGCAAATTGCAGAACATCGTAGAGAGATCACACCACCAAGAGCAGTTGTTTTTGATAGAAACGGTGTAAAGGTTGTCGAAAACAAGACCTATTACAACTTAATGATGGTTGAGGCTGATGTGAGTGAGGACATGGATACGTTAGCTTTTGCTAAACTGATTGGTTGGACAAAACAAGAGATTATCGATCGTTATAAAGCCATTGTGAAGGGTGAAGGAACATACACAGATCCATTCACGAAGAAAGTCACAAAAAACTATCAAGAAGTCCGACCGTACCCATTTATAAAGGAATTAACCGACGATGAAATGTCCAAAATTGTTCCGCATCTCGAAAATTTCCCTGGATTTTATGAAGAAGTAGCAAGTATGCGGAACTACCCTTTTGCAAATGGTGCTAACATCCTTGGCTATTTGACGGAAGCAACACGTGAAGAGGTTGATAACGATCCGTTTATCGTCCAGGGGATAAGATCGGAAGATCTGGAATTGAACGTTATTATGAAAATCAGTTCCGCGGTTTCAAAGGCGTAAAGTACATCGTTCGCTCTGCTAGAATGAATGCTGTCGGATCATTTGAAGATGGCAAGTATGACACAACAGCATTGCAAGGTCAGCCAATTCATCTTGGATTGGATATAAAACTTCAAGAGTACGGTGAAAAATTATTGCAGAATAAAAAAGGCTGTATCGTTGCAATTGATCCGTCAACAGGTGAGATTCTTGCTTTGGTTTCCGCGCCAACATACGACCCTAATTTACTCGTTGGGAATAAGAAAATTCGAGCCAATTATCCCACTTTATTGAAAGACATGAATAAGCCGCTTTTTCCGCGACCTTTAGCGTCTGAATATATGCCCGGATCAACTTTCAAACTTCTTCAGTCACTCATTGGAATGCAGGAGGGTGTTATTACGAAAAACTCTGGTTTTCCTTGTAATAAGAGTGTAGTTGGTTGTCACAATCATCCGTCTGCACAAAACGTAACCCAAGCAGTGAAGATGTCCTGCAATCCATACTTTTATGCAGTAACCCGACGAATCATACAGCAAGGAAAAAAGAAAAGTAGTTTTGAAGATTCTGAAATTGGGCTTCAAATTTGGGCAGATTATATGCATAGCTTCGGGCTTGGGGTCAGGCTCGATACTGATATCACGGGTTTACGTGCGGGAAACATTCCCGACCCCGCTTACTACGATCGATGGAGGGGTAAAGGTGCGTGGAAATTCTCAGGAATTCGCTCGATATCAATAGGACAAGGAGAAGTTCAGTTAACACCTTTACAGCTGGCTAATGTTGCTTCAATTATGGCAAACCGTGGTTGGTATTATACACCTCATTTTGTGAAATCAATTGGTGATCAAGGTCCCCTCGATAAGTATCGGAAAAAGAACTACACCATGGTGAATGCAGAACATTTTTTACCGGTGGTTGAAGGAATGCGTGGATGTGTCCATGACCCTGGTGGAACAGCAAGATTAGCAAGAATAGATGGAATAACTCTTTGCGGTAAAACAGGAACTGTCGAGAATTATATCCATGGAGTAAAACAGAAAAACCATTCGGTATTTATTGCTTTTGCCCCGATGGATAACCCAAAAATTGCAATTGCCGTTTTTATAGAAAATGCTGGCGGAGGTGGAGGAACATGGGCTGCTCCAACTGCAAGTCTTATGATTGAAAAGTTCTTAAACGGCGAGGTTAAAAGTACTGCCAAAGAAAAGCGCATTATGGATGCTAAATTATCGAACTGGGAATGAGAAAAAACGAATCATTAACAGGCAGTTTTGATTGGCCATTGTTCATTGTTTTCATGACGTTATTATGTTTTGGTCTTGCAACAGTTTACTCCGTCGCATACGACCCAGAACACGCTTCGATATTTTCTTTCAGTGAAAAATATGGTAAGCAAGTAATGTGGATTTCTATCGCCTTATTTCTCGGAATGTTAGTTTTTCTTATCGACTCTGACATCTATCGAAAATTTGCAATTCCCATCTACGCTTTTGTAATTGTGCTTTTGGTTGTTGTTCTCTTTATGCCAAAAATAAACGGTGCTCGCGCTTGGCTTGGAATAGGAACAATGGGAATTCAACCCGCGGAGTTTGCAAAAATTGGAACCGCTATTCTTCTATCGAAGTACATAAGCGTGATGAACATTAAGCAACAGACGACCCGGTCAGTACTAATTGCATTAGGAATTATTGCTATTCCAATGATTCTTATCCTTCTTCAACCTGATGCCGGAACTTTCGTTGTATTTACTGCTTTTTTCTTCGTATTGTACAGAGAAGGAGTGACATTTGACCCGATCGTACTGAGCTTAATCAATCTTATTCCTGGAATTAAATTTAAGAAAACGTGGGTAGGAACGCACTTCATTCCAATCGCATTTGTGACGATTTTCCTCTGTGTCTTAACATTAATCATAAGCAAAGAACCTTACACGATTGATCTTTTTCCTGGTGAGGAATTTTCTGGATATTGGCGCATATTCATTGGCCTTCTTGTTGCTTCTATTATCGGTTTTATTATCATGCGGATCATCTTTCCAAAGCGTGAGAAGAAAAGAGCAGCACTTATCGCATTAATTGCATTGGTTTTAAGTACAACACTGACGGGTACAGTAAATACTGTATTTGACAAACTTGCTTCTCATCAGAAAGAGAGAATTGAGCTCGCACTTGGGATTTTTGATGATCCAACGGGCAAGGTGAAAGACGGAGCTGATTATAACAGAAACAGAGCCATGGCAGCAGTTGGTTCAGGAGGTTTTACTGGGAAAGGATATCGAAATGGATTTGTTTCTAGTGTGAAAACCAATCATGTTCCAGAGAGCGAAACCGATTTCATTTTCTGCCCTTGGGCTGAAGAATGGGGCTTTTTAGGGAGTCTGCTTCTAGTGATTCTCTACCTATTTATGATGCTACGAATAATTGTAATTGCCGAACGGCAAAGATCTAGTTTTAATCGAATTTATGCTTATTCTGTTGCCGTAATTTTATTCTATCATTTCGCGGTGAACGTGGGAATGAACATTGGTCTCGCTCCAATTATCGGTATTCCTCTCCCGTTCTTTAGTTATGGTGGATCCTCGATGATGTCGTTCTCAATTATGCTATTTATTCTCCTCAAACTTGATAGTCAGCGTCGAGACGTATTGAATTAACGAATATTCTGAACCAGAGGACGTTTAATTATTTATTTTTACACTCTAACGATCAACCAATGGATAAGCAAAAATGGAACCCTCTGAAAGCGCTCAAAGAATGGCGCAACAAGAAGGGGAAGAAAGAGCGTGTTACTTTTAAACGTCGAACACGTATGGTGTTTACGAGCCTTCTATGGATAGGTGCATTTACACCCGTCTTTGTCATTATGTACTTTATGATGGGACAAAACGATAAGGACATGCCTTCCATTGAGATGCTTGAAAACCCTCCTGAACTTCTCGCATCAGTTGTAATTGCTGATGATGGTAAAACAGAGCTCGGACGCTACTGGAAAGTCAATCGTACAACGGTACAGTTCAACGAGATTTCCCCTTATATGATGGATGCGCTAATCTCAACAGAGGATGAGCGATTCATGGAACATTCTGGTATCGACTTTAGAGCGGTTGCTCGTGCAGTTAAGGGAATGGGGTCAGACGGTGGAGCATCTACTATTACTCAACAGCTTGCCAAATTAATCTTTACGCTTGAAGCACGACAAAAAGAAGCAGATCTGCGCGCTCAAGGAAAACCCGTTGAAGTTAGACGGGGTATCGTCGGTCGTATTGACGAAAAAGCGAAAGAAAACATCATTGCCGTTCGACTCGAAGAGCGCTACACAAAAGAAGAAATTGTGACGATGTATTTGAATCAATTCGATTTCTTACACAATGCCGTTGGAATTGAGAATGCTGCAAAAGTTTACTTCAATAAAAAACCAATTGATCTAACAAAAGCAGAAGCAGCAGTACTCGTTGGAATGGTGAAAAATCCGAGTTTGTACAATCCGCATTCGTACAGTGTTAAAAATTATCGCTCGATTCTAGCTGAAAACAAAGGTGTTGACTCCAAAAGCATTTCAAATGCTGAGATCTCAGAACGTCGAATAAAAGATAGTACGAGAATGATTGACCGCAGGAATACCGTATTATTTCAATGGTTGAAAAATAGCAAAAGCAAGAACAAAGCATTAAAAAATTATATCACGCAAACTGAATATGATTCACTCAAAGCTCAACCGATTACTATTACCTATCAAATAGTTGATCACCGCCAAGGAATCGCTCCACATTATAGAGAATCCTTAAGGCGGGAGTTAAAATCTATTTTTGCGGAGAAGAAGGAAAACGGCAAATTCAAGTACTCGAAAGAAGATGGGTCATCGTATGATATCTATGAGGATGGGTTAAAAATTTACACTTCGATCAACGTTACAATGCAGGCTTACGCGGAAGAAGCGATTAGAAAACACCTTTCCGAAGATTTACAACCAGCGTTCTCTAAAAATAATGCAACGGTTAAGCGTTTTCCTTTTGCTAACACATATAACGGAAAGAAAATATCAAACCTTACCATTGAAAACATTATGAAGCGTTCGCGGAAAAATTCAGAGCGCTACATGGGAATGGCAAGAAGTGGGGTCAGTGAAGAAAAAATTTTGAAATCATTCGAGATTGCAACTCCGATGCGTGTTTTTTCATGGGCTGGTGATATTGATACCGTAATGACTCCAAATGATTCAATTCTCTATCATAAAAACTACATTCGAGCAGGTATGGTTTCCATGAATCCCAATACTGGATTTATTAAAGCATGGGTTGGAGGTGCTGACTTTAATCACTTCGCCTTCGACCAGGTCAGGCAGGGGAAAAGACAAGTTGGATCAACCATGAAACCATTTGTCTATTCCGCTGCAATGTCCATGGATGCGGTGAAACCATGTACTCAATTTCCTGAAATTTCAACCTGTGTTGATCCATGTGACCCAGGTCCAGGAGCTAAGAGGTGGTGTCCCGCAGGTACTCCTGTAAAGACAGTTGCACTTGGATTAGCAACATCGTCCAACCCAACAACTGTAGCTGTGATGTCAAAAATGGGTGCATGCTCAGGGCCACAAACCATTGCTAAGATTCTCAAAAGAATGAAAATTGATATTCCAGCAGATCAAATTGTTCCCGCTATCTGTCTCGGCACACCAGATATGTCATTATTTCAAATGGTTGGTGCACAAGCAATGTTTGTGAACAATGGGCTATTCATTGAGCCACAAACCATCATGCGTATTGAAGATAGAAACGGAAATGTAATCTACTCTGCTGATCCATACACAAAAGAAGTAATGAACTCAGCGTATGCTTATGAAACATTAAAAATGATGAAAGGGGTGGTGCAATTCGGGACGAGTACAAGCTTGAAATGGTCTCCAAAATGGGGGGGGATTAAACATCCGACAGCAGGAAAAACAGGAACAACACAAGGGAATTCAGATGGCTGGTTTGTTGGTGTAACACCTGACCTTGTCACTGTGGTTTGGGCAGGAGGAGAAGACAAGCAGGTTAGATTTAGAAGCATGTTATGGGGACAAGGTGCTCGCATGGCACTTCCCATTTACGGATACTATATGCAACAGGTTTACAAGGATAACAGCATTAAAATTTCAACCGAAGATTTTAAAGAACCCGTAGGCTATGACCCAGGACTTTTCTCCTGTGACGGTGATGCAGATATTAATGAAAATCAAGATCCATTTGGGATTGGAGCAAGATGATTTCAGTATGAAGAAAATAGTAAATAGCGTTCAAGAAGCGCTCGTAGGATTAGAAAGCGACATGACTCTTATGCTTGGCGGATTTGGATTGTGTGGTATTCCAGAAAATTCTATCTCCGAAATGGTAAAAATGAAGATCACTGGATTGACGTGTATTTCAAATAATGCGGGAGTGGATGATTTCGGACTTGGATTATTGTTGCAAGGAAATCAAATCAAGAAAATGATTAGTTCTTATGTTGGTGAGAACGACGAATTCGAGCGGCAGATGCTTTCGGGCGAATTAGAAGTTGACTTGATTCCACAAGGATCACTGGCAGAAAGATGTCGAGCTGGTGGAGCTGGAATTCCTGCTTTTTACACACCTGCTGGTTACGGTACAGAAGTAGCTGAAGGTAAAGAAGTTCGTGAGTTTAATGGAAAACCTCATGTTTTAGAATTTGCACTTACTGCGGATTTTGCAATTGTAAAGGCTTGGAAAGGTGATACGGAAGGAAACCTGATTTTCAAGGCAACGGCTCGAAATTTTAATCCAATGATGGCTATGGCTGGAACAATTACCGTCGCGGAAGTTGAAGAATTAGTTCCTGCTGGTGAACTCGATCCGAATGAAATTCACACTCCTGGAATATTTATTCAACGCATCTTTCAAGGAGAAAAATTCGAGAAAAGAATCGAGCAAAGGACAGTTAGAGAAAAGTAAGCACTAATTGTTAAATTTACAGATTGAACCATTTCCACATTAGTAATGTTAGATAAACAAGGAATCGCACAACGAATCGCACAAGAACTTAGAGACGGATGGTACGTTAACCTAGGAATCGGTATTCCAACGTTGGTTGCCAATTTTATTCCCGAAGGTGTCGAAGTTGAATTTCAATCTGAAAACGGAATTCTCGGGATGGGGCCTTTCCCGTTTGATGGTGACGAAGATGCAGATTTAATCAATGCCGGAAAACAAACTATAACAGCTCAGAAAGGAGCGGTGTTTTTCGATAGTGCTATGTCGTTTGCTATGATTAGAGGTCAGCATGTACAATTAACCGTACTTGGAGCAATGGAGGTCTCTGAAAACGGCGATATCGCTAACTGGAAAATCCCAGGAAAAATGGTCAAAGGTATGGGTGGTGCAATGGATTTAGTTGCGTCAGCGGATAATATCATTGTTGCAATGATGCATACGAACAAACGGGGTGAAAGCAAATTACTCAAGAGTTGCTCTTTACCACTAACAGGGATCAATTGCGTTAAGAAAATTGTGACCAATCTTGCCGTTATCGATGTAAGGGATGGATGCTTTCATCTTGTCGAAAGAGCACCAGGTGTAAGTGTCGAAGAGATTAAAGTGGCTACTTCAGGGAAGTTAATTGTTCCTGAGAATGTTCCAGAGATGCGTTTTTAGGATTGCTCTAATTCGACTTATAGAAATTCATTTCATCTACATATTTATAGACAGGCTCTGTAAGTAAATACCTCACATCATCACCATTCCCAATTGCCTTGCGAATAAAACTTGAAGATATTTTCATTACAGGAACATCGTTGCATATTACGACATTTCGATGGTTTGCAAATTGATTATGCTCATCACCTGAATCTTCACTTGATTCCTCTTCTTGAATTGTTCGAACCCGTGGATAAACGTAAATAGTGTGATTCTCTAAAATAGTTTCATGGTTAAACCATTTGTGAAACGTTCGAAGATTATCCTCGCCCATTATCAAAGCAAATTCGTTTTCTGGATGCTTCTCTTGAAGGTATGTCAGCGTTGATGACGTGTAACTAGGTATTGGTAAGTTGAATTCAATATCGCTAACTTTTAGTTTTGGATTGTCTTCTATTCCAACTCGTACAAGTGTTAACCTGTGATAATCTGCCAGTAGAGTACTTTTCTTTTTCAGTGGGTTTTGGGGAGAAACAACTATCCAAACTTGATCTAAATCCGAGAATTCCGTCATGAAGTTTGCAATAATTAAATGTCCAACATGAATTGGATTGAACGTCCCGAAATAGAGTCCGACTTTCATTATTTATTTAAAAAGTTTCGTAAAATTTTCTCTGCGGAATTGCATGCTTCTCGCAAATTATCATTAATTAAAACAGTATCAAACTCCTTTGCAAACGACAACTCTTTGCGCGCTTTGCTCATTCGTTGATTGATCTTCTCCTCAGATTCAGTACTCCTACCTCTCAATCGACTTTCCAATTCTTCGTAACTAGGTGGTTGGACAAATACCGCAAACGATTTCTCTTGAAACAACTTTTTTAGGTTCAGCCCGCCAATTACATCGACATCAAATATGACGGTTTTTCCTTCAGACCAAATTCGCTCGATTTCGGATTTTAATGTCCCATAGAAATTGTTACTGTACACTTCCTCCCACTCGATAAATTCTCCATTGTCTATTTTCGATTTGAAGACCTCCGTGCCTAGGAAGTAATAATCCTCTCCATGCTTTTCATTCGGTCTAGGCTCACGACTGCAAGCTGACACAGAAAACTCCAATCCTAAATCTCGGCGCAATAAATTATGAACGATCGTTGTCTTTCCTGCTCCAGATGGCGCCGAAAATATCACACATTTACCGGTGTTTTCAAATGTCATAACCACGTGTACGTCTAATTCTATAAAGTGTTCAGTATTTGCTCCTTTATTTTCTCGAGATTATCTTTCATTCCGATGACTAATACCTGCATTTCTGCATGATTGCTCTTACTTCCAAGCGTATTGATTTCGCGTCCAATTTCTTGAGCTATAAACCCTAGTTTCTTCCCTGAATTTTCCTTTTTCAGGGTTTCCTCGAAATAGACAAGATGATTTCCAAGGCGCATCTTTTCTTCGGAGACATCTAGTTTTTCAATGTAGAAAATCATTTCTTGTTCCAGTCTATTATCATCAAATCCTTTCAGTTTTGTTTCATTCAGGGCCTTGTTCATCCGTTCTCGAATCACCTCTAATCGCTGGTTCTCATACTTTGGGACTTCAGATAAAAATCCTCTAATTTCATCAATTCTCTCCTGAAATTCACTTTCGAGTTCCTCTCCTTCTCTTCTTCTAAAACCATTCAATTGATCTGTTGCCTCTTTCACAAGTCCAAGCACCCAATCCTTTTCTTCGCCCGTTAATTCTTCCCGCTCATTGTTATAGATGTCCGGCATACGCATAATCAATGGAAGATAATCAACAGTTGACTCACCGATCGCATCGTTTAATTTTTTTAGTTCGTTGTGATATGCCTTTGCCAAAGGAAGGTTCAATGAAACAGGAGATTCTTCCCCAATACTATCAATATTGATAAAAATGTCGACTTTTCCTCGATTCAGTTCACGCGAGACTTGTTTTCGAACCTCTGGCTCAACCTGACGGTAATACTGAGCAATTCTCGTATTAAGATCGATAGATTTACTATTTAACGATCTGATTTCGACGGATATTTTTTTGGTTTGAAATGTTCCTATGGCCTTTCCAAAGCCGGTCATGGATTTCAACATAATCAATGAGTTTCCGCAAAGATAACGATGTATTTTTATCTGTCAACTTGTGATGTACTATTTGAAACTCAACCTGAGTGGTCTTAGCTTGATTTTCTCAAGAAACTACTTGAAGAGGTTAGATATACCCCCAAAAATATAATCAACATATAACCTCCTTTTTCCCACGTTATAGTATCAGTATAATCATCAGCAATGCCCATTGCACCAAGTGTAAAGGTGAAGAAGACAACCAAAGCGGGTTGAAGGTAAATATAAGCGCTTGAAACCGATGGCGAAAGTTGTTTCAATCCAAAGACAGTAAGTAGATATGTTAAGAACGTCACAAATAGTATAACAAACACAATTTTGAGGATAATATCTATTGGAATTCTAGAAAAATCAGTCTGGAAAAACTCTGTTAGTGTTGGTGGGTAAAGCATAACAAACAGCAGGCCAAATGAAAAAACATACGTGATAACAGTTAATGGGCGATACTTTTTCATCAAAGGTTTAACAAGGACTAAATACAACCCGTAACTTATTGCATTAATGAAGATATATAGGTCACCAACGAATGAATCTCCTGAGCCAGTTCCTGCTGTTAGGGTAAGCAATATTGCACCAGTCGCTCCTATTGCAATTCCAACGGATTTTCTCCAAGTTACCTTTTCATTTAGGAGGAAAAACGACAATATGACAACTAAAAGGGGGTTTATTGTCATTATTATTCCAGAATTAATAGATGATGTTAAACTCAAACCATTAAAGAAGAATAGTTGATTAACGGTTACACCAAACATTCCACATGCAGCTAATAGAAGAAGATCTTTACGCTTTACTTTTTCTCTAATGAGTAGAAGTTTGATAATCCAAAAGAGAAATGTTGCACCTGTTCCTCGTAATAGGATAAATACATTTGGTTTGAGATACTCTGGCATTACACCTTTAGCAATAACATGATTAATGCCGTACAAAGCGTTCACAAAAAAGATGGCAATATGCGCGTAGAGAATTTTGGTCATTTATTGACTATAAGTGCAAGGTATTAATAAAGCTGTAGAGTAATAACGGGTCCTTTCCATTGAAGGGGAAACATTAAAACAAAAAAAGGGGAGCAAACGCTCCCCTTTCCATTCAACGAAATGTTGAATTTATTTTTTCGAGATCACAATACTTTGTGTTGCTGACTCACCATTTGCTGAGATGCGCAATAAGTATGTTCCTTCTTGAACGTCAAGCGCGATAGAAGTTGTCAATTGACCTTGAACATTATCGAATGTTCTAGTTTCAATTACGCGTCCTGTCATATCAAGAACCTCAATGCTCAATTCATTTGTAGTAACTCCATTTACCTTCACATTGAATGTACCGTTAGATGGGTTAGGGTAAACCTCGATTCCGCCTTGAGCAGCGATGTCAGTGATTCCACCAACAGTAACTGCTGTACAAGCTGAAGTATCTGAACAAACTCCGTTAGTAACTATTACAGAATAAGAACCTGTAACTGATGGAGTGTAAGTTTGTCCTGTTTCACCTGATAGATTCGAACCAGCTGTACAATCATACCATTGGTAAGTTGCAGGCGTTGTTGCTCCTGATGTTAGAACACCTCCTGTTTCAGTAACTGTTAAGTCTAATACACCAACACAAACGCCACCAAAGTTTGGACGAAGAACGTAAGACACGTTGAATCCAAATGCTTCATTATTATCCCAAACTCCTCCAGGAATAGTTGGCCAATTTAACCAAGTAGATCCCGTTGTAAAGATCTGATTTGTATATCCTACTAAAGCTGTAGAATCTACTTCCTCCATTAAAACAACAAAGTTTCCAGTAGGAAGACTGAAAGGTCCTCCTGCAATTGAAGCTGTCATCATTATGTTTGTATCAACGTTGAGATAAACGGTATCTGTTTGAGCAATCATAGCATTTGGAACACCAACTGACATGTCGTAAATTGACACTACTAATGGCTCACCCGTCATTGTTCCTCCAGAATTACTTACCCAGAAAGAAACTGAAGTAATATCACCTGCAGTATTCATTGTAAATTGTTGCCCTAGTTGGCCTCCATTTCCAGCACCAATACCTAAAGCCCCAGCAATCACGCCGTTATCACGAGCATACGTACTATCAGTAACTAAAATGCTAAACATTGTTGTATCATTAAGTGCATCAGCATCTATTTCTGTGATACTTGCAATATATTCAACAGTGTACACATCAGCGACCACAGGCGTAAAACCAGCGACCGTAGCGGTAGTGTTTGCTCCCATTGCAATTCCAACAGGTGTACTAGAGGCAGTGTACACATTTGCCATAAGCCCATCATAAACGTTTACTGTCATCGTTGCATTTGTAACAGCTGTTCCACCAATGTTATCAATAACACCAGATGTTCCTAGTGGTGAAATTTGAGATAAAGGAACTTGTGTGTATTCAGATGTCAGACCAGCCATTGACACATCAGTTACAGGTCCTGCAGAAGCTTGTACAATCACAGAGTCAATCATTAAAATAAATTGATCTGTAGATGTGTTACGCCATGCAAAATAAACAGATTGGTTTGAGTAACCAGCCAATTGGAGGTCTACTGTTTGGTATGACCATAAAGCTGGACTTGCAGACGCAACGGTATATAATGCTGCATTAGCCATAAAAGCTGGAATTGTTGGTGTTGTAGTTGAAATTCTCAACTCATATCCATCTGGAAAGTTAGCATCTTGTGCTTCTTCATCCCATGAAATTGTATTATTTGTTGTTAATGTAATTTGTGGTGTAATAAGCCAATCATCAGATGTTCCAGCAGGCGCATACCATGATGTACTCATTGCAACAGAATCTCCGGTGTTATCAAAATCAGGAGCAATAATCCATGCGCTTGTAAACTGCGCAACAGCTGCATCAGGAGTAAGGCCATCATTGTCAATTACTGTCCATCCAGCAGGAAGACCTACGGTATTATTAAAATCTTCGTAAAAAATTTGTGAAAATGATGCTGAGGAAACAGCTATCAAACACAGAGTAATTAATGTTTTCATATAAGTTTAATTAGTTAATAAGTGCCGCTAAAGTACCACTAAAAACTAGGACTCACAAAAAAAACTACCCTTTACGTCTATACCCTACAGGTTTTGTAGTGTCTGGCTCATTAAAAAGACTTTTCTTGGTTTCTCCCGTTGTCTCAATTTGTTGAACAGAATCGATACGTTGTTTACGCATTTCGGGTCCCCCACCTATTTGTTCTGCGCTAATTGACTCCTCTATAACACACGATTTTAGTATGAGACATCCTGTCACAAGTAGTCCAAACTTAAATTTTTTCTTCAACTTCATTGTTTTCCGTTAAATGATTTCACTGCCTGCTCAACTGTCTTTTTTACATTTCCTATGAACACATCCTCTCCGTTTATCATAAAAGGTCGTTTTAAAAAGGTGTATTCTTCAAGCATATAATTTCGGTAATCTGCCTCTGTTAGTTGCATCTCGTTCAAACCCATTGAACGAAATTTCATTGCTCTTTTAGAAAATAACGCTTCGTATGAACCAACCTTTTCTTTCAAAAAATCAAGCATTTTCTCGTCGATTCCACGTTGCTTAATATCTTGCAATTCAACATCTTCTTTCGGATTGATCTCCTTTAGTATTCGTCGATTTGTTGAACAAGATGAGAGGTGGTAAATTTTCTTCATTATGATTAATTTCCTTGCATAAATTCATCGTTTCGTTTTCTGTCCTCCTCGTTCGTTTCAACAGCAGGACAATTTCCTTTCTTTCTTTTCTTGAAAACGTTAATGATCTTCAATTGAAAAAGAACAGGATAGTATTTTGAAGAGAACCATCTCAATGACGGTTTTCCTCTATTCCACTCTTGAATACCAAGAATAGGCAATCTGAATCCGGGAATAAAATAAGTTCCTCTTCTCAATTTGAACCGGAAACCAAGGCCATAATGTAGTTGAGCCACAAAAGGCTTATGATAGTACGTTCCTGCGGAGAACTGCAAAGCATAAACATTATGGTAATCTGAACTTTGATCATCCGTAATTACCCGATAATCGACATTAAATCCAAGTGAATTATCGAGTACTAGTTTCTCCGTTTTTTTAAATGTAACCTCCTTGTGCAAGCTGAACCTACCGTAAGCATAACCATTGTAAAACTTATCTTTCCCTTCATCTGTTGAGATAACATTCCCAGCAACATCTGTATAGTTGATCATGGTCTTTTCTTTGCCCCCAAGGTACTTGAATCCTAGTCCCCAATCAATATAGCTATAGAATTTTTTCTTTTTGGGAAAATGTGCTAACCCTATTTCAACATATACGCCAAATCTCCCTCCAGGATCTGTGGTATAATTTCCTCGAGCACTACCATTGCTAAAATCTTCTGAGCTTGTTTTTATTTTGGTAAAAGAATATGCAGGTCCTAACTGAAACTGTAACCCAGTAGAACCCAAGTTACGAAAATCACGAGTTCCAAATGCTTGCTTTTTACTTGAGGGGGTAAAGTCACGTTGAGCATAAACCCCTCCCGAAAGAAAAAGTATAGTTATTACTATTAAGTGTTTCATAAGCGTTTTGCTATTTCGTTCATTATCTCTTGTGAGTCCCACTGTGATTCAATATTGTCAATTTTCATTACCTCATCCATGATGCTCTTTTGTTTCTCTCCGTTTGCCATTGCCTCGCTATATCGAATTTCACTAAACGTAACTTGAGAATATAGCGGCATCCATTTATTCGGATACAAGTTAGAGAATTTTGATTCAATTTTCTTTCTCAATAGAAATTTCGGATCTGCTACAGAGTCACGCATAATCTTATAATTATACATAGACAGGTCTTGAAGAGCATCTCCATCTGGTTTTCTCACTCTACTATACTCCTCAAAAACCGCACCCCAATTTTCACTGTGTTTTTGCATCAACTCCCACATAACAGAGCAATCTTCAAATCCTCCATTCATGCCTTGACCGTAAAATGGAACAGTGGCATGAGCGGCATCGCCCATCAGAGCAACTTTACCATGATGCCAAGGGTACGACCTCATCAATGCTAGGGAAGACAGAGGGTGATCTCCCCATGATTCACCAATTTCTGGCATCATGTCATAGAAATCGGGAAATGTTCTTTGGAAAAAAGCATCTACTTGTTTAGGTGTTTTTAATTGATTGAACGAATTCTCATCACCATCAAAAGGCATAAAGAGTGTACAAGTAAACGATCCGTCTTCATTTGCGAGGGCAATTAGCATAAATCGACCACGTGGCCAAATATGTAATGCATTTTTATCTAATTTATAAGATCCATCTTCGTTAGCAGGAAGTAATAATTCGCGGTACCCATCATCAATATAATCTTGCGAGAAATCAAACCGATCTACCTTCTGCATTCCATGATACCTGACTGCCGAAAAAGCGCCATCACAGGCAAAAACGACATCAGCCTGATCTTCTATAAGTTGATCCGAGCCTTTTTTGCTCAACCAAATTTTCCCTTTTTCAAGGTCAACATCTTCGCATGTATGACTGTACAGTATTTTTGCCTTTCCGTGCGTTTCTGCGACATTCATCAATAAGGCATTTACACCACCTCTGGAGACAGAATAAATTGCTTGCCCCTCTTTTCCGTAAGGTTGATGTGATAAATCACCCTCTAAACTGTGCATTATTCGACCATACATTGGAATGGCAATTTCTCGAACAGCATCACCAACACCAACAGCATCGAGTGCTTTCCAACCACGCATAGAAAGGGCAAGATTAATGGATTTTCCAGCAGAAATTTCTGCTTTTCTAATATCGCTACGACGCTCGTAAATTGTGACTTGGTATCCCGCTTTTGAAAGGTAAACAGCCCACAGAGACCCAACCAGTCCAGCTCCAACAATTATCGCTCGTTTTTCCTTTTCCATGCTTATCGATTTTTCCATCCTTTTGAGTAACTGGTATCAAAATAGGAGTTTCGGTGCCTTTCGTTTTTCTTTTTATTGTGAATTCTTGCACTCAATCTCCACATCAGAATTCCACCAATCATAACCGCTACTGTTTGTAAAGCAAGACTGAAATAACTCGATGAATCGGACATTGCTCCAGCATATTTTGCTTTAATTAATGTTTGTATAGTTAAATCAACTTCGTCCATCTTTTTATGATTATTAGTAATACGTTACAAACGATTACTGAATTGCATTTTCGAGATGCTGCCCAAATCGGAAACAATCTTCGTATGAATTATAGAGTGGTGCAGGTGCAATTCGAATGACATTTGGTTCGCGCCAATCTGCAATAACTCCACTGTTTGTAAGAGCATCAAACAATGCTTTTCCTTGTCCATGCGCCAATATTGATAGTTGTGCTCCACGTTTAGATTTATCTTTCGGTGTAATTATCTCAAGGGTAGTTCGGTCTGAATGGCGTTCAGAGATATCTTCAATAATTGATTCTAAATATGCTGTAAGTTGATCACGCTTTTCTCCAACCCTATCCATTCCTGCCTCAGTAAAAATATCAAGAGAAGCTAAGTGAGCAGCCATTCCAAGAACTGGAGCATTACTTAATTGCCATCCTTCAGCACCGTGCATCGGCTTGAAACCTGGTTCCATTTGGAAGCGTGTTTCTTTGTCATAACCCCACCAACCTGCAAATCTCGGCAAATCCGAATTATCTGCATGTCGCTCATGAACAAAAACGCCAGATACTCCTCCAGGGGATGAATTCAAGTATTTATATCCACACCAGGCAGCAAAATCAACATCCCAATCATGTAATTTAAGGTTGATGTTTCCCGCAGCATGAGCAAGGTCAAAGCCAACTGTTGCGCCAACTGCGTGACCAGCTTCTGTGATTGACTTCATGTCGAATAACTGTCCTGTATAGTAATTAACACCTCCAATCATCACCATTGCCAGCTCATCACCAACTTCAGCAATTTTACTTAGAATATCTTCATCTCGAATTAAGTGCTCACCTTCACGCGGACAAACCTCAATAATATCTGTCTCAACATTTAACCCGTGAAACTTGACCTGTGATTCTAATGCATACTGATCACTTGGAAATGCTTTTGCCTCACAGATAATTTTAGTGCGGTTTCCTAAAGGGCGATAAAACGATACCATCATTAGATGTAAGTTCGTCGTTAATGAGTTCATTATAACAACTTCCTCTGGTTTTGCCCCAACAATAGCTGCGGCTTTCTCTGTCAGTTGTTCATGGTACCCAAACCAAGGTTTCTTTGCTAAGAAATGACCTTCTACTCCATATTTCGCCCAAGCTTCTAGTTCTTCTTGAATATAAATGATCGTTGATTTCGGCTGAAGCCCTAATGAATTCCCAGTAAAATACACAACTTCGTTATCATGAAAATTTGGAAAGAAAAACTTCTCCCGAAAGGATTTTAGAGGATCTTTTGCATCCATTTCTTTTGCAAACTCTAATGTATTCTGATTCATTGTTGAGATCATTTTAACCCATAATTAGTTGTATGCAAAGATAGAAATAAGAATTCGATGATTGCAATGAACAGAATCATTGTTTCCACATCACACTGTTGCATGTATTGTTAATTGATTTTAAATCTATCCTGCCCTCCTCAATCAGATTTTCTATTTTTAGGCTGTCAAGTTATCCACTTGAAAAATTAAGCAAAAGGTGAAGCAGTTATTCTCATTCTCGACTTGGGGTTATAAACAATGGCTAATTGTCGTGCTCTGCTTTTTACTTTCGGTGGTAATCCGCTGGCCCAATTTAGATCGCCCATTGTCAAAGCACCATGAATTTGTGACCTCAATTTCCCTACGCGTTCTTCAAGCTTGGGAAGATGATGGAATTGCCAATTTGCATTATTCCCCAGCGATGAATTTTGGAGGAATAGAAAACAAGTTCATTGATAATCACGCGACCTCACTCGGTGAAATGCACGATTCAAAAGGCAATTACTATTACATTTCTCATCCACCATTTGCTTATATCCTGCCTTATGCCTGTTTTCAAGCTATCGGAGCAAAGGCTACAACATTGAACCTTCAACTTTTTCATTTGCTAGTCAACTTTTTATGCGTTGTTATTGTGGTATTGATAACACGAACAATTGCGACAGATCCAAAAGTAGCTTTGTTCGCAGGAATCATATACGTTTTACTTCCAGCAACACTTTGGTTTCAAGCAAATACATACATGAGTGATATGCTTGTCCATCTGTTTTTTATGATTGGAGTGTTGCTCTTTCTTAAACTCAAAGAATCAAAGGATCACTCACTTCCTCTTTGGGCTCTCTTTTTAGTTAATTTGTTTTTGATGATTTACACTTCATGGTTAGGAGTATTCTTTGGGTTCATTGTTTTTTGTTGGGCGGTTTTCAAAATAAAGGGTGTCAGACGCATAGGTTTTATAGTTACTTGTTTACTGGGCATTTCAAGTGCATTGTTGCTCACTTATTATCAATATTCTAGTATTAATGGATATGAAGCATACATAAACCAACTTTCGGAACGCTTATCTATAAGAGGCGGTAACTCTTCAGCTAACACTAATGGTTATTTTTTTACTAAACTCAAAGAAATAGCTATAGTCCTTTTTAATTATGCTGTTCATTATTGGCACATCATAGGATTAATTCTTGTGATGATTATCATAGAGCGAAGGAAGAAGAACATCTCGAATACTTTATTAAAGTATAGGGCATTTTTAATCATTTCAACCGCGCCTATTCTTGCGCTTCACATAAGTTTACTTAATTATTCCACCCATGATTTCACTGTTCTATATGCTAGTGTTTTTTTCTCAATCATAGGTGCAACTGTGCTCATAAGAATTTCAGAGAAGAAGTCAAGGTTGCTTCTAATAAGTTTGTCAATCTTCAGTTCTTTGAGTTACTATACGGTAAACCTACCTGGGGAATTCTCTATTAAGGGAGATTATTATGGTAGATCTATGATTCTTGGAAACCAAATAGGTGCGAATTTAGAATCAAGAGAAGTTGGATTTATGTTGGATAAAGAATTAGACCCAATGGTTATCTTATATGCCAAGCGAAACATTAAAACAGTAGCATCATATTCTGAGGCGAAACATTGGATGGAAGGGCATCACGTTACAATTGGACGTTTGTTTTACTATGAGGGGAGGGTTCTTCTTTCAAAAACCGTACACTAAATCAATCGAATTAGCTAAGTAAGTAAGAAACTAAAAAGTATGCTCCTAACCCAACCGCAACTGCGATTACCATTTGGAGGATTTTTCCATTTTTAGCTTTTCGGTCTTGATCAGACATGAATAATGTATTAATGTTTATGCAATATAGTAAACTAAAAGGACAAATACTTTAATCGTTGTCAAACTATCTTCTCTAAGAATTGTATTTTCGCAATTCTAAAATCAATCCTCATGGAAACAACGACACGCATTAACCGAACCAGTTCAGACTCTTTATTTGAAACGGCAAAAACATATTTTCCTGGTGGAGTAAATTCTCCCGTTAGAGCATTCAAATCTGTTGATGGTTCTCCCCTTTTTATGAAAAAAGGAGATGGATGTCATCTATGGGATGAGGATGGAAATAAATTCATTGATTTTAATTGTAGTTGGGGACCGCTAATTTTAGGCCACAATCACCCCGATGTTTATTCAAAAATAGTTGATGCGCTGCAAAATGGAGCAAGTTTTGGTACGCCAACAGTCTTAGAGAATGAACTAGCAGAATTAATACTATCTCGAAATCCTTACATTGATAAAATCCGTTTTGTGAGTTCTGGAACGGAAGCAGTGATGTCGGCATTGAGGTTAGCCAGAGGATTTACAGGCAAAAATAAGGTGCTTAAATTTGACGGTTGTTATCATGGCCATGTTGATTCGATGCTAGTAAAAGCAGGCAGTGGTTTGGCTACACTGGGAACATCTTCTAGTTCGGGAGTGCCAGAATCCTATGCGGCAGAGACGCTCGTTTTACCCTTAAATGATCTTGACGCTCTTAAAATCTGTTGTGAAACCTACGCTGATGATTTGGCATGTGCCATTATCGAGCCAATTCCAGCAAATAATGGTTTACTTCTCCAGGAAACGGCCTTCTTACAAGAACTACGTTCTCTTTGCACAGAATACAATGTTTTACTCTTCTTTGATGAAGTAATTTCAGGCTTCAGAGTTGGCTTTAATGGAGCTGCAGAAATGTTAGGAATCACTCCAGACATTATCACTTATGGGAAAATCATTGGTGGAGGTCTACCTGTTGGGGCTTACGGTGCCAGAGCAGAAATCATGTCCTGTGTTTCTCCAGACGGAGCAGTTTATCAGGCAGGAACACTTTCAGGAAACCCTGTTGCCATGGCTGCTGGAATAGCACAATTGACAGAGTGTGCAAAAGATGGCTTTTATGATGATCAAGAAGAACGAACAAACTACTTCGTTTCTCAAATCAACGATCATGCAAGGGCAAAAGGATATAACTTTGAAATTGTAACAGTCGCATCAATATTCTGGCTTTCGTTTGACGGGAAGAAGCGAATTCGCAAGGCGAATCAAATCAACCCTGATATGAATGGTTTTAAAAAGATCTTTGCTGAATTACTAGACAGAGGGGTTTATCTTGGTCCTAGTGGATATGAGGTTGGGTTTATTTCTCAAGCCCATACAAAACCTCATTTAGACACAGCTGCACAAGCCTTTCGAGATTCGTTAGATGTGATTTTTGCTTAAAGTATCCTGCAAAAATAAACATCACCATTTCTAGCTGTCCTCACACGCTTTTTTAAGCTCAAGGGCTTCTTCACCTGATATTGATTCAAACTCTTTGCAAGCGAGTTTTTTTGCTTCTCTAAGCTTAATCATCTCTTTTGAGTCCAAGGTTGTAGTTTCATCAATCTTCTCCATAAACTCTATTTGAGCATTATTAAGAACTTCACTTGTGTTAATACATTCACAAAATGGTGTCACTGAAGATTCACAAGCCGCTAGTCCAAGCATTACAAGAAAAAAATATTTACCCATTTGGGGAAATTACAAAAAAGGGGCTTCAAAGCATAAATTTATGCTGTTACTAAAAACAGTAAATTTACTGTACTCTGTCAAAAAATCGATTTATGTCAAAATTACCAAATATTGGAACTACTATTTTTTCAGTGATGTCAAAATTAGCTTCAAAACATAAAGCAATTAATCTATCTCAAGGGTTTCCTAATTTTCCTATTGATTCTCAACTCTCAGAGATTTTAATGACAAAGGTAAATGAAAATGTTCATCAATATATGCCGATGCCAGGAAGCCCAGAGTTATTAACTCAACTATCAACTTTGATTGAGAAGCAGTACAAAAGAACCTTGAATCCTTCCACAGAATTATTAGTTACAGCAGGAGCAACACAAGGGATTTTTACCACAATTCTGGCACTAATCGAAAAAGGCGATGAGGTTATTATTCTCGACCCTAGTTATGACTGCTACGAACCATCAGTAATTCTTGCTGGTGGAACTCCGATTCGACTTCCATTAGATGAAACTTTTCTCCCCGATTGGGAGCGAATTGAAAATGCAATCTCAAATGATACACGGATGATCATCACCAATAATCCACACAACCCTTCAGGACGAGTTTGGTCAAGTAATGATATGGTTGTGTTGGAGAAAATAATGAGTGAAAACCCGCAACTTTTGTTATTATCTGATGAGGTTTACGAATTCATCACATTCGAGCAAAAACATCTTTCGGTACATCAATATCCATCTATGCATGATAGATGCATAACAGTATCTTCATTTGGAAAGACATTTCATATCACTGGCTGGAAAATTGGTTACTTGTCGGCACCTGAAAAATTAATGCAGGAAATCAAGAAGGTTCATCAATTCAATGTTTTCTCTGTAAATAGCATTGCTCAAGCTACTTTAGCTAGCTACTTAGAAGTTGTTGATGTGAGTTCTCTGGGTAAGTTCTACCAAAAAAAGCGAGACCTCTTTAGGGAGTCAATGTCATCCAGCAATTTTAAACTCTTACCTTGTGATGGAACTTATTTTCAATCAGCATCTTACAAATCTATATCTAGTAAGTCGGATGTTGATTTTTGTACCTCATTGACAATCGATCATGGAGTTGCGACAATACCAATTTCCGTTTTTAATCAAGATGCCCGTGATCAAAAAATAATCAGATTCTGTTTTGCAAAAGATGAAACAACTTTACTTAAAGCCGCAGAAAAGTTATGCAAGATTTAGCCATTACATTAGTCCAGCCAAATCAATTATGGGAAGACGTTCGGGGAAATCTCGATAATTACGAACGCCTTTTAACAAATGAAAATCAATCTAACTTGATTGTTTTACCAGAACTATTTCAGACGAGTTTCACCATGAACACTTTGCTAGCCGAGCAAATGTCAGGAAATTCTATTCAATGGTTACTTCAACTATCAAAACAAAAATCCGCAGCAATTTACACTTCACTAATTATTGAAGAAAACGGTGCCTTCTATAACCGTGGTGTGTTTGTACAGCCTAATGGATTAATTGAATGCTATGATAAACGTAAAACCTTTGGATTAGCAAAAGAGGGGGATCATTTCACTTCTGGCAATGCGGAGCAAATTGTTAATTATAAAGGTTGGAAACTTCAACTTCAAATATGCTATGACCTACGTTTCCCTGAATTGGTTAGAAACAGAATTAGTGACTCAGGTGAAGCTGCCTATGATGTGATCTTATATGTAGCGAATTGGCCGGAAAAGCGATCCAATCATTGGAAATCCCTTTTGAATGCCCGGGCAATTGAAAATCAATCTTTTGTTATTGGTGTAAACCGCATAGGCATAGATGGAAATAAACATAGTTACTCCGGAGATTCATGTCTAACCGATGCCCTTGGTACTACTACTGGTTTGAGTCCAAACAAGGAGCAGGTAAAGACCGTTGTTATAAAACATCGTGAATTGGCTGAAATTCGTGAAATGTTGCCTTTCTTGAAGGATCGGTAGCATTCAATGAGTAATCTGTTAGGAACTATTCCTGATAATGGCGTATATTTGGGACGAATTAAACTTAAATTATGAAAAAAATATACTTAAACGTAGCATTTGCTTCTCTCTGTATTAGTGGAGCAACAGCTCAACAAGTCAATTCGGACTTGAACGAACCTGGATTTATTGTTCCTCGTGTCGTTACAGGTGACCGTCCTGAAAATCTTCAAGATTTATTATCGACACGTAGTCTCCTTTGGAACGAAACATTTGATGTGCCAGGAACCTCTCCTATTTCCACGAATGGACCAACATTTACTACCACTAATGGTGTTTGGACTACTGGCGGCTCGGATGGACTCGTTTGGAAACATAGCTATGTAACTACTAATGGAGAATGGTCAACAGGAACAGATCCATTTGTATCTACAACTGCTGCAAATGGCTTTATGCTTTTTGATGCTGACTCTGTCAACTTTCCACTATCTCCAAATTATATTAACCTTACAGGAGAGTTAATTTCTCCAAACATTACAGCTCTTGGAACTCAAACAAGCGCAGTATTGGTGTTTGAACAAGATGCTCGATTCTGCTGTGCTGGCACAAGTAATACGACTATATCTGTATCCGTGTCATCAGATGGAGGAACCTCTTGGAGCCCTGCTATCCAGGCTACTCCAGGTTTAGCTACAAATGCAGGCTTTTTTGGAGATAATGGAGATAGTTATTTGACCTCTATGAATATTACTGCTTATGCTGCTGGTCAAGCAAACGTTCTGATCAAGTTCAATTGGGATGGAAATGGTTCATCGAGTTCTCACTACTATTGGAACATCGATGATGTGTGCCTGATAACTCTTCCACCAGATGATGTTCAACTTTTATCTGCTTGGGCAATCGGAGATAATAATGATGGAATGGAATACGGTATTACTCCTGAGGACATGCAGGATGCTAACTACATTGTAGGTGCGCAAGTTGTAAATTATGGGTCAAATGCTCAAACTAATGTTACATTAAATGTGACAGGATCGTTAACCTCTACTGCTACAAACGCAAATGTTCTTACAGGAGATACTGTAATTCTTGAAAGTATAGAAGCATTGTCGTTGACCCCTGCAGTTTACACAGGAAACTATACCGTAGTTTCTGATCAAGAAATGGCGGGAGCTCCAGAATTTGGAAACAACACTGGATTGAGAGAATTTGAAATCTCAAACGCAACAACAACAGCAAGTGTTGAGTCTTCAGTTTATGCATTAGACGGGATTGGTGTTTACACAAATTCAACCTTGACTTCATTAGGAACAGCTTCTTTTACTGGTGGAGAAGATGGGCTTGTTGTCGCTACAGAATATAGACTAAAAACTAGTGCTAACGTATCTGGTTTTAGAATTATGTTAGCTAATGGTACCGTTGCTGGTGGCGATATTATTTGTTCTTTGAAAGATACTGCCTCCTTTAAATTAGGCGATATGACTTCATTGTATTCAACACAAACTGTAAGTGTAACAAGTGCTAATGTTTCAGCAGGATTCATTGATGTATTTTTTGATAATGTAGAAAATGTACCAACTGGAGCTTATTATGCGTGCGCAGAACTTGCTTCAAATGGGAATGCAAATGATATTGTAATTGTTGATGATGAAACTGTAGCACAACCAGCATGGGCATCTGCAATTTACATTCCCGCAAACCAATCATTTACTAACGGAGAAGCGTTAGGGATTCGTTTGTTAATGGGTAATCAATGGTCTGTAGGGATTAACGAAGAGTTTCTTTCTGGGGTCTCTCTTTACCCAAACCCATCTGAAGGAGAAGTTACAATCACAAATGAAACCGGAACGGTGAATACAGTAATCGTTTCTGATATGATTGGAAATGTAATTCTTTCTACCGAAGTATCAACTAGTACTACAATCGATTTATCGTCTGTTGCTGGTGGCATGTATGTTGTTAAAGTTTCTAACGGAACTGCAACTTATAGCGAAACTGTGGTGATTAAGTAACATTAATTACGCTTTAATACTAGAGCCGGAGGGATTTCAATCCTTCCGGTTTTTTGTTTTATAATAATCAAAATGCTAATGTCTTTTTTCGTTTCTAACAGCGAACAACTAATTCCTTTTAGCGATATTTGCGCAAAACCAATTTATAATGAATAAAGTTACAACCCTTCACGAGTTTATCATGGACAGACAGGCTGATTTTCCATTTGCTTCTGGAGAACTGTCTCGATTATTGAGCGACATCGCTGTTGCCTCAAAAGTGGTTAGCAAAGATGTTCGAAGGGCTGGACTGTTAGATAATTTTTTAGGAAAGCAAGGGAGTATTAACATCCAGGGGGAGGAACAACAAAAACTTGACGTTATTGCAGACAATCAGTTCATAAACATGTTTAAAACAGGTGGTGAAGTTTGCGGTATCGCTTCTGAGGAAAATGATGAATTCATGCCATTTGAAGGCGAGTTTTCACAAAACGGGAAGTATGTTGTCCTTTTTGATCCATTAGATGGATCTACAAATATTGATGTAAATGTTTCTATTGGAACAATTTTTTCCATCTATAGACGACAAAGTAAAGTTGGAACTCCAGCAACTTTAGAAGACATGATGCAGTCAGGGGCAAAACAAATTGCTGCTGGATATGTGTTATACGGATCATCAACCATGATGGTTTATACAACAGGAAAAGGTGTAAATGGATTTACGCTCGATCCATACATTGGTGAATTTTGCCTTTCTCATCCAGACATGAGAATGCCTGAAATGGGTCGGATTTACGCTATGAATGAAGGTAATGTCAATATTTGTGATCCAGGAATCAAAGAATACATCGAATCGAAATGTCAACAAATATTAGAAGGTGCTTCTCGTCCATATTCTGGGCGATACATTGGTTCTTTGGTCGCCGATTTTCATCGCAACATGATTAAGGGAGGGATCTACATTTATCCATCTACAACTGTCGATCCTGAAGGAAAATTGCGCCTCTTATACGAATGTAACCCCCTCGCATTTATTGCAGAACAAGCAGGAGGATTGGCAACCACTGGGCATGAACGAATCATGGACATCGAGCCAACACGTTTACATCAACGTGTTCCTTATTTTGTTGGTTCTAAAAAAATGGTCGAACAAGCCATGTCATATCTAAAAGGTTAATGGATCTCTCCACGTTTATTGCCTCTTTTTCTACGTTGCCTCAAGTTGATTCTACTTCCAGTGATTTACAGGTTGTAGGAACAAAAATTTCGTGGAATGGTCATGTTGGCTCATCCCGATCGATCACTTCAGCAATAGTTGCAAAACAATCTCCAGGAAATCATCTATTTATTCTTGAAGATAAAGAGCAAGCCGCCTATTTTTTAAACGACTTACAGGGAGTCTATCCAAAAAATAAATCAATCCTTTTTTATCCCGCTTCTTATCGAGTTCCCTATGAACTTGAAAAAACAGACAATGCTAATGTTGTAGCTAGAGCAGAGGTACTTGAAAAAATCTCAAACAATAGAAATACATGGGTAATTACCTATCCAAAAGCACTAATTGAGCGAATTCCATCTAAGAAAAAATTGATTAAGAACACGCTAAAACTTGAAGTCGGGAAAGACTATTCCATTGACTTCATAAATGAAATGTTGTTCGACTTAAATTTCGAGCGCGTAGATTTTGTTTATGAGCCGGGGCAATTTTCCATTCGTGGGGGAATCGTAGATGTCTTTTCTTACTCAAATGATCACCCATTTAGAGTTGAGTTTTTTGGTGATGATGTTGAAAGCATAAGAACATTTGATGCAAGTACTCAACTTTCGATTAATACACACAAATTCTTCAACATAGTTCCGAATGTCCAAGGTGATATGATGAAGGACGAGAATGTCACCTTACTTGAATTCATAGGTGGGAATACTTCTATTTGGTTGTCTTCACATGATCAAACGTTAGCAAAACTAGATAACGAATACAAAAAGGCTGTTTCAATTTACAATCAACTAGAATCGGAAGTGAAACATGTTCTTCCTTCTCAGTTATTCATGCACCCAACTGATTTTGAGTCGCAAATTGCTAAATTCAGTGTTATAGAATTTGGGTCCGATAAGCATTTTAAGCATGATTCTGTAGAGGAATTTAACTTCCGCCCACAGCCAAGTTTTAATAAGCAATTTGATCTTTTAACTGAGGATTTAATCGCTCGAAAGAAATACGGGTTTACAAACCTCATTTTCTCAAATCAGCCAAAGCAAATTGATCGTTTGGAGCAAATTTTCAAGGATATGGAGAGTGGTGTGGAGTTTGCTCCTGTGCACTTCTCACTGCACTTAGGATTTATCTCTCCCGACAATAGGCTAATTTGCTACACTGATCATCAAATATTTGAAAGGTATCATCGGTTTAGGTTAAAAGAAGGGTTCCGACAGGCGAAACAAGCACTTACGCTAAAAGAACTTTACAATTTGCAAAGTGGAGATTATGTTACTCACATTGATCATGGCGTCGGGAAATTCTCAGGATTAGAGACCATTGATGTTAATGGAAAGCCGCAAGAAGCCATTCGTCTCCTCTACAAAGACAACGACGTTTTATATGTAGGAATTCATTCTCTGCATCGAATTTCGAAGTTTACAGGTAAGGATGGTGCAACACCTAGAATGAACAAGCTAGGAACAGCAACCTGGGCAAACCTCAAGAAAAAGACAAAAAAGAAAATCAAGGAGTTAGCCTTCGATTTGATCAAGTTATATGCTAAACGAAAAAGTCAACCTGGATTTTCATATACTCCTGACTCATACCTGCAAAATGAGTTGGAAGCTTCATTTATGTATGAGGATACCCCTGATCAATTAAAAGCAACAATTGCGGTAAAAGAAGACATGGAGTCATCAACACCTATGGATCGCTTGATCTGTGGGGATGTAGGTTTCGGAAAAACAGAAATTGCAGTTAGAGCAGCATTTAAAGCGGTGGCAGATAGCAAACAAGTCGCAATTCTTGTCCCAACCACGATTTTATCCATGCAACATACGCGCAGTTTCAAGGAGCGACTCGAAGGAATGCCGTGTACTGTGGATTACATCAATCGTTTTAAGTCGGCAAAGGAAGTAACTGAAACGTTGAAAAAATTAGCAGAAGGGAAAATTGACATTCTCATTGGAACGCATGCCCTCGTTGGAAGCAAAGTTAAATTCAAAGATCTTGGATTAATCATTATTGATGAAGAGCAGAAATTTGGTGTTTCGGTTAAAGACAAGCTCAAAACATTTCGTGAAACTGTTGATACATTGACACTAACTGCAACGCCCATACCTCGAACGTTACAATTTTCTTTAATGGGAGCGAGAGATTTGAGTATCATTAACACACCTCCGCCAAATCGTCAACCTGTTTTAACAGAAATTATTCAATTTGATGAGGAAATCATTCGGGATTCAATTGCGTATGAAGTGAGTCGCGGAGGACAGGTCTTCTTTGTTCATAATCGACTGGAGAATATTAAGGAAGTTGCTGGAATGATCACGCGACTTTGCCCTGGTGTTCGTGTAGCAATTGGCCATGGACAAATGGATGGGAAACAACTCGAAAAGATCATGTTAGGCTTTATCTCACATGAATACGACGTTCTTATAGCCACCACGATAATTGAATCCGGAATTGATATTTCAAATGCAAACACGATTATTATCAATAATGCTCAAAATTTCGGAATTAGCGACCTTCACCAGTTGCGAGGTCGTGTTGGCCGTTCGAATAAAAAAGCATTTTGTTACCTCATTGCTCCAAGTTCTCACATGATAACCTCAGAGGCACGAAAGCGTCTTGAAGCACTTGTTCAATTTTCTGACCTTGGCTCTGGGTTCAACATTGCCATGAAAGATCTCGACATTCGAGGAGCGGGAAACTTATTAGGTGGAGAACAGAGTGGTTTCATTTCTGACATCGGTTTTGAGATGTATCAGAAGATACTAAATGAAGCAATTGACGAGCTGAGAGAATCAGATTTCAAAACGTTATTTGCGGATAGAAATAGCGACCAATTGACCAAATTTGTGCGTGATTGCGTCTTAGAAACGGATTTAGAAGTTAGAATTCCAACGAATTACGTGAACAATGTCGCAGAGCGATTGAGCCTTTATCAAGACATGGATAATCTAAAGAGTGAAGAAGAACTTGATGAATTTTTAATGGAACTGAAAGATCGATTCGGTCCTGTACCCGATGAGGTTGAAGACTTGGCATACTCTTTCAAACTGCGTTGGTTAGCTCAAGATTTAGGTATCGAGAAATTGGTGTTGAAATCTGGTAAAATGCTCGGTTATTTTATTGCTAACCCAAAGTCTGACTTTTATCAATCTCCTGTATTTACTAAGGTGCTAGATTATGTCCAGAAGCATCCAAATGGAGTTAAATTGAGTGAGAAAAACGATTGCTTGCGTATTATTTACAGTGACGTTACGAATCTACATAGCGCGATGGATTTATTGGGAAGTGTGATGAAATAATCGCAAAAACATTAAAACAACTGAAACTTCAACGTTACCGATAACCAACCAGCCACACCGTTTTTCTTAATCGATTCTCCATTAACACCAAACCCAGCACTTTCGGCATTCCAAATTACACCAAACGAATTTTCAGTATCGAATGTGATTGATTCTTGCTCATACGCAAGGTGAAATCCAAGGTTCACATCCACTTTAGGTGCGACATGATAATTTACACCTGCTTCAATACCATAACGAGAGAGTATTCGCTGAAATTGTAAATCATAATCTAATGCTAGAGAATAAACATAATTTGCGAAATTTGCATTTGGATCAATTGAATTCTTAATGTTATACCGTTGCATTACCTCAAAACTACTCGAAGTATATTTCCAATTTTCATATTCAAGTCCGAGGTAAAAGCTTCCCTTTCCCAAAAATTTATTTCTCGCAAGATATGTACCTATTCCAACATTGAATTCGTAACCCCTTTGAACTTGTGTCTCAAATCCAAAAAATTCTGCTCGGTACGGTAGGAGTAACATTCCATATTGAAAATCCACAACATATTGCTCGTTTAATTCGAAAGCTGCTGATAGATTCGGTGTTCCAAAAGCAATACGAACCATGTCGAAACCAAGATTCATATTAACGCCTTGAGTGGTGTCGTAAAAAATATCAACATCGGCGAGTTCATCGACTAACTCTTCACCCTGAGACAGGGTATGAAACGAGATAAAAAGTACTCCTAAAACATTGATGCATTTTGATATCATATTCATTTGCTATTACTTAGGTCATTGTTTGAGTGGCGCAAAGATATCAAATTATTAATGTCTTTGACTTTTACTTAATTGTAACGGAGAATACGTTAGCTTTTGATCATCTTTCACCAGGGTGAATTGCTCAATAAAGTCAGAAATGCATCCTCTTTCAAACTAAACTCGTATTTTCAACGTTAACAGATACAAATTCTGATCATGCGGCTACTTTTATTTGGGATTGTGCTTATTCTAATTAGTTCATGTGGACACCACAAGATTCGTTTCACACGTATGCCTGAAGTGATTGAATTATCTCCTAAAACTGTTAAAGACCCTACAAATAATAGGTCTGACAACCAACATCAATCCTTAGTATCGGAAACTGAAATCGTGCAAACAAGTCACAATTCGTCCCTAATTGATCAAGAAGTCGCTGCTTTAGAACAAGGGTTTTTGGTGATTCCAAGAACAAAACAAGATTCAACAGAGCTTACTGACACAGAAAAGCAAATTATTGAATGGCAAGCACAAAAGGCTGAACATAATGCTAAGAGATCAACTTTAAATTCGGCACTGTTCCTTCCAAGCGTAGCGTTAGGGGTAATCTCTTCCTTTCTCATAGGGTCATCAATACCCGCAATTGTTGGTGCTATTATTGGTCTTGCATTACTTGTTCTTGGCATCCTTTATTATGGAAGAGCTTCAGGGTCTCGTTATATCACCCCAAAAGGAGAGCGGTTTTTAAAGATTGCACTTATTACTATGATCCTAAATGGCGCTGCAGTTGCAGTGTTAACTCTTTTACTTTTTATTTAAATGAGATATTTAATTCCTTTTATAGTCCTCCTTTTTTTTATTGCCACAAGTTGTGGATATCAGCAAATTCGTTTTACTAAAGTCGCAAAACTTGAACGTGTACAAACCAGCATTACTGACTCGAAGGTAAAACCTACAAAGAATCAAATCCGAACAGATGCGATTACTAGTGAGCTGGAACTAGAGAATGAAGTCGTATCGGGGAATGAAATAATCGAAGATCAACCAACAATTTTGGAAGTTCAACTGGTTGAAAAAGCAGCAATTCCAACTGATACCCTAGATGCTCAATCAGATCTTCCCGAAGATGTTGTTTATCTGGCAAAGAAAGCAGCAAACCGAGCATCAACGGCTAAAGCATTATTTATCACTAGTTCTATTTTCCTTTTTATCCTCCCTTTCTTTGCTTTCATTTTTACCTTCATTGGGCTTTGGTTCTACATTAAAAGTAATCGCTCACGATTTATTACAGAGGCAGGTGAAGCCCACTTACGGAAAGCGAAAATTGCGCTCATTGTTAACATAGCCTTATTCTTTTTGCTTACCGTTTTATTAATTGGATTGATTTTCCTAGTTTTCTGATATCGAACCTTGCACATTTATTCTACTTTTGATTGATGTTGAAAAAGCCTAGAGCGATAGTGTCTGTTACAAATGACCTTTATACGGACCAACGGGTTCATAAGGTCTGTACTTTTCTTGTCGCTCAAGGTTACGATGTACTCTTAGTTGGACGAAAACGAAAATCGAGCATTCCTCTTCCCAATAGAGATTATAATACAAAGCGCATCAAACTGCTTTTTGAGACTGGAGCAAAATTTTATGCGTTCTTCAATTTGAGGCTCTTTTTTTATCTCCTATTCAAAAGATCTGATATTCTTGTCTCAAATGATTTGGATACCCTTCTTGCCAATCATCTAGCAAAGAAATTTAAACGAAACACTCGATTGGTTTATGATTCTCACGAGTACTTTACAGAAGTACCAGAGTTAATTAATCGCCCTAAAGTTCAGCGTGTTTGGCTGAAAATTGAGCAAAAAATCTTCCCAAAACTAACAGATGTATATACAGTGAATAAATCAATAGCTGAAATTTATTCAATAAAATACAACAAGGAAATACGTATTGTTCGGAACATTTCACCACTCTGGAAAGGAAAAGAAATTAAGTCAAAGCAAGAGCTTGAACTCCCCGAAAAGAAATCACTTATCATCTTACAGGGAGCAGGAATAAATGTCGATCGTGGAGCGGAAGAAGCAGTTAAAGCAATGAAAACCGTGGATGCCCTACTCCTCATTGTTGGCGATGGAGATGTTGTTCCTCAACTTAAATCCTACGTGAAAAATGGAGATGAAATACTCCAATCAAGAGTTCGATTTATCGGGAAACAACCTTACGATGTAATGATGAATTATACCTATCATGCTGATATCGGGCTCACATTAGACAAACCATTAAGCCTAAATTACAAACTCTCCTTGCCTAATAAGGTCTTTGATTATATGCATACAACAACGGCTGTTATCGCGACTGATATTAAAGAAGTTGCTAATTTTGTAAAAACACATGGTATAGGAGAAATCCTAGATGAACTAACTGTAGATCGCCTCTCAAAAACATTAACTTCACTGATTAACGACCCAAAACGACTTACAAAATATCATGCAAATTGTAAGATTGCTGCACAAACAGAAAATTGGGAAAATGAAACACAGGTTTTAGCTAAAATCTATCCGAAAGTTGAACAATAAATCGATTCATATCATCTCTTTTGATGTCCCTTTTCCTGCGGATTATGGTGGTGCAATTGATGTCTATTATCGAATTAAAGCATTGAATGAACTAGGCGTAAAAGTGATACTTCATTGTTACGAATATGGTCGTGGAAGAGCGAAAGAATTGGAAGACATTACTGAAAAGGTCTATTATTATTCACGAAAAAAACGACTTGTTGATTGGTTCTCTAAGCGACCATTTATAGTTCAAACTCGGCGATCAAAAGAACTACATTCAAGATTACTGAAAGATGATTTTCCCCTCTTATTTGAAGGGGTACATTCAACTTTTTGGCTTGATGATGAGCTGTTGAAAAAGAGATTAAAAATAGTGCGAACTCATAATATTGAGCATCTTTATTACGATCATTTGGCTGAAAACACATCTGGAATAAAGGCATTCTTTTTTCGTTCAGAGGCAAAAAAACTTAAGAAGTACGAGACCATATTAAATCATGCAGACCACATTTTAGCTATAAGTGAAAATGATGTTAAACATTTTAATCACTTCAAGTCGGAAGTAACGCTTCTTTCTCCTTGTTTCAATGAAAAAGAGATAAAATCGCTAAATTCAACTGAAAATTACGGTTTATTTCATGGGAACCTGTCTGTTTCGGAAAATTTCATCAGCGCAAAATGGCTAATTCAGCAGGTTTATTCTTCAAGTTCATTGCGCCTAGTGATCGCTGGAAAAAACCCTAGTGATGAATTACTTGCATTGGCGAATCAGACTATTCAAATTATTGCAAATCCATCAGAAGTGGAGATGAATGCATTGATTGAGAATGCACGGGTTCATGTTTTACATACCCATCAGTCCACTGGCGTAAAATTAAAATTGATTCGAAGCCTTCAAACTTCTGGAAGTCTGATTGTTAGTCCAAAAATGGTTGAAGGAACAAACTTATCAAAGCATTGTATAGTTGTTGACTCTCCAGAAGAATGGGCGAAATCAATCGAGGAAGCAATGAAATCGGAATTAAGCAAAAACGACTTTGACAAAAGAGTGAAATTGTTTAACCAGGAGTTAAACACGAAGAAAAACTGCGAGAACAAGATTGTTAAATTATTAGATGATAAGATGACAAACTAAATGAAAGAAGGATAATCAGACCAACGAATAAAAAAATAGAATTAACTAGTATTTCTTCCGCCTAATATCCAATTTAGTCAACACGAAAAACAAGGCAATTCCTGCGATATTAAACAAGGCAAACGGGGCATAAGAAAGCGTAGAAACATCCAAGGTATATGCCATGTAAACTCCAGTCACGTGCCATGGTAACAAAGACTCTAAAAGCGTCATCGAATTCTCCATTGATCTTGAAAGAACCGTTCGTGGAATTTTTCGGTCATTATATGATTTTCGAAATAATTGACCAACAGTTAAAATTGAAAATGTTCCGCTTCCAGATACCGCATTAAGTGTTGCTCCAGAAAAGAAAGTTGTAACAATAAACCCAAATGTTGACTTCACTAGAGTAAACAAAGCCTGCATTATTCGGTCGAATGCACCTATTGTTTGCATAAAAGAACCAAATCCAATTGCGAGTATTGTATAAAGTACTGCCCCAGACATCATACCTTCAAATCCGCCGCGGTTAAGTAAAGTCGTTAGTGTTTTAGAGTAGACCATCTCTGAACTGAGCATTTCCGTAGAAAATCCTGATATCATAGATTGCGCACCATCTACAAAAGGAAACCAGTGACTGATCATTCCAACCAAAAGCGCTGACAACGAAGATGCTGTCATTACAATAACTGGACTGTACCCCTTAAATCCACCGATCAAGACAACTGCCGCAGGAAGGAGCATAAACAAATTGAAAGAATAAATAGAATCGAGCTGAGTCAGAATGTTATTCACTTCGGGGTTTGCTCCATCCAAGGGGGTAATCGTCATGCCTAAGATCAAAAACCCAGAAATAGCAATTACAGCAGAGATAATGACATTGGGTAGCATTCCCTTTATGTGTTCATATACCGTAATTTCTGATGCCAATGCACAAATATTCGTTGTGTCAGATACTGGCGACACTTTATCTCCTAGCACTGCTCCAGACAATACTGCTCCAGCTACCATTTCTAGTGGAATACCAAAACTATACCCAATGCCCATAAACGCAACACCCGAAGTTGCAGCAGAGCCATAACTCGTGCCGGTAAAGACCGAAACTAAGGCCGTAACGATAAACGCTGTTACCAAAACAAAACTTGAATCAATGACCTGTAAGCCTAGATAAATTAGATAAGGAACAGTACCACTATACATCCAAGAACCAACAATTCCTCCAATGGAAATCAAGATTAAAATTACAGGGAACGCTTTTCGTATATTCTCTGCAAAATCATCGATCAGTGTTTTTAGTTTATACTTCAAAAAGTAGGCAGTGACCCCGACTCCAATTGTTGAAAGTAAAAGCACAAACTTCAAATTAACACCCATCCATAGGTGCAAGACACCCACCAAAACACCCATGATTAGCATAGGCACAATGGCTAACCCAAGTGAAATTTCATTCACTTTTGATTCCTGATCTATCAGATTGTCTGAATTCATTTGAGAAAAGTACAAATAATAAGCGTGCACTTGATTACATCCAAATTTGAAAATAACATCACTTCAAATAATGAGCAACAAGTTGTCTTTTCAACGCTGTTATTTAGAATCATTCAAAATACCACAAATAAGGTATTGTGAAAACTGAACGATCTTCCGTTCTTTGCCCCAAGAGATTTATTTCTTTACAACAAACTCGAAGGCATGACTAAAAGACTCCTTTTTAGCATTTTATTTCTTATTTCAAGTGTTGCTGTTTTTGGGCAAACATATCTTGATAGCACTGTGAATAGTTCCACTAAAAAAGTTCTATTTGCTGACCCTAATACCTTTGCAATTGGCTCTTATGGTGAAGCTCATTACAACCAAGAAATTGTTGATGGAACATATCAAAATGGAACAATGGATTTGCATCGAGTGATCCTGTTTCTGGGTTATAAATTCAATAAAAATCTTCAATTCTTTACAGAGATTGAATTCGAGCATGTAAGTGAGCTTTTCGTTGAACAAGCCTATTTAAATTATAGCATAAACAGTGCATTTAATATAAAAGGTGGGGTTATTCTCATCCCAATGGGGTATGTAAATGAATTCCATGAACCAACTCTCTTTAATGGTGTAGAGCGTCCCGATTTTTCAAAATATATACTTCCTAGTACATGGCAAGAAATGGGGCTTGGTTTCCATGGTCTTCTTAAAAAAGTAAATTTAAAATACCAGGTTTACATGGTAAATGGATTTATGGGATATGATGGAGCAGCTAAATTTTCGGGGAGCAGCGGACTTCGTGGAGGACGTCAAAAGGGAGCCAAAGCAACATTTAGATCGCCTTCAATTACAGGTAAAATGACCTTTTATGGACTAAACGGATTACGGTTAGGAATCTCTGGATATTATGGCAATTCTGAGTCAATTGCTTATGATGGACTCGATAAAACAGATGAAAGCACAATTAAAACGGCAGATAGTACCAGTGTCGGCATCGCGATGACAGCAATTAATGCGGAGTATAATCTTGGTGGTCTTACCTTGAAAGCGGTGGCAAGTTGGACTTCAATTTCCGGCACAGATCAATACAACGACTTTACAGGAGCGAATTTAGGAAGTAAGATAATGGGCTATTATACTGAAGTGGCGTACAAAATTAAGATAAAAAAAGATAAAAATTTCCCTCGCTTAATACCATTTGTTCGATACGAAAATTACGATACTCATTATTCCGTTCGCGAAGGAATCACAAAAAATGAAGCCTTTAATCGAGAGGTATTAACTGGAGGTCTTGGTTTTCAAATTACACCTGGAACGATACTCAAAACGGATTTTCAATGGGTAAAAACCGTTGCTAATCCAAAACCAACAAATGTATTTAACCTAGGCTTCGGATACTGGTTCTAATATGAGAATTACCTTCAACATATCAGCGTTACTTTTTGGCACACTCGTCATGATGGCCTTTGTATCTCCACAGAAGAAGATCGATAAAATTATCTCTAAGGTGTGGAAAGACAAAGAAGTAACTGCAATTCGTAAGTCTGTTCCTGATTCACTTGAACAGGATATTATGATGCTCAGTGAAGTGGTTTCTGAAGGTAAAACAATAGGGTATGTTTGTTACGCAATGGCTTTTGGCTGTCAAATTGGTGGTTGTGCCGCTCCATCAAGTCCAAACGCACAAACCTATGAGACCTTTGACTACATTGTGGTTTACGATAATGAATTAAAAATCTTAAAAGTTGATATCGCAGATTATGGTGGACAGTATGGTTATGAAATTTGTCGTAAGAAGTGGTTGTCCCAATTCAGAGGAAAGAACGGTGGTTTTGTCCTCGATGGAAACATTGATGGAATATCTGGGGCAACGATCTCAGCTAAATACTTGATAGATGATCTTAACCTGATTGGAGAAAAATTATTAGCTCTTGATTTGTCCAAACTCGTTGCTCACAAGTCTTAATTAATGTTTCGTCTTTTTCAAGCAGCAATTCCGAAATTTCTTCCCACTATCACATGGACAGGGATCCCAATGTTGGATAACTTTAGCTTTTTTTCTCAATGACCGATCTACCAAAGGTTGTCCAAAAATAAGCTCCATGTATTCGTACAGTACAGGATGCTTCTTAGCTAATAATTGCGGTCGCTCGAAAAAATATTCTCCTACAACTGACAAGAATTCAGCTTCATTTGTTGCCCCATAAGCTCGAATATCACTTTTGCTGGCTCGAATTTCTTCGATTTTTTTCTTCATTAGATGAACCCACGGTACAACATTTGAATTTGCTTTTAATGTGGGAAGAATCCCATCAATATCGCCATCCGCCTTATCAATTAAGTGAATAAACTCATGTATTGCTGTGTTGCTTTTATCCGTTTCATTTTTGAACCCGTGATGTAATGACTTTTTGGAAATAATCATTTTTCCATCCATGTACCCGAATCCAACCATGCCTAAAATTGCCTTTGAATGTGAGCCAATGGCGAAGTTATCATCAAAGTGTGCTGGATAAAGCAGTACTTCATTCAAATTGTGGTAATACCAATTTGAAAATGCAAAAATAGGGATGATCGCACTAGCAGCGAGTAACATTCTATCTTCGTCTTCAACGGTTGTTTTTATTCCAGTGATTGTTGTTGTGGATAAAAATACCAGCATTCGCTTTTCAAAATGACGCCGTTTATCATCTGAGAGATTCCTGTAAAAGGGAACACTTGTAACAAGTTTTGACTTCCAGTGAACAGGAAACACAGTGATTGCGTTCTGCTTATTCTTTCGTTTGAACCAACACATTAATCTCGTTCTTGTTGTGACTCTTCAACTGGAGATTTTTCTAATTCCTCCTCTATATCATTAAATTCTATCCCTTCTAAACCGTTCTTCTCTCCAGTAACAACCAACTTAAATGATTTCAGTATTTTTTTCATCCGCCTCATGGAGTTTATTTTTCCTTTTCCACGTAGAGAAAGCGCTGTTATTCCAATGTAATAATTTCCAAAAATTGTGACTGCCGAATAAAAATGTTCGTATTTCAATTCCCCAAGCTTTCCTTTAAATCCAGAAATTAAAAACTCTCGCCCTTTAATTTCTACAACCTTAGGTTTTGTGGTAAAATCTGCATCATCTATCTGTTCATTTTCGGCACGTTTAATAATCTTAAGCATGTAATCTTCTAATGACTTCCCTCCTGTACTGGTATGCATAATCGTGAGTAGATCTCCCGTGTAGTTTTGCATCCTTAATAAGTCGAACTTAAAAGTCGTATCTGATACATAAATGGCTAACTCTACAAATTGAATTTCTTGAGTATCACGGTATAGCCCTTTTGGAATATCAAGCTCAAAAGAAAGACCATCATGTACATAAGGACTCTCATAAATAGACTGCGCACTGACATTCAGCGAGCACAAAATCACCCAAATACTAGCGTAAACCTGTTTCATCATTTCAAATTTCTGAACTAAAGATATTCATTTCTACCAACTTGAAATAGTAAAAATCTGTATCTTGATCGCATGAAAACATTCTTGCTCACTTTACTTCTTTTTCCACTTATGCTTTCGGCGCAAATAACTGGAGAGTGGCACAGCTCATTTGTTGTTATGGGTCAAGCTACTCTATTAGACATGACTGTTGCCGATAGCGCAGGGAAGCAATCGATCAAAATCTCAGACCCGAATGGTGTCTTCAGCAGTATTAATGCGAAAGTGGTTGAATTAACGGATTCTAAACTCATTTTCGAAGTAGCAAAACTTGGAATCCGTTACGACGCGGATTACCATGAAGAGGGTGATAGTATTTCGGGAACAATGGGGCAGATGGACGTACGCTGGTCCGTTTCATTTCACCGAGATATTCAAGAAACACCTGAAGTAAATCGGCCTCAAGAGCCAACCGAACCTTTTGCTTTTACTCAAGAAGAAGTAATGATTCCAAATGGAGAGATTTTACTTGGAGCGACGATTACTCTGCCACTTCAGTATAAATCTGATCTCCCGATTGTTATTTTAGCTTCGGGTTCTGGCCCCCAAAATCGTGATTGCTTTTTACTCGGACACAAGCCCTTTTTCGTAATTGCAGAACATTTTGCAAAAAAAGGAATTGCTACACTTCGTTTTGATGATAGAGGAGTGGATAAGAGCGGTGGCGATTTCAAAAGTGCAACATTAACGGATTTTGAAAGTGATGTTCGTGCTTGCATAAAATACATTTCCAAGCAAAAACGATTCAAGAAAAATTTTCTCGGACTCGCTGGACATTCAGAAGGTGGAATGCACACTTTAATGGCTGCAAAACGCAATCGAAAAGTAGATTTTGTGATTCAATTATCCTCCGTTGGAACAAGCGGAAGAGAAGTACTTGTTGAGCAACAATACCTTATTCCAATTCAAAATGGAAATTCTGAAGAACTCTCAAAGTGGAATCAATCAGTTTTTGACGGGATGTGTACTATCGTTTCAAAATATAAGCCCGATGAAGCGCGCGATTCTCTTACTATTTTCTTGGGAGCGATGTACGATAATGCTCCAACAGAATATACTGAAAACAATGGGAAATTAGCTTTTATGGTTGGCTCTGCGTCGTTTATTAATAATCAATGGGCACGAGACTTTATTCAGTTTGAATCTTCAGAATATATTAAAAAACTAAAAATCCCGGTGCTTTGTATTTCTGGAGGAGAAGATATACAAGTCCCTGCTGAATCGAATATAGCTGCTTTTGAAGCGAATTTCTCTAAGAAATCAAGACCTCACTCAAAAACAGAAATTGTTCCAGGACTGAATCATTTATTTCAAGAATGCAAAACTTGTTCAATTACAGAATATGGGGAGTTATCTGAGACATTTTCACCCCTAGTTTTGAACCTAATGAGTGATTGGATAAAGGGTATTCATGCTTTATGATGAAATTACAGCCATTTCCCGAACTCAATTCTGAGCGTCTACACCTACGGAAATTGAAGCTGTCCGATTGTGATGAAATTTTTGAGATCCGAACAAATCAAATCATTAATCAATACATTTTTCGTCCAAAAAATAGACAAATAGTCGATAAAGATGGTGCGGTTAACTTCATTCAGTCAATTAATGAAAAGGTTGACAAAAATCAAGTTGTGTTTTGGAGTATTAACTTGAAAAAGATAGAAAAAACAATCGGGACGATTTGTCTTTGGAACTTCTCTAGCGACAATAGCACTGCAGAAGTTGGTTACGACCTAAGCCTTGAATATCATCAAAAGGGAATAATGCATGAAGCCCTTTGCTGTGTGATTGAATTTGGGTTTAACGAATTATCACTTCGTAAGATTACCGCATATACTCATCGGGAAAACAAATCGTCATGTGAATTGCTAAAACGGAATAACTTTGTTCTCAATGAAAATGAACGGGATAATAGCAACCCAAACAATCTCATTTTTGAGCTTAATAAAACCTAAATTAGACTCTAACAATTAATGCTTCACCACAATTTTCTTCTGAAATAGCGTCCCATTTTTGTCTGAAACACGAATAAAGTAATGTCCATCTGGCAAATTCTCAGTAACTATTTCGAGACCATTACTGGCGGTAATACTCTTCTTCTCATCGATCATTCTCCCCATCAAGTCGGTAATCGAAATTGAAAAATCACCCGAAACTAATAATGGTGATTGAATTCGTAATTCTTTATCTGCAGGAACAGGATAAGCAATTGCCTGAGGGCTTAAAATTGATGGAATATCAACATTTAGAGCGCAAAAATCAGGAATTCCGTAACCCGTTAGTGTATCAGGCGTTGCAAATTGACTTGCTGACTCACGAACTGTTTGGATAATTTCTTGAGCCGTCATCAAAGAATTTGCCTGAACCAAACAAGCAACTGCTCCAGCAACAATTGGACTCGAAAAAGACGTTCCATTGCCATCATCGAGAACACCATCAGCCCTAATAAACCAAGCAGCACCTCCTCTAGCAACAACATCCGGTTTCACTCGTCCATCGAATGACGGACCGACGCCAGAAAACCAAGCGTAATTTCCAAAACCTTCAATAGCTCCAATTGTAAGAATACTATCCGCATCTCCAGGGGTGGTTATGTGATTTGGACCTGAATTTCCGGCTGAAGTCACCACAATTATCCCCTTGGAAGCTGCTACAGTTACTCCAATTGCGGAAATTGTCGTTTGTCCATTCAAATCATCATAAATATAATTCGTAAGCGAATCATCAAATTCAAAATAACCCAATGATATATTCACAACATCCACTCCAACAGAATCTGCACGTTCTAATGCTGCAACGAGATTGAATTCTTCCAGTTGTGTTTCCGATGTAACGTCTTCAGTCACATACAAAGCAATATCAACGTCTTTACCTGTTCCTGTATATTCTACTGAATCTACCCCTACCATTTCCGCAATAATAGTGGAAACTACAGAAGTTCCATGTCCACTGTAAGCATAGACTGTGGAGTCATTGATAAAGTCGTGAAAATCAAGCAATCTATTTTCAAGATAGAGTGAGTCGAAATAGGAGATGGTGTCCATACCATTAAATCCTGCATCGATTATTGCAACAAAAACACCTGCTCCAGTATAGCCGAGGTCGTGAAGACAATTCACGTTAATTTGAGTTATTTGCGTATCGGCATAGCCATAATTTAATGCTTTTGTCTCTTCAATTTCCCATTTCTTGATAGTAGACTGCCCCAAGGGGATTGAAAACGTTTGAATCGATTTAATAAAGTTGAACTGTGCCAATAGAGCTTGCTCGTTTAAATTCGTTTCAAATTTCACCGCATTCATCCAGCGTGACTTTTCAAGCACTCGCCCAGAAGAGTTTAATTGTTCCACATACGATTGTGTGATGGGCCAATCTTTAGAATCAAACTGAACATTGTTCTTCAAACGGCGAGCCAAAGCACGATTCGTAAAGTTTTTTTGTAAATCTACCGTAGAAGATTCTTGCTTATCCTTGAGGTAAACAATCATTGTTTCTTGCGCCATTACTTGCGCACAACTTAAGGTAATAAGGATAGAGATAATAGATTTCATAGTATGAATGTACTGCTTATTAATAATAACGATTAGTAATCTTGATTGGTTGATATTTATGATTCCTTCCTATTAATAATTTGCTTTAAATTGAACTACTCATCTTCAATTTCGTTGTTTTTAAACGCCGAAGGGAGAATGTCGGGCATGATTTTCACCATCATTGGAAGAAGCAATGAACCTCCTGGAATTAGAAATATCGCTACAGTTGGAAGTGATTTCAGTACGTCCTTCAATTGTGCCTTTACTTTGATTTTTTCCTCTGGAGTTAAATCTTCTGACATGGATTTCTTCATCAGTGAAACCAACTCCTTACTTGCTCCCAGTTCAGTTGCAAGTTTTTCCTTATTTCGTGTGAGTACTTTCTTCCAACGATTACTAAAGCTTCCATATACCCGTTCATACGAAGGGGCATCGGTTAAAAAATCAGACTCTGCATGATTCGTAATGATGAAGTTTTCAATAAACATGATTGTTTCATCCAATTCAGCTTCTGGAATATCAACGTGTTTTCTTAATTGATCAATAAAATCACGCTCGCTATCATCTGTCTCTAAATTCGAAAAAACAGTTAAAATCGAGATGTCCATTAGAAACCGTTTCAGCAACCAATGATGATGAATAAAACCGTCAAAATCATCAAATGTTGCCCCCTTTTCAAATTTAGTCTCTGCAATTGTTCGTTGCTCATCCGCAAGGTTAGCCGAAGCCAAGAACACATTAAAAATATCGCGCTCTTTGGAGCTGATCTCACCATCAGCATAAGAGGAAAGTGTAATAGCTGTTAGTGCATTTTGTGCGAAATCACTGTATTGTCCGATGGCATTTTCTGTTTCGTTTGATCGGAAGTCATGGTAAAGAATCACATCTAGATACACAAACGCGTTATTGAGGCTGTTCACCCACCATTTATTATCGAAGAGATTTAGCTTGATGTCAATTCGTTTATCCAGTATTTTCTCAAGCTTGACTTCATTCCTTTCCTTGATAAAAAATGAAAGTAATTTCTTATGTGTTCGTGCATTGTGATCTCCATAAAAGGTCAACAAAGATTCCACAAAATCATCTTTATCGAGTTCTCCGCCAGACTTTAGGTGCACAAAAAGAAGTGCTTCCATCAGCAGAACTTTCAATTTTTCTTGTCTGGTCCAATGACTTGTATCTAATTTATGTCCGAAAATTGCACGTGTTGGTAGCCCAAAATTGATCCCACAACGAGAAAACGTCAAATGATAATGTTTGAGTGTACTCAATTCTTCGTAATTGCGAATTGAAACCCATAGATCTCCCTTTTCGACATAATCGAAGTACTTAGAAATCCAACCGTTTGAACCTGGAGAGAGAATCACTGTAACACTTTAAGTTTCCCTAAAGTTACATAGATGAATTGAATGTCAATGATTGACGTGTTGATTTTTAGGTATAAGAAACAAAAAGGCAGCTTATTCAATGGGGCAATGATTATGAAAAGTGAGCTGATCACAGGAAAGAAGGCTGCCTTTTATGGGGACTAAGCAAAAAGCAATGCGCAAATCCTTCAATACACTACTTCTTCAAATAAAGCATGTAGTTCTGTGCACCATCTCCCCAGTGATACCCCAAAGAAAATGGTAGATTTCCTGAATATTGATCCGTAGAATCATACGCAAACTGCAAATCCTCCTGCCATAATCGCTCTTGAAAATCAGCAATTGGCTTAGTATATTTTCCATACAAATAAGAATTCCATTCAGATGGCTCAAAATAGTTGTAGGGGATTCCAGTATCATCCTCAAGAATCGCATTAGAGTTATCCAATACAAATTCTCGCATATCACTGAATGTAGAATAATGCATTAAGTAGGATGCTGACTTCATAAAAGTATTGCTTTCCGATAGTTTTGCTAAATATTTAGCAAGTTCTGGAGTTCTTTCAAATCCACTATTCGATATATCACAATCCCAATAAACGAGCTCTTTTTGTTGAGAATCTCCATTCTGCATAATTGTAAATTGTACTCCATCCAGTTTTTTCGAAGCGGCTTGATTTTTCGGAACAATCTCTCCATTGACATCCAATCCGATACGCTCAACGTTTAATATTTCGTAGTTACTCCGCTCAATAAATACATATAGTAGAGGCAGTATTCCATTGACTGCTGATGTATCGACATCACCTTCCATATTCTTTGTGATGAAATAGCTTCGACGATAAATGTCCCTCAAAAAGCGATTAATGTTCTTAAGGTAGTTGTCCATGTCAACTTGCTTCATCGTAGAGAAACTGGGCAAATCACCTATCGGTTCTAAAGCCATCATTGTGTAACTTGAAGCATCAGGGAATAAATAGTTTGCATGCAGGAAATCTGGGCCTGAATACGGATAAACTAATGGAAGAGTATCATTGATAATGGGATTGATCTTAGCATTCACCCAGTTACTCATGGGGGTTAATCGAGAGGATTCCATTTTACTCCAATTTTCCTTGAGTTGATTTGCATGAGTGCTCCACTTATCAGCATCAAATGAATTTTGGTTACCAATATTATCAAGTTCGATTCCAGCTAGAAATTTCCCTATTTTATCATGGATGGATTGTTCTCTTGGAAGATCATTGTTCTCTTCAATCGTTTCATTTGATAAATCGCTCTCTAAAGTGGACGAATCAGCCTTACATTGAGTAAGTAATAAGATGAGTAATAATGGTATGGTGATTTTGGGAACACAATTCATAGCTCTGTTTATTCAGTTTGCTGAATAATACGGGAATTGGCGTGGTTGGTTACATGATTTTCAATTGTTGATGAAGAGATTAGGCAGCTATCTTCTTTCGGCCATCAATCAATACAATCACTTAACATCACCCTCTAATTTCTTTGTGCGTTAAATTAACCCCTACTTCAATCCACAAAAAAACCTGAAAAGAAACCCAGAGAAGTTGAAGTAGGCAAACTCTCAAATGGAACTCTTTTCAGGTACCTGCAAGGAAAATAAAACCAAATATTGAAAAAACCAGAATTCCAATATTCAATTATAAGACGGCACTGGTAGAGTAAAGGTTGGGTAGAAAGCAAAAAAGCCACAAACAAAAGTCAGTGGCTCTAAATTATTTTAATGATTCCTAGTACAGGTCTAACTTTAAGGCTGTACGGTAATCTTTTATTTCTTCACGATTTATTTTGTGATCTGAACTCTTCAATAGGTTCAACAGGTACAAGAAATTCTCTTTATCCTCAATTTCGATTGGGTATTCTTGATCTTCTTCGTCCTCTTCATATTGAGCTTGAACGTTAAATGATTCATTTTCGATGAGGAATTCATAAGACAGACGCAATACTTTGGTCACCAATGGATCCTGTTCCTGAAGTGCAAGTTCTCTGAGTTCTTTCAAGTCTTCAACCAATTTTGTGGCTGCAATTCCCTTCTTCTCAACTTTTGCAATGATGCTATCCAGTTTAGTATTTGCCGCTGTGAGTTTCATAGTTACCTAGTATGTTACCTTATTTAACGCTCAATGTTGAGCATCTGCTTGCAAATGTACACATCTTATGCTAAAAACAGTAGCATCTAAAAACATTAATTGAATTTGATTCTTTCTTCTTCAAAGGATCGCGCTTCTTGACGCACTGTGGATTAATCCAAGATCATCTCACTTATGCCAAATGAAACGTTATTTTTGTGGGTAATAATTGAATTCATGGATTTACTATTGAAAGGGCTGGTCACAGGATTTATACTAAGTATAATGATAGGACCTGTTTTCTTTGTTCTTCTTGAGACCAGTATTCGCAAAGGTGTTAAAGCCGCAATTGCCCTAGATATTGGGGTTCTTGTCAGTGATCTCGTCTACATTCTTATTGCATATATGTTCTACACTGAGGTGGAAGCGTTATCGCATGGTGATGATAAATCACTGTTGCACCTAATTGGTGGTGGGTTGTTTCTTTTCTACGGGTTTTTCAACCTCATGAAGAAAGTGAAAGAACGAAAGGTTAAAGGTGGAGAACTCGATAAAGTAAACACACGAGATTTTATTTGGCTTGGGGTAAAGGGATTCTTACTCAACATTGCGAATCCTCTGGTTGTTTTCTATTGGTTTAGTGTAATGACGCTGGGAGCTGATAGCAATGGAGAGTCTGGTGGGTGGCGGATGATTGCTTTTCTAGGAATCATTCTTATTACCTTTTTCACCATTGATTTACTGAAGATTTTGGGAGCAAAAAGACTTCGTCCACTTGTCACTCATCGTGTCTTGGTTGGGTTAAATAGATTAATTGGAATCGTTTTTGTTCTATTTGGGGTGGTTCTCATCGTAGAAGGAATTTTGGGAATGCAGTAACATCAATCAATTAATGAGTTATAGTAAAAAATCATCTATGATGAAATTCGCATTAAGTCTCTTAATATTGCTCTTCGTGAATAGTTCATTCGGACAAGAAGTCCTGAAAGAAAATCTCACAAAGATGAAATCAACCTATTGGGACTTTAATAGAACGCAAATTCAAGCACGGGGCAAATATTACACAGATGAGTTGGGTGAAACTACTGAAAAGCATGGTAAATGGACTTACTACGATCGTTTAGGCGAAGTTGAAGAGGTGCGACACTATTATCGAGATATGCTTTCGGGACAGGTTGTTTTGTTCTTTCCAAATGGTAAGAAACGTCAAGAAGGTTACTTCAAATATGACCGACAGGATAGTTTATATTTTGAGTGGTATGAAACTGGACATCTCAAAACGGAAGGAACCTATAAACTCAACCAACGAATTGACGAATGGAAAAATTATTACGTTGATGGACGTTTGAAATCTGTGGAAGAACCAAAAGGAGAGGACACCTATATTTGGCAATTTTATCTTCCAGACTCTCTTAATACAGCGATTATTACGGATGGAAATGGTGAGTTACTTATCTATTATTCCACAGGAGGAGTCAAAGAATGGTACAACTACAAGAACGGATTAAAAAATGGCCCGTTTGAAGAACTGAGCATCTATGGCTATATGTCACTCAAAGGAGAATTCAAGGATGGTGCAAAACACGGAACGTGGGAATATTTCTATTACACAGGAGACAAAGAAAAAACAAGTACATATAAAGATGGCATGCTCGATGGGCCTTACCAATACTTTTACGATACAGGACAGTTAAACGTCAATGGAAGGTATAAAATGGGCGAAAAATCAGGATTATGGACTTGGTACACCAATAAAGGAACGCGCGACATGGAAGGTAGTTTTGATGAAGGGGAGCAGAACAATTCATGGACGTTTTGGTATCCAACAGGTGAAATTTCTTATTACGCAAAATTCGATCATGGAAAGAAAACAGGATCGTGGACTTACCTCTATTTGGATGGATCGACATTTAAACAAGGAACATTCGCGAATGATATGCGAAATGGCGAGTGGAAAACTTGGTACGAAGACGGAACACTTCACTCTCAAGGAAGTTTTGTCGACGGAAAGGAAAACGGAGAATGGCTTAACTATTGGGATATTGGAGAATTAAAGAACAAGACGGTTTTCAAAAATGGATCTATTAATGGTGCTTGGGAATCGTACACTCCAAATGGCAAAGAAAAATTGATCGGAGAGTACAAAGATGATATGAAAGTTGGTGAGTGGTTCGAGTACTTCGACAACGGAAAAGCGAAAGAAGTTTCGAACTATAGACTCTTCAAGAAGAAGACAGAAATGGATTACTCAATTTTGCGTGGTCATGTGGTTATGGAAAGCAAAAAGCATGGTCATTCAACATCTTTTTCTGGAAAAGACTACAAAATCACTGAAGAAGGAGATTACAAACGCGGAAAAAAGGACGGTGAATGGATTGCATATCACCCAGGGGGAAGACTTCCAGCCGTAATTAGTTCTTACAAAGAAGGTGAGCTACATGGCAGAATGAAAATTTATAGCCGTAGAGGGAAACTATTGCAGGAAATGGATTACAAAGATGGTCTCAAGCATGGGAAATTTATCATCTACGACAAGCGCGGAAAAATCCTTAGAGAACTCAAATACAGTGAAGGAATGCAAATTATTGAAGGCTCAAATGGTGGCGGAGGGTCATTTACGCCTGGGAGATAACTTTATTTTTTTGGACGTTTCCACCTTCCGCGCTAAGTCCAACTGTAGTGGTCGGGTTATTCGTTAAATCTTTTTTTAATAAAGCTTGAGGTTCTCGAAGATTAGTTAAAAAAGAATATCACTACTACCCCTAACGCAGGGGCTTAAACTGAACAACAACTTTAGCAAGTTTTTGAACTCATTTGCAATCTTCTTAGTACAGAATCGTTAATTTAGACTATGGGAAAAGTGATTGGAATATCTACAAGAGTTAAGAAACATGCACCAATGGATGAATTAGACAATGCGCAATTGACCTTTAAAAAGGGAGTTGCTGAAGATAGCCGGGGAAAGTTTCAAAATCACCGACAAGTAACTGTCATATCTCAAGAAAGCTGGAGCGATGCTTGCACTGATCTTAGGAAAAGTGTTCCATGGACAACTCGACGCGCTAACCTATTAATTTCTGGAATAAATCTTGAAAACACCAAAGGAAAGCATTTAAAAGTTGGCGAAATTGTATTAGAAATAACAGGTGAATTGGTGCCTTGCCACCGAATGGATGAACAAGTGATGGGACTCACAAAAACATTAGAAACTAATTGGCGAGGCGGTGTAACATGTAGAATGGTTTCCGAAGGAAACTTGAAAAAAGGAGATGAAATTAAACTCATTGATTTAGTTTAACCAATTAGTTAAAGCGTCTGACTGTGACTAACAAAACCATAATCATTGGAGGTGGATTAATGGGGAGTGCAGCCGCTTGGCAACTCTCTAAACAAGGAGTAGAAGTACTTCTACTAGAACAGCAAAGTCAAATTTATACGTCTGGATCAAGTTTTGGTGAAGCTCGAATAACGAGATCTCTCGGTCCGAAAGGTGATATTTTCGCTTACCTACAAAAAATTTCAACCTCTGAAACCATTCAGTTAATTGCTTACCTAAACGAGAATGACCCAGAAAGAAATCACACAATTGATGAAATATTCACAACATCTCCTGTCACTTATATCTATTATGGAAATCAACAAGATCAATTCGATGCGCTAATTAAAACCTCTGATTTAGACCTAAAGGTCGCACAAAATCCAAAAGAATGCAAGAGGGTCTTTGGAATGAAAATGACAGAAAATCAACGAGTAATCCGTGAATATGAAACCTATTCTGGAGCAATGAACCCACGTCTTGTAATAGAAAAATTGCATCTAGCAATCAAATTGAAGGGAGGTGAAGTTCGATATAATCAACGAATAAGTGGAATTGTAAAGAATGGGGACAGATACCAATTTGACCTTAAAGACCTAAAATCAACTCTTGGTAAACAAGTCAAGTGTGAAAACCTCATTATTGCGGCGGGCGCTTACACAGGTAAACTAGTTGCCAGCCTCAATCCAGAATTTCAAAAATGGATTCTACCAAAACGAGTCTTCTTGTCTTTTCTTACGATTGCAACATCAACTTACAATCGATTTACAGAAGTTCAGAAAAAACAACTTCGCGATGGTTTCCCAGTGGTAGATTTTTCCTCAGAACTCATTTTCGCCATGATTGAGAAGGAGGAAAACGATCAGCCCATTTTGAAAATTGGAGCTCACTATCTTAGGTCTAAGATTCAAAATATGGATGAGGTTTGGACTCAAGAGGTTACAGAAAATGAAATCGCTTGGAGCAAGAAACGGATGCTTTCCTATCTTCACATGCTTAACCTCCCTGTTCAACTCAATGATTTAGAATTTCACAAAGGCAGCTCCTGTGTTTATTCACTCACATCAACAGAAATTCCTTATGTGACAAATATTCAAAATCAAAACAATCGAGAGCATTCTTGTGTACTTATTGCTGGGATGTCAGGCATTGGTACTAAATCTGCTCTTGGATATGGATTAATCGCAGCGAATTTAATTACTCAAGGGCTAATCAAAAATCCCATCTACCAAAAAGCAAAGAAAGCATTATCAATTGATCGAGATGACTCAAACCCGGAAGTCCAGAATACATTTCGAGCAGATTAACCTAAGTTCATCATCTCACAACTATCTTCTGTTTCATAATTTTAAACCCATCAGTTGCTGTGATCAAATAAACACCTGCTTGAACTCCATTTAATCGACAGAATTCCCCTAGATTCTGCCTCGAGTGTCGTGTATTGATATTCCTATATTTGTGATTATGAGTGAACACATTCGTAAAAGTCAAAGCAAGAACTTGGCTATTGTATCATTTTGTTTGTCTGATCAAATATAGAAGAAATGTACTTAGTGATGGTGTTTCTATCACCTTCAAAAAAGTATGTTTAGAGCTTGAAGAGCGTTATGATTTTCATTTTTTGGAAATCGGCATAGACGGTGATCACGTTCATTTGTTGATACAAAGTATTCCAATGCTTGCTCCTAAAAAAATTATTAGAACAGTAAAGAGCATTACTGCGAAGGAAATTTTTCGTTTTCACCGTGAAGTGAATGCTTTGGGGCGGAAAGTTTTGGACCAGTGGGTATTATGTAAATACGGTTGGGCAGTACGCAAATGAAGATGTGATAAAGAAATATATTCAAAATCAAGGAGAGTCAAAGTACGTTCAAATACACAGGAATCAACTTAAGTTATTTTGATACTCCGACGGCTCTGATTCGGAGCAGTTCATTCCACCATAAAAATACATATAAATCATTAGTTTACTGTCCATTACAACCGGGTGACATTTAACAAATCACGGCAAAATTAAACTTGTCAAATGAATAAATAACACATTGGAAACAATAGTTAATTCACATACAATCCATATCCGCTTGAATGAATATTTTCAATTCGCACTGACTCATCATCTTTTAGATACTTTCTCAATTTTGCGATGTAAACATCCATACTTCGGGTAGTAAAGTAATTATCTTCCTTCCAAATTTCAATCAGAGCTTTCTCTCTAGGCAATATGTCATTCAGATGGATGCAGAGCATTTCTAATAAAGCACCCTCTTTGGGAGAAAGTTTTTTGGATTCACCATAAATCGTGAGTGATCTCGGCTTCACAGCATAAGAAAACTGTCCAATAGCAAAATGTGATTCTTCAAGTTCAGCTTTCCCTTCTCTGCAAAAAATTGCTTCTAATTTGAGTAGAAGAATTTCAATATCAAAGGGCTTATTTAAATAATCATCGGCCCCAGCTTTATAGCCTTTTATCATATCTTCTCTCATTTTCTTAGCTGTGAGAAATATTATTGGCGTTTGACTACCACGATCACGTATTTTTTCGGTGAGTTGAAACCCGTCCAAATGTGGCATCATCACATCGAATATGCAGACATCGTAATTGCCCGAAATGAAGGTTGAGTAGCCAGTAGCTCCATTCTTTGCCCAATCAACTTTGTGCCCCGATAGCCGTAAATAATTTTGAAGAAGAGACCCAAAATTTTCTTCATCTTCTACAAGCAAGATATTCTTCTTCGGCCACCTCATTATTTTGGGAGTTTTACATGTACTGATGTTCCTTCATTCAGTGAACTCATTAATTCTACAGATCCATGATGAGCTTCGATAATACTCTTTACATAACTTAACCCAAGTCCAAAACCTTTGCGCGTATGAATATTTCCTGTTTCCTCTCGGTAGAATTTATCGAAGGCCATTTTTTGAGATTTTTTGCGCATCCCAATGCCATTATCTTTTATTTCAATTGAGTAAAAATCATCGCCCTCACTTATTTCGATCTCAATTTGAAGTTTTTCCTTACTGTACTTAATGCTATTATCCAAGATGTTTGTAAAAACGTTTATGAGGTGAAATTCATCACCTTTAATAGTCATTGATGTTAAATCACAGTTTAGATTAAGACTTCCATTAACAGAGTCTAGCGCCAACTGAACATTTGAAGAACTTTTTTCTAAGATCTCTACTAAATCTATCGTTGACAAATCCATTTTTAGATCTTTAGAATCTAGTGCTGCTATATCTAACACTCTCTCTACATGTGCGTTAATTCTTTGTTCCTCACTTTTAATGATGCTAATAAAACGGGATATCTCTGTAGGTCTCTCAATAACTTTTGGATGTGTAATTGAAGAGGCTGCAAGTGAAATTGAAGCCAATGGTGTTTTTAACTCATGTGTCATGTTATTGATGAAGTCATTCTTAATCTGTCCAATTCGTTTTTGCTTGAAAATGAAATAAAGTGAGTACCCGAAGCAAAGAAGAATTAGAATTGTGAAGAGACTGCTTAGAATTACCATTGATCTAATTCCAGACCAAATGAACCCATTGTTTCCCTCAAATTGAAGGTTGAGCTCATAAGGCGAGGGCATTATTGCATCATTTTGGAATAGATTCTTGACATAATTGCCTTTCTTACTGATGCGAAAACCTTTGGTTGAAAATCCTTTTTCCAGTTTAGATGTATTAGTATTGATCACACCAATTTCAGCATTCGCATTAAGTCCTTCTGTGGAAAGTGCTTTTTCAACAGACTCAACAATCGAGGACATCGAAACACGATCTTTTAGGTTTTGTGCGTGCCACTTCTCGAAAGTGTAGCGCTTCACAGCTGATCGAATGTGCGCGAATTTATTCTTTTCTAATGCATTTAGATCGATGGTTGTTGAAGCGCCATCTTCATCCTTTTCGATCAGAACCTCAAGCTCGTTTGAACTATGATGCACTCTTCTTATTTCTTGCGGATTCCCTCCAATAATCTCATGAATCAGTTCTGTTGTACCACCATTTTCATCAATTGAAATTTGAAAGGTTTGTGATTGACCAGAATTAAAAACTATAGTGCCTCTGTTCGATTCTATTTCATCCCCTATTAGTAAAAAGTCTTGCATGAGTGAATCCATTCCTCCAAATTCCTCTCGAATAAAAACGGTAGCTTCATTTTCGCCGATAATGTCATCGATTTCATTTAACGCGTTAGTTACTCGATTGGCGAATTCTTTTTCCCGCTCTGTAATAGCACTAGAAACCCAGCTTGTTTGAAGCACAATAATGCCTAATAGTGAAACCACCATCAGTCCAATAAGAATATAGATTAATCTTGTTTTCATCCTAGATCAAAAGTACGCTCTGAAATCCATAGAAAAAAGTACTTTAACCTAACTTTAACCTTCGTTGTGAGTTCAATACTAGATCGAATTAACACGATCAAATCAACAAGATATAATGTGAAATCTGATTAAAAATTAGCGAGCTTTTCACGCTTAAAAATCTTGCGATAAGTGTCGTAGATGAAACCAAGTCTTTTTTGATCGTTTGGGTAATCCCAGTACCACTTTGCTGGCCGTTGGATTATCTGGTCAAGTTCTTCGAGTGAAATACTCAATTTTTTAGCGATGTATTTTTTCTCTTTCGCAACTATTTCATCAGAATAAGGCTTCGATTCAAGAGTTTGTAGAGCATCTATACGACTGACTTCTTTGGTGCAAATTTGTGTTGCCAATGTCGCTCTTCGGTAATCAATTTGAAACTTTTCATAGAGGTAATAAGATTGTATGAACCCAGTATATTTGGATTCATAGTGTTTACCGCCATAATATTTCCAGTCTAATTTATCTTTCAATAATTGCATTGCATCATCCTTGACATAGGGGACATAATTCAGGATGTAGATGATTTTAATTCGCTTAACTATTTTGTAATACATCTCCTTCATGAAGCCAAAGGTTGGAAACTTTCGAATTTTTTTCGTTCCGAACTTTTTGGTGATATACTTGAAATATTTAAGGTCTTTTGAATTATAATGCCACGACCTTGGTAAAATTCCTTCAGTTGCAAAGTTACCGCCACTAATAATATGTTTAATTCCATGTTTTGCTGCAACTTTATGCATTGCTGCTGGAATTGCCAGGTCTGTTGGGGTTTCGGCTTCTGGAATTGACGCCTTCAAGAAGGCTAACTGGATATCTTTGAATTCTTCCCAGTCAAGCACATAGCTTTCGTAATCTATGTCAAGTTTTTTGGCAATGTTTTTAATATTTAGAACAGCTTCTTCAGAATTCCAACCATTGTCCATGTGGAGAGCCAACACCCTAAGACCAAATTTGCGCGTGATGTGCGATACGTATGAACTATCAATTCCGCCACTTACACCAACAAGACAATCATACTTTTTTCCTTTGCCTGATTTTTTCATCTCGGCAACAATTCGCTCAAGTTCTTGATCACTTTCAGCACCCAGATAATTGTGTTTTGATCGAGTATTGATAAAGTTTGTACAATGATTACAGACCCCTTCAGAATCAAACTTGATTTCTAAATCCGTAGTGTCCATTACACATCGAGTACATATCTGGTAAGGTTCTTTCGTCATGTGTAAGTTTAATATTGTTTTTTTATTCACTAGACTCAAGTAAAATACTAAATAAAACGAGAAAACTCAAGTTCTTTCTTTTCTGGATAATTCACTAAAACTCCTTTGTTTGATCCGTGGTAAACAAACATACTTCCAGCTGCAAGTCCATTTGCTAGCCCTTCATCGTATGCTTGCAGTAAGTCGTTAGTATTTCCTGCTCCTCCAAGAGCTGTGACTGGAATTGTAATGTTTTGGGTGATTTCTTTAATAAGCTCAATATCATACCCTCCCATCCGGCCATCATTTGCCATAGATTGTATGATTACTTCACCTACTCCAAGATCCTCCATTTTACGCGCAAAATTTACAGGAGAGTTCGAAATACTTTTTGTTCCAGCGTTGATCCAGACATGATTCCCTTTGAATATTTTCTTTTTCACATCAATACAAACACTAATCGTAGAAGACCCAAAATTCAAACATGCTTCTTTAATAAATGAATTATTTTCAGCAGCGGAATTGATAATAATTCGTTCTGCTCCAGCCTTAATAATTGATTCTATATCGGCAAGTGATTTCACTCCCCCCCCAACTCCAAATGGCATGTTTGCTTCTTCACCTACTTCACGAACAAAATCAAGTGAAATTAACCTTCCTTGTTTAGATGCCTCAATGTCGAGAAAAATTAATTCGTCCGCTTTGAGGTCATTGAAAATCTTAACGGCGTTTATGGGGTCACCAATATAGTTGTGATTTTTAAATTGTACTGATTTAACAAGGATATTTCCTTTTAATAACAAGACGGGGATAACTCTGGGGCGATACATTAGAGAGCGATAAAGTTTTTGAAAAATTGATTACCTGCGTCATGACTTTTCTCAGGGTGGTATTGAACGCCAAAAATATTTTCTCTTTCTATTCCCGAAGTGAATTTATAGCTGTACTCAGTTTCATTAAGGATATCCTGTTTATTTTTCATTTTGATGTGATAAGAATGGACAAAATAGAACCTTTCTTCATGAAGGATGCCGTTCATTATTGGACTTTTTTTATTGATCGCCACAGAATTCCATCCGATATGTGGGACTTTGTAATTCACTTTATCTTCCACTTCAAATTTTACTACTTCCGCATCAAACCAACCAAGTCCTTTTACACTTCCTTCTTCACTTGAATTTGCCATTAATTGCATTCCCAAACAAATACCAAGTACTGGCGTTTTTTTAACCAGAACTGCTTCATGCAGTGCCGCTTCCAGATGAAGCGACTGAATGTTCTTCATTGCTTTTTGGAAATGACCTACACCGGGAAGAATAATTTTGTCTGCAGAAAGAATCTCATTTGCGTCAGATGATATTATTGCGGTTGAGTTTAGACTATTGAGCCGCCTAGCAACAGAACTTAAGTTCCCCATCCCGTAATCGATTAGAATTATTTTCTGCAAACCTCTATCGTTAGCTTTTTGATTTAATCCCGGTTATTATTTGAGCCAGAAGTTCAACTTGTTTTTTTCTCGAAAGCTTATCAACGCCGATTGAGTTACATTCAATTTTTCCCGACGATTTAAATTCGTGAGCTAGTTGCTTTAGTGCAAATAATAGATGAGTATCATTCTCTATAATTATCCCAGAATTAGTTTTATTAATTAGGGCTATCTGAATTTGCACCTCATTTAAAGGGTCTTCCTCAAGTGTATAATATTGATCTTTTATACGTTGGGCCTCCTTATCATTTGAATAACAAAAAAGAATTTTCCGATTAATCCCGATGTAATCAAAAATCTTCGTTCCCATAAAAGAGTAATAATTGAATAAAAGCATCACATTATCTTTTGAAATCGCTTCAAGTAGTTCTGGGTTTGGTATTCTTGGGTAAATGACGATTTTATCTTCGATTCCTTTATAGGTAGACGCGATTAAATCTGTTAGCATGTCATTGCTCCCAAGGCCATAAAACTTTAGCCGAATTGGGTCATCAGGGTTGCTGTTTACAAATTCCTCAAATACACGCAAAAAACTATTAATGGGGTGCCAATTGTACAATGTGCCAATAAATGAGATTGTCAACACATCGGTTTCTTGCTCAATATTTTTAACCCGTTCTATCGCTTCTGGGTCAAATCCATTTGGCACTATTTTGTGATCTAAATTAGGTACAAGTTTAGAGATGTTATAGGCGAAAAAGTTATCAACTGTTGTGAACAATGTGGCTTTTCTAACGATTCGTTTTTCCATGATTCGCCCCCATCGATTCAGTAAAAAATGCTGTTGTCCATAAATGTCTTGTGACCAAGGGTCTCTGTAGTCTGCGATCCATGGTGTAGTGTATTTTTGGCTTAATTTACTGGCGTATTTAAAAAGGATGAAAGGATCTCCAGTGGCAATAATTGCATCGACAGAATTTTCTTTTAAATAAGTGTTTGCTGAACGGTAGAGTTCTTTTTTTGGACCTACTGGTATAACAAATTGAGCAAACTCGTAAAAAGCGGTTATTAATTTTCGGAAAAATTTATATTTGCTTTTTCCATATTTAAGAAGTAATCTATTTGATAAATTGGGTTGATAATGGCTACGAATAATCATACCTCTTTCCGTTTCTTCAATTTCAGTTTTATCTGAGATACTAGGGGCAACATAATCCAATTCATTACCATATTCGTTCGTCCATTGGCGTGTAACAACGATTGGGTAAACGCCAAATTCATTGAAATACTTATACCAATTGTATGGCCTTAACCCACCAACGGAAACATAAGGGGGAAAATCGTAAGCAAGAATAAGTACTTTTTTCATTCGTTTAGTCCATTTCACGATTTACGGTATCTGCAATTTTCATCTTTTTATACGTTAATAGATACGCTGCGAACAATATAATGAAACATACGATTCCGCCGAATATGATAAAGCCGAAGTTGCCAGATAAGATGTTTTCCATGTCATAATAAACAGAAGTAACATAAATTCCCACAATTGAAATAAACACAAGCGTATTTCTCAGGCGCAAATTCATATTTGTAATTCGTTTTCCAATGAGATATAGTATTGCAGCCATTAAAAAAGAAGAAACCGCTTGGGCAATACCAGAACCAATATAACCGTACTCTCTCATGAGGATAATATTTAGAGAGATAACAGATATTCCTGCCACAGATGTTGCAATAAGTAAATAGGCATTCTTCTTCACAAGACTAAAATTCACGGAGAACTGAGTAGATATAAGAGATAGGACGTTGCTAAATGCAATCAAGGGGACTACCGTCACAACGCCTAAATAGAGATCGTTCGCTAATACTAATGTCAGTAGAGGTGACGCGGCGATAATTCCAACCATCACTATAAGTCCAGAGAAGACAGAAATATCAAATACTTGCTGATAACTTTGGTCCGCATTTTTTTCTTTATGTATGGACATTATAAAAGGTCCGATTGCCATTCGAATCATGTCGGCAACTACAATTATTGGTATTGTAAGTTGCATTGCTAGTGCTAGTGTTGCAATATCTATAGGTTCATCTAGCAAATCTACACCAATGAACTTATCTACGCTTAATATCATCCATTCAAAGCCACTTATTACAAAAAATGGCCATGAGAAAAGCCATAACCTCTTGAGCATTCCACTCGAATAATACTTCCAATTTAAATAGCTTCGGGCGGTCTTGATAAAGAAGAAATTTACCAAAAGTCTTCCAATAAACTGTGAAGCAATGATTTCTATCAATCCGAAATCTAGAAACAACAGGCCGCCTCCGATTAGCATTAAGGTAAATAATGCTTCCAAAAAGACTATTTGAAGTACTTTCTTAGGTTTGCGTTGTATTCTGAAGGTGTTTATATTCGTGATATTAATAATGTATGGGAAAAATTGACAAGCAACTAATACAAGGGCCCACTCAAGATCACCTCCATTTTCAGCTGTCACAATAAAGATAGATTTTATTGACCCTGCGAAGAGGTAAAAGGAGAAGAGAATTACTAATGCAATGAGAAGTTGGTAATAAAACCAACTTGAAAATATCATCTTGTGAACTTTAGGTCTATTCCACGAATAGTAGTAGTAAAACACTCCCGAATTCAGTGCTAAAAACACTGTTAACACAGAGAAAATAGATTGCAGCATGATTAAGTTAGAATAATCAGTCTCTCCTAATCCAACATAAAGCGGGATTAGCATCATTGCAAAGACTCGTGAGAAGACATTTGCAAAGCCATAAATTAAGGTTTCACCGATAAATTCTTTAATCTTACTCAATGTGGAATTACAATTAATTTAGTCTATTAATACTAAGGTCATTTAGCATAGAATTTTATGTAGGTAGCACTTCAAATTTACATGTTTTTTTCATTTCAAGCAGTACGATTTGCATTTTGGTATGAACTTTTCAAATGAGGAAACACTCATAATATCTGTCATTTTCTTCCAAAGGACTGGTAGATTGTGTAGTTTAGTTCGAAAATTTGGCATTTATGAAGGCACTTGTAACTGGTGCAGATGGGTTTATCGGATCTCATCTTACAGAACTCTTACTGGCTACTGGCTTTGAAGTAAAAGCATTGGCTCAGTATAACTCTTTCAATAACTGGGGATGGATCGACGATTTGCAACACAATCAACTTGAAATTGTATCTGGTGATGTTCGAGATTCAAACTATTGCAGAGAAATCACCAAAGATGTTGATGTTATTTTTCATCTCGCAGCATTAATAGCAATTCCTTATTCATACGTCGCACCTGAAAGTTATGTCGATACAAATGTCACAGGAACACTGAATATTTGTCGAGCAGCAAAGGATCATGGAATAAAAAAAGTCATTGTTACCTCCACTTCTGAAGTTTATGGCACCGCTCAGTATGTTCCTATTGATGAGAAACACCCTAAGCAGCCTCAATCACCTTATTCTGCATCAAAGATTGGTGCGGATATGATGGCGATGAGTTATTTTAATTCATTCGACTTGCCTGTAGTCATTGCGCGCCCTTTTAACACGTACGGACCTAGACAGTCAGCGCGAGCTATTATTCCTACAATTATCGGTCAAATTGCCGCTGGAGAAACCATTATTAAGCTGGGGGATTTATCTCCTACGCGCGATTTTAACTATGTAGAAGATACATGTCGTGGATTTCTAGCACTCGCTGAATCAGAGCAAGCAGTAGGGAAGGAAGTAAATATTGCAAGTAATAGTGAAATCTCTGTAAAAGATACGCTAGACTTGATTGCGAAATTGATGAATAAAGATGTTGAGTTTGTTCAAGAAAAAGAACGAATGCGTCCTGGGAAATCAGAAGTTTTTAGGCTGTATGGTGATAATTCACTGATCCGTTCAATTTCAGATTTCGAATCGTGCGTTTCTTTGGAAGAAGGATTATTACGAACGATTGAATGGTTTTCAAAACCACAAAATTTGGCAAAGTACAAGACCTCTATCTATAATATTTAGTTCAACATGAGTTTTACGATCCCCCTTTTTAAACTAAATTTCGATGAGCGAGAGGAAGAAGCTGTATTGGAAACGATTCGCTCAAAATGGATTTCGACGGGCCCTCGTTGTGCTGATTTTGAAGATCGGTTTTCTGAGTTATTGAATGTTGATTATAGCGTCAGTTTAGCGAACTGTACTGGAGCTTTGCATCTCGCATTGGCTGCCTTAGACATCTCAGAGGGAGATGAGGTGCTTTGCCCATCTTTAAGTTTTGCAGCCACCGTTAATTCGGTACGTTATGTTAATGCAACTCCTGTATTTTGCGATGTTTCCAGTGCATCCGACCCTACAATTAGCTTGGAAGAAATCAAGGCAAAAGTTACAGATAAAACCAAGGCAATTATTGTCATGCACTTTGGCGGTTATGCCTGTGCAATGGATGAAATTTTGACCTTCGCGAAAGAAAGTAATATTTATGTGATCGAAGATGCTTGCCATGCACCGCTTTCAGAATATAAGGGTGAAAAATTAGGAACGCTTGGAGATATTGGCTGCTTCAGTTTTTTCTCGAATAAGAATATCTCCACAGGAGAAGGAGGAATGCTCGTAACGAATAATGAAGATACGGCAAAGAAAATTCGATTGCTGCGATCTCATGGAATGACTACCATGTCTTATGAACGTTCAAAAGGTCATGCAACGCGTTATGATATTGTTGAGCTAGGTTACAATTATCGAATGGATGATATTCGAGCATCAATAGGGATCGTCCAGTTGCAGAAATTACCGGGAGATTTAATTAAAAGAACTGAAGTTCGAAAAAATTATCTTTCTCATCTATCAAGTTTGACTGAAATTACGATTCCATTTGCTGATCGAACTGATTTTTCGTCCAACTATATTTTTCCAATCGTTTTGAATGATTCAACAGAAGAAAAAAGAGATCAGCTGAGGGATTATATGCATGCTCAAGGAATTCAGACAAGTGTTCATTATCCATCAATTCATCAGTTTTCTATTTATCAAGACGATAGTCATCAGCTTCCGATAACAGAATATATCTCAGGTAATTCAATCACATTACCAATTTATGGAAGTCTAACCGAAAAGGAGGTTGAGTTTATTTGCGCAACACTTAAAAGTGGTTTGAATGAGTTTTACTAATAAACGACTTTTAATTTTTGGTGGTGGTCCGCTTCAAAAATCACTAATAAATCAAGCGAATTCTCTTGGAATTGAAACAATAGTTATTGATCCTGATCCTAGCGCAATAGGAAAACAATTGGCATCACATTTTGAGGTTATTGAAGGTGATGACTTTGAAGCAACCTGTGAAGTGGTTGATAGCTTTGCAATTGATGGGATAATTACAAGTGCCACGGACAAACCTCTGGTAATGATGGCGAGAATAGCAGAGCGCTATAAATTTCCATTTTATTCTGTAAAAACAGCAGAAAACTGTACGAATAAAAGTAAGATGAAGTGTGTGTTTGACCAGAATGATATCCGCTGCGCTAAAGGGAAGTTGATGAAGAATTCTTCGGAAATTGAACTATACCCAGTGATTATTAAGCCGGTAGACAACTCCGGTAGTCGAGGAGTATTTTATTGTGACAGCCCTCAAGGGGCAGGGGCATTGTTCGAAGAAAGTCTCAGATATTCCAAAGAAGATGCACTTCTATGCGAAGAAGTCATTCTTGGAGCAGAATATAGTGTTGAATCCCTTCATGATGGAGTCACCTCTGAACTAATAGCAATAACTAAGAAAACAAGTACGAAATTTCCAGTAAACGTTGAAACAGCACATGTTATCCCAGCTCAACTGAGTAAAGATATTATTAAAAGGATTAATGCTCTTATTCAGGAGATATCAATAGCATTTAATTATCGATTCTGTGCAGCTCATACTGAAATCAAAATATTTAATGGTACAATCACTGTAATTGAAACTAGCCCAAGATTGGGGGGTGACTATATTACTTCTCATTTGGTTCGCCTAGCTACTGGTGTTAACTTAGAATCCAATTTAATTAAACTTCGATTAGGTATGGAGGTTTCAACTTTACCGTCTGAATCAGCACATTCAGGGATATTTTATTTCGAACTCCATCAAGGAAAAGTTACTCAGCTTGGGGACTTTAATTCTATACTGTCCATTCCTGAAGTAATATTGCTTACTGTTGATTTGAAGGTGGGTGATAGTACAAAGCAGCTTCGGAATAGTTTGGACCGGCAAGGTTATGTTATTCTGAAATGTCAAAGCAACTTAGAATTAATTGAAACAAAACAGCGTGTATTCTCGTTAATAAAAGAGCAGATTGATATTATCATCAAATGAAAATTTTAAGTTTATGTTAACTGGCAAAAATGTAAGACTGCGATCATTAAGAGCAGAAGATATTCATAAAACGAATGTGTGGCGAAATGATCTTGAATTAATTCGAGTTACCCAAGGGACTCGCTATCCTAGTTCAATCGAGATGGATGAAATTTGGTTTGACAGGGTACTTAAAGATATGAGTAATCGAAATATTTATTTTGCGATAGAGGAAGTTGGAACCTCGGATTATATTGGAATGGTTCACTTAAGTGGCATTGATTACTTGAGTGGAACATCTAATTGGGGAATTATTATAGGAGATCGATCGAAACAAGGAAAAGGGTATAGTATTGAGGCACAAAACTTATTGTTCGAATATGCTTTTGAAGAGTTGAACCTTAAAAAATTAAACAGCTATGTTGTAAATTTTAATAACGCTTGCATTAAAATGCTTGACAAGCTCGGAAGTATTAAAAAAGAGGGCAAATTGGAACGGCATTACTATACAGAAGGAGCGTATCACGATATTTATATTTTCGCGATTTTCAAGGAAGATTTTATTAAAAACAAATAACAACGTGTTTATTAATCAAATTCCCCCAGATACATCTCTCGTAGAATGCTTGAAGAAGATGGACGAGATTGACCAGAAGCTGTTAGTTATTACTGAAGGGCGTAAGTTTATCAGTGTTATTAGTATTGGAGATATCCAACGTGCTATAATTAATAATATAGACTTAAATGCTCTAGCATCTGAAATTATTCGAGGAATTATCACCGTTGCTTCAACCAAAGATAGCCTAGAGAGTATCAAAGCGAACATGATGGAATTACGCGCCGAATGCATGCCCGTTATAGCAGAAAACGGTGACTTAGAAAACATCATCTATTGGAAAGATTTATTCGAAGAGAGAAAAGAAAAATTAGAACAATTAGGCTGCCCGGTAGTAGTTATGGCTGGAGGAATGGGGACACGGCTTCGACCACTAACCAATGTTATTCCTAAACCATTGATTCCTGTTGGGGAGAAAACTATGCTAGAAACAATTGTGGAGAGTTTTACAAAACATGGTTGTTCTGACTTTTATGTCAGCGTTAATTACAAGTCTGACTTAATCAAATACTACATCGACGCAAACCCCGTGGAAGGAGCAAACTTCTCATTTTTCACAGAACCTAAACCATTAGGAACTGCTGGAAGTTTGCACTTACTCAAGGATCTGATCAAAGTTCCTTTTTTTGTCACGAACTGTGATATATTAGTCGATCAAGATTATGCAGAAATTTACAAATACCATAAAGAGAACAAGAACGAATTGACAGTTGTTGCTGCCCTCAAGCACATATCGATTCCGTACGGAACACTTGAAACTGGGGAAGATGGAATACTCGAAAAGATTACAGAGAAGCCAGAGTTAACCTACTTGATTAATTCTGGACTATACATTTTAGAGCCACATCTGCTGGATGAGATTCCTACAAATGAATTCTACCATATTACGACCTTAATTAATAAACTAATTTCGGAAAAACGAAGAGTTGGAGTATTTCCCGTAAGTGAAAAAAGCTGGAGAGACATTGGTGAGTGGAAGGAGTATTTCAAATTCATTAATATTGGCTCATGAGGATCATCATTCTCACCGCAATTCCATTTTGGCATCCTGGCACACTTGAATTAATCAAGCGATTGCGTAAGAAAAACATTTCTGTTACTGCATTAGATATATTTCATGGGTTAGAGCATAACGAGAATGGTATCATAAAGAGTTTACTTCCATTCGGCATGAAGGGACTTGTCGCTCGTGCCTACCTTAAGTTTTTCAGAAACAAATTCGTTCGAAAGCATACAAAAGTTGCTGATATCCTAGATATCCATTTTATCGAGCCGCATTATTCAAAGTACATTCCCCAGCTTAATAAAAAAGTAATATGTTGCTTATTCGGATCGGATTTATTTCGGACATCAACTATCCAAAAGGAAGAGCAGAAGAGCCTTTTTCAAGCTTGTGATCGGATTTTACTATCCAAAAATATGATTCCTTATTTCGAAGAACATTTTCCAAAATATCCCCATAAATACATCTTTAATCAATACGGCTCTGATCGAATTGACCTAATCTATGAGATGAAAAAATCAGTCAATCGTAAAGAACTGAAGAGCCTGCAAGGCATTCCCAAGGATAAGATTGTCGTCACATGCGGCTACAACGCGAAACAACAACAACAACACATTAGGGCACTTAAATCTCTCAGTCAACTTGATGAAGCTACACGAGAAAAACTTTATTTGCTATTCCCGCTCACTTATGGAGATGAGGATGGGTATATTGATAGGCTAAAAATAGCAGTGAATCAATCAGGATTTCAGTATAAATTTGTAACAAATAGATTAACCGAGGAAGGACTCGCTGAAATGAGAATTGTATCTGATATCACGTTGAATACTCAAACCACAGATGCCCTTGCTAGTTCAATAAAAGAGGCAATGGTTGCAGGTGATGTTTTGCTCGTAGGGGATTGGCTTCCTTATGAGATCTACAAAGAGTTAGGAATTTACTTCCAAACGGTGCAATTTGACACCATAAGTGATCAGTTAAACAATGTGATTGCCGACTTGGAAGGCTATCGAGAAAAATGTAAAAAAAATGAGAAAATCATTTGTAACTTTGCATCATGGGATGTACTAATCGACCAATGGATAATGGGTTACTATCAACTTAATAATGAGAGTTAATGATAATTTAACACTTGGGGTTGGTGATGTTGAAATGTCATCAAAGTTAGGTGGATATTACCAAAATTTGAAGCCAGCTATTTACCATTTTGATAATAACTCATTAGGTGAAATTGACAAGAACGGCATTCCCTACTTGATTATCGATGGTGTACCATATTACAGCATCGTTATGGTGATGCAATATGCGCTGATTCAGTTTGAATTTATTGTAGAGGACGGTTCTACTGATGGTCGAGTGGATATTATCAAAAACTGCATGAATTGGCTTGACAGTAAATCAGAGATCTTCAAGGATTCTGTTGTATGGAGAAGCGAAGCCAACAATCAGTATAAACTTCCAAAAGGATGGACATCGGGTATGTATCAAGGTCAGGCAGCATCACTCTACTTGAGAGCTTATCAACTCTTTAACAACGAATATTACTTATTGACGGCAAAGAAGGCCATTGAATACCTAAAATATGATTATGTTGATGGTGGAGTAAGAAGAACTGACAAAAACGGATACATGTGGTTAGAAGAGTACCCAACTGACCCCCCATCACTCGTCCTGAATGGGTTCATATATGGACTATTTGGCGCGCTAGATTTGTATCGAGTTACTGGAGATGGTGACGCTAAGAAATTGTTTGATGATGGCGTCGAAACACTTGAGAATAACTTATATAAGTACGACCGCTGGTATTGGTCTGCTTATGACCAAGCAAAGAAAGAACTTGTTTCGTATTATTACCAAAAGAACGTACATACACCATTGATGGAGATCATGTTCTTGCTTACCAAGAAAGAAATTTTTCAGAAGTACCACGTCAAGTGGAAGGGGCAACTTAATAATGGATTTAAACGTTTGATTGTAAAAGTCATGTATCGGGTTCAACCAAGAATTAAAAAATTGTTCAAATGAGCACAGCGCGAGAACTACTTAAAGAACGTCTTGATGAGGAAATAGCACTTTATTTCCCCGACATATCAATGTATCCAAAGGAAGCCTATGAAAGAGTATTAACACGATGGGGTGATGATAGTGTGTACTCTGAAAAACATCGATTCGACCTACTTGAAGAATTTATTGACAATCTAAAATCAAAGAAGATTCTAGATATGGCCGCTGGCTGCGGAAGTTTTGTTTTGCAAGGATTGCGGGACGGATATAACACCTATGGAGTAGAACCAGAAGTCTGGAAACAGGATGTAATTGATGCTAAATTCAAAGAGAATGATTACTGTGATGAATGGCGAAACCGCGTAGTTGTGGGTGTTGGAGAAAAACTCCCTTTTGAAGACGAATCCTTCGACGCTTTTGATAGTTGGCAAACGATTGAACATGTTGCAGATGAGAAAGATTGCCTTTTTGAACTTTACCGAGTTCTAAAAAAGGGAGGATCTGGGATTCTTCGCGGACCGGATTATATTTCATTTTACGAAGGTCATTATCAGATGTTTTGGTTCCCACTGATGGGGAAAGGTGCCTTTGCTCGATGGTATTTGAACCGTAGAAAACGTCCACATGGAGGGTTGGATACTTTTCATCCTGTGAATCCTTTTAAAACGCGCCGATATGCACGACAAGCCGGGTTTAAAATCGTAGACATAAAACGTGAGCAAATTTATCGTGCGGCGAAACGAAAAATGCCGATCTTGAAAAAAGGAATCTTCAAGCCTGCACTTTGGACTATTTATTTCTTCTGGGATATATCGAAAGGTATTCGCAATATTGGTCGCGTTGAAGCAACAATCAGCTATCATCTTATTAAAGAGTAAATCAAGCTTTAACCTGACTTTAACGTTCGTTAGAATTTCTTTAACGTTATCGACTGTCTATTGGCAGTACCTTGGCTCTAGAAATCGATCAACAGCATTCAATGCGCTCGATCAAAACAACTGAAAAATGGTATTAGGAAAAAAAATGGTATTGCTAGGCTTAACGGCTATTGCAACTACAGCACTTTTGGTTTCGTTCACAAGTAAACCTGATGATGACAACAAAAAGAAGTATCAAGTCATTCACCATGAGGGTGGAAAAGTGGTTATGCACGACACAATTATTTCAATGACTTCAAATTATTCTGTGGATGATTTCCTGGCAGATAAAGGGATTGACAGCAAGAATGTGAAAATTATTGATCTGCCTTCATTGGGCAAAATGATGCCTCAGTCAGGCACTCACATGATTATCCGTGATCTTTCGGAAGAAGTTGATGGCGAGAATACTGAGAAAGTTGAAATTCAAGTTGAAATTGACGGTCAAGACCATAAAACAGTAAAGAAAATTGTCAATGGTGAAGAGGTTGAGTTAACGGAGGAAGATCTTAAAATGATCGAGGAACATAGAGTGGAAGGCAGCCATCATAGTAGTATGATGAAGATGAGAATGTACGATGACCAAGGTAATCATTGGGCGGAAGATTCTGAAAATGTGCAAATTAATGTCGAAATCGATGACGATGGAAACCGTACAATCACGAAAATCGTAAATGGTGAGGAAGTAGAATTGACAGAGGAGGAGATGAATAGCATTGAAATTCACCAAATGCAAAGAAGTGATAGTGAAAACATCATGATTATTCTTAATGAAGATGATATGGGTGATCCAGAGGACGGAAAACACGTAGTGGTTGTCAAAAAAACATGCACAAACATCGAAAACTCAGATGATTTGGATCACAACATAGAAGTGAGTTTCGAATGGATATCAGAAAATAGTGATGGTGAAGTAATGATGATGAATGGAGATGAAGACTTCACTATTGTAATTGTCATGGAAGATTATAACGAAAACAGTCGAGGAAAGCACCGGGGAAAGTTGAGCACTTCTGAGGATGAAGTTGATGTTTACCCAAACCCAAATGATGGAACATTCACGATACGATTTAGTCAATCTGCGAAAGTGAAAACGACGGTAAAGGTGACTGATTCAAAAGGAAAAATTGTTTTTGAAAAGAAACTTGGGAAGTTCAAAGGCGATTACAATGAGCAAATCGACCTGAAGAAATTTGGTTCTGGAACATATATTATAACGATCGAGTCAGGAAATAATGTTGAGAAAACAAAGGTGATTGTAAACTAGTAAGCTAAGTATCAAAAGATACGTGGAGATGTGAAAACTAATCAAGAGGAAACTAAAACTCATAGGCTGAAATTGTGTCCGAAAACACTTAAAACCGTAAAATTCAATTGAACATTGCGTTTTGCATAGCACTTTAAAAATAAGAAGAGTAAACCTGAAGGCTGGAGAGTCTTAGTTTCATAAGAAGGAATCGGCATTAAGCAATTAGTGTCGATTTTTGTTTTTATTGGATCATAGATCGAAATAACCTTCGATCAATAGAAGTTGGTCAATTACCTCTACCTTAGTATGTTCAAGTCGTCCAAAGGAAAATAAACAGTATCGGTTTTTACTTCTTCGTGCAAGAGGAAGTGTTTGAGCAAGTTTAAGCTCTTTACTTCATTCGCTGGATAGTAGTTTCCATCATCCCATTTTATTAATTCCTTCTCGACAATCTCAGACTTCACTTCTTCAATTTTATCAACAGGATCGTTCAGCAGTGCTTTCAGGTTTGAAGAGAAGAGTTTTACAGCAATCGCCAAGAGGATAATCCCAAACACCTTTTTTAAGATTGCAATTCCACCTGCACCAAGTAATCGTTCAATTAATCGAGTTGACTTTAATACCGCAAATACGATTATTACATTGATACAAATCGCCAAGAAGATGTTAATCTCAGCAAACTCTGCGCGAAGTGAGATAATAGATGTCATGGCACCCGCCCCAGCAATGATGGGAAATGCCAATGGAACAATACTCGCAGTTTTATCCGTTCCACTCTCTTTAAATAGCTCAATTCCAAGAATCATCTCAAGTGACATTGCAAAAAGAATAAACGCACCTGCAACTGCAAATGCCTCCACCTCCACACCAAATAAGCCAAGGATACTATCCCCTAGCAATAAAAAAGCGGTCATTATTACAAACGAAACAATCGTTGCCCTACCCGACTGGATTTCTCCAGATTTCTCTTTCAACTTAATTATTATTGGAATTGATCCAACAATATCGATTACCGCAAATAGAACCATTGTTGCTTTGAACAATTCTGTCCCGTCAAACCCTTTGAAAAAATCTTCCATGACTATCTTAAAATGGTGGTTTCAACTACACGCGGAAGGTAGCTTTGTTCCAAGTGCGCAATTTTCTTTTGAAGTGAGTTTAAATCATCTGTCTCATCAAGACTGCAATAAAACTGAGCGATCATTCGTCCTTTATCAAACTCTTCATTGACTAGATGAATAGAGATGCCCGATTGCGTTTCTTTTGCTTCCAAAACCGACTTGTGCACATTTGCTCCAAACATTCCTTTTCCGCCGTGTTTTGGTAAAAGTGACGGATGTAAATTGATGATTTTATCTTGATATGCAGCGATTAACTCCAATGGGATTTTGCGTAAATAACCTGCCAACACAATCCAATTAATATCGCGATCAGCACAAAAGCGTTTCAATAATTCTCCATCAGCAACTTGCGCATTTGTCTGCACATACGTCGAAACTCCAAGCTCTTTGGCCGAATCAATGACCTTAGCTGACTCATTATTGCTCAACACAAACGCCACCTCCAATTCACGATGATTTCTAAAAGATCGAATCAAATTCATGGCATTACTTCCTGTTCCAGAGGCAAATATCGCTATCTGTGTACGTGTCATGCTGCAAAGGTAAATACTCTTACAATAATACGCATCATCGAAGTCCAACCTTCTCAATAAAAACGACACAATTCAACAACGAAACTTTATCGAACACTTCTCCACACTAAAACCAATCTATGCCAAAAAATCATGAAGATCAACGTCATCAGCGCTCCGATCCATCCCAAGACTTCCACCCAAATCCCTATATTTACCCAAACTCCACAAACATGTCTAAAGAATACCCATTCATTCCATTCTCTCAAAAAAGCTATTCCGAAGAAGAAATGCTAGAAAGAACTCGCGACTTCTATGCATGGGCCGATTGTCGTCGTTCCGTCCGTGATTTTTCTGATCAACCAGTACCAAAAGAAGTCCTTGAAAACATACTTATGACTGCTTCAACTGCCCCCTCTGGAGCGCACAAACAGCCTTGGACCTTTTGCTTAATCTCTAATACAGAACTTAAATCGCGCCTCCGAGAATTAGCTGAACAAGAAGAAAAGAAGTCCTACGATGGAAGAATGAGCGACGATTGGTTGGAGGATCTTGAACCCCTTGGAACTAACTGGGAAAAGGAATTTATCGATATTGCACCTTGGATCGTCGTTGTTATGAAGCGTGTCTATGAATTTAAGAATGACGGAAAAAAGAGAAACAATTATTATGTCTCCGAATCTGTAGGAATTGCTTCTGGGTTTTTAATTATGGCGATTCAAAATGCAGGTTTGGTAACATTAACGCATACACCTAGCCCAATGAACTTCATTGCAAAAGCACTAAATCGCCCTGAAAACGAACGCCCATTTCTTTTATTACCCATCGGATATCCAACGAATAACGCTAAAGTTCCAGACCTCACACGCAAACCAAAAGGGCAAGTGATTGAATATTATGACTAATAATTTTGTTTTATGGTTCTTTGTGGTTTTCTTTGCGGCTGAATTAACCCTTAAAAAAAACAAGTAATGTCTGACATCAAATCAAAAGTAATATCTATCATAGTTGATAAGTTAGGTGTTGAAGAAAGCGAAGTTTCTAACGAAGCAAGCTTCACAAACGATCTTGGAGCCGATTCTTTGGATACGGTTGAGCTAATTATGGAATTCGAAAAAGAATTTAACATTGCTATTCCAGATGATCAAGCTGAGAACATCCAAACAGTTGGTGACGCAGTAAAGTATATTGAAGAAAACGCTGGTTAAACCAATACATTAAATAGTCGAATCGATCGATTGAGTATGGAATTAAAAAGAGTAGTTGTCACTGGTTTAGGAGCCCTTACCCCAATTGGGAATAATATTTCTGAATATTGGGAAGGTCTAATCAATGGTAAAAGTGGAGCTGCCCCCATAACTCGCTATGATGCGTCGGCATTTAAAACACATTTTGCTTGCGAATTAAAAGGTTATGATGCCTCTGAGCATTTTGACCGAAAGGAAGCAAGGAAATTAGATCCATTTTCCCAATATGCTATGGTCGCGGCTACCGAGGCCATGGCAGATTCGGGCTTGATGGAATCCGAACCTAATCAAGACCGTATTGGTGTTATTTGGGGATCAGGTATTGGTGGACTTCAAACATTCCAAGAAGAAGCGAAGAACTACTTCACAGGAGATGGAACACCAAGAATGAACCCTTTCTTTATTCCTAAGATGATTGCAGATATCGCAGCGGGACATATTTCCATTAAGTATGGATTACGTGGACCGAATTACGTGACCGTTTCTGCGTGCGCTTCATCGACAAACGCAATCATTGATGCATTTAATTACATTCGACTGGCAAAAGCCGATGCAATTGTAACAGGTGGATCTGAAGCCTGCGTTAATGAAATGGGAATGGGTGGATTTAATGCACTAAGAGCCCTTTCAACTAGAAATGACTCTCCGAAAACAGCATCTCGTCCTTTCGACTTAAATCGCGATGGATTTGTGCTAGGTGAAGGAGCAGGCGCACTTATCTTGGAAGAATACGAACACGCCAAAAAACGAGGAGCTAAGATTTATGCTGAAGTTATTGGTGGTGGAATGTCAGGTGATGCTTATCACATGACGGCACCTCATCCTGATGGATTGGGAGCTAAAAACACTATGATCGCTGCTTTAGAGGACGCCGAAATCGATCCTTCACAAGTAGATTATGTAAATGTTCACGGAACATCTACGCCTTTGGGAGATCTTGCCGAAGTTAAAGCAATCAAACACGTTTTTGGAGAACATGCTTATGATTTAAATATCAGTTCAACGAAATCTATGACAGGTCACCTACTTGGAGCTGCTGGAGCAATTGAAGCAATTGCTTGCATCTTGGCAGTTAAACATGACTTGATTCCTCCAACGATCAACCACGAAACAGAAGATCCAGAATTGGATAATAAGTTAAATTTCACATTCCACAAATCGCAAAAAAGAGAAGTAAATATTGCGCTCTCTAATACATTTGGTTTTGGAGGACACAATACAAGTGTCATTGTGAAAAAAATGGTAGAATAAGATCGATTTATTCTCTTTCTTTTCGCGTAAAAGCCTTTCCTCTGATGATCATGAAATTGCAAAATTCATTCTAAAACGATTTGGTTACAATGCAACGAACATGAAATTGTTCAAGAAAGCATTGACACACAAATCATTCTCTAATAGTAAGTCTGATGTATCCTCAAACGAGCGATTAGAATTTTTGGGTGATGCTATCCTAGATTCTGTAATTGCTGAATTCTTATTTCAACGTTTTCCTTATGAAGACGAGGGTTACTTAACTAAGATTAAATCGAAAATCGTGAGTAGAAGAACACTCGGAATGATTGGACACGAAATGGAAATTCATAAAGTCCTTCGTTATAATCGAAACCGAACAATTAAACTCGAAACTATTGAAGGAAATGCTTTCGAAGCGTTAATTGGTGCTATTTACCTCGACGGTGGCTTTGAAAGTACTCGTAAATCGATCAATAGTCATGTGTTCAAAAAATATGTCAACCTAAATCAAATTCTGGAAGAAGAAATCGATTTTAAATCGAAATTGTTTATCTGGAGCCAGAAAAATCGTCTTCCAATTGAGTTTGATGTTCTCAAAGAGGAAAACAATGGGACATCTTGGACCTATGTTATTATGGTTCTTATCAATGGGCAAGAATATGGACGTGGTACGGGAACTTCCAAAAAGAAGGCAGAACAGGCAGCAGCAAAAGAAACACTCGAGCTAATTGGTGAAGATTAAGCCAGTTTCGAAATTTTGATGCAGCACAATTCTGCCAATATTCATTGGTCTTTTTGTTAAACAGCCTTCCTAATCATTGATTTGTAACTAGCTTAGATCCCCGGTTGAGCAAGTCAAATTACTCTTTAATGAACTTGATTACTTTCTGGTTACTTTCTGTCTGAATCTTAATGGAATACATCCCACTACTAAATTCATTAGTTGGCAAATCTATCCCTCCTTGATTCTCGATAGATTCCGAGTATACAGCTTCGCCTTTCGTGTCGAATATAGAAACGGACTTATACTCATTGTTTGGGTCTAGTTCCAGGTGTGTATTTCCACTGCTTGGATTTGGTGATATACTAATTTCTTCACCGAATTCGTTTTCATCCTTACCTAATGTATTTGAAAAAACGTAGAAAGTTCCGGGAGTTTGAGATGTTACTCCGTAAATGTATCCTCCTTGTAGTTCTAGCTTATATAATCCATCTGTGACTGTCTGTGATGCAACAAGAAAAGGAAAGGATGGAGTTGAAATATCGAGAACTTCGATCCCACTATTCTCATCTGCGATATAGGCATAGTTTCCAACAATTTTGACATCAGTAATGATTTTAGATCCTCCATTTCCATATCTGGCTACTTCCGAAATCAATCCAGGATTGGAGATGTCTAATATAATCAAGCCATTTGACCCAGCGGCAGCAATGTATAAATAGTTTCCAGCTACAACCATTTCAGCAGATATTCCTATACTTCCTGATGATAGTGCAGGAGAGAAACTGTAGTCTACTAATAGAAATGGGCTAGCTGGATTGGAATTATTGAGCACCCAAAGAGAATTATCGTCCAAATGTCTAAGAGCAAAAATAGTAGCACCACTTGTTGCTACTCGCTCGCAAGCATCATTACTCACGTCGTAACCACCTGTAAAGGCAAGCGATGAAGTGTTAGAATTGTTAACATTAGCTATTCCAAAATTAAACAATGCCGCCACTAAATTGTTGCTGGTTACATCCATGGCTTCTATTTCCCCGTTAAACGAAATAGTTGATAATAAACTGAGCGAAGTTGGGTTTGAGGCATTAGTAGCATAAATATCTCCACCGGCTGTCCCTAAATAGGTAGTTTGCCCATTTACCGCAACACTTATTGCTCTTGTGCTACTAAGAGTTGGAACAAATGATTCTACTATGGAAGGTGATGAAGGATTACTTGCATCAATTGTGTAGAAATTCCCAAAACTGGAGCCAGACTTTGCCGCAAACACGTATGGTCCGTTAGAAGCAATTGCGATACCATTAAACCATTGATTGTCATTGATACTTGTTTGTCCCACTAATTGGATTGATTGCGCTGAAGAGAATAGGCACATCAGCATAAATAGGAGTGTGATTTTGTAAGTCATATTGATTGATTTTTAAGATGATTGTTTAGAATAAAAATATAGATGAAATGTGCCTTCACCCATTATTTTACTTGATATGTGCTAATTGGCGCAATAAAAGTGACAACTGGAATATTCTGATTTGATGATGACAGGAAATTCATTCTTTTAGCATTTCCTAGACTAGGGTTCAATTAGTTGAATTAATTCCGCTTAATTATTGCTATCTTGTTCATTGAACACTAATTATAACGAATGAAAAACCTTAATACTATTCTAGTCACAGCTATCATGCTATATAGTTCAATCTTATTTGCACAAGCACCAGATGATGTAATAAAAATAAATGCTGTCTCAAATCAAACAACCATATTCACCGGGAATTTAAAGTCTGGTAAACTGATGAGTGAATTAAGATGGGCATCAACCAGTTCAAATGCTTGTTTTCCTGCAACTCAAAATCTAAAATTCAAAGGAAATCATGTGTTGCATTATTTTCAAATTCCGGCATATTCACAAGTAGAGATTAAACTCATACCGAAAAACAAAGGCGCGAATTTTAGCCTGTACGGTTATCAAGTAGGGACAACAAACTTTAATACTCCTCCTAGTCTTTCGTCTTGTGTATCATGTGAAGCTGACTATAAATGGGATTATGCATGGGTAGGGAAAACGCAAGATCATACTCGATCGATTAAATTTAACTCAATTGCTAATGCATATAATATTTTCATTGGTGTAACAGGGGTAGAAGGATTAATCGCTGGAGAATATTCACTTGAAATTAATCTAGTATCGAAAGTTGAGAATACTGAAGAGCAGAAAAAACTGACAACTTATTCTGTTGAAGTCGAAAAAGGAAAAACAATCACGGTTAATGGCGATTTGAAAGACGGGTGCAAGATTCATGATTTATCTTGGGCATCAAATAGCTCAACAGCATGTTTCCCAGGAACTCAAAACTTAAAATTCACAGGAAATCATGTCTTATATGTAACAGAAATTCCACGACAATCTAATATGGAAATAACCGTTATTCCAAAGGATAAGAATGCAAACTTTAGTATTTACGCATATCAAGATGGGGTTAATTCGGATATATATCCCCCAGAACTTTCTTCATGTGTTTCATGTGAAGCGGAGCATAAATGGGATTATCTAAAACGTGGAAGAACTCAAAATCACACAAGAACAGTCAATTTAAATGCAATAAATAACCCTTACCGAGTTGTTATTGGCATTGTCGGTGCAGAAGGTCTTTCAGAAGGTGGCTTCGAGTTAAAAATAGCAGTAACTGATCGTTAATACTTATTTGAGTATCGCTAAAAGCGATGTGCGTCCATCAATAATATTGGTCACATCACGTTGTCCTTTTTATGACATCTACTCGAAAAAACAGTTCATCTTATTGGCAATCATAGCAACGTTCTGCCTCGTGTTATGCGGTATCCGAATAGCATCAACAGGTACATTAAAGTACTTTTTCTTAAATTGGAATTTGTTTCTTGCTTTTTTGCCCCTGTTATTCACTAGTGTTCTAGCGGTAAGTAGACCCTTGCTCAAAATTGGATAATCAAGATGGCCACTTTGCTATCAGTGTTCCCTTTCTATTTAGCCCATTAAAACACAAAACCTTCACCATCCACGTCTCACAATTTCCAATAAACCGTTTCAGTCCAACCAATTCAGCATTTATCGCTCAAATCCATCAATTTTTCTCACTTTTTTGCCTATTATAGCATCGATTTATAGCCCATGAAGAAACTTGAAGGAAATATAGTTGATGTTGTAAACAAACAAATTTACAAAGGAGAAATCACCATTGAAAACGGAAAGATCAGTCAAATTCGTAAATGTGAAACTGATGAGAGTCAATACATAATACCTGGCTTCGTTGATGCTCATGTTCATATAGAAAGCTCCATGCTCATCCCCTCAGAGTTTGCTCGATTAGCAGTATGTCACGGAAGTGTTGCTACTATATCAGACCCGCACGAAATAGGGAATGTTCTCGGTAAATCTGGCGTCGAATACATGGTGAACAATGGACTTAAAACACCTTTTAAGTTCCATTTTGGAGCTCCATCATGTGTTCCCGCAACCATTTTTGAAACGGCAGGAGCTGAAATCACCTTAGATGATATAGAAGAAATATTTAAACTTCCACGTGTTAACTACCTAGCGGAGATGATGAACTTCCCAGGTGTACTCAACCGTGATCCAGAGGTCATGGATAAAATCAATTTGGCAATTAAACTGGGTAAACAAGTCGATGGTCATGCGCCTGGACTAATGGGCGAAGAGGCAAAACATTACATCGAAGCAGGAATTACAACCGATCATGAATGCTTTACCAAACCTGAAGCTCTCAATAAATTGAAGCATGGGATGAAGATCATCATTCGTGAAGGATCCGCGGCAAAGAATTTCGAAGCACTTTGGACTTTAATAGATGAATTTCCTGAGCAAATAATGCTTTGTTCTGATGATAAACATCCAAATGATTTAGCTGTTGGACACATAAACGTTCTTGCGAGACGTTCAATTGCAAAGGGCTGCGATCTGTTTAATGTACTTAGAGCCGCTTCCTACAATACAGTAATGCACTATCGAATGGATGTTGGTTTGCTTCAACAAAATGATCCTGCTGATTTTTGTATTGTCGATAATCTCACCGATTTTAATGTAAGTGCCACATACATTGACGGAGAGTTGGTAGCTGAAAATGGCTCAACATTAATTGATTCAGTTCATGAAGAAATAGTAAATAATTTTTCGTGTTCAGAAATTTTGGAAAATCAACTAAAAGTTGATGCCAAATCTAACAACGTACAAGTTATTTGTGTCGAAGATGGTCAGTTAATCACTACTAATGAGGTTGTAACCTTGACAAACCAAGATGGTGCTCTCAACATAGATGTGGAGAATGATATTTTGAAAATTGCTGTTGTTAATCGTTATATGGATGCCCCACCAGCTTTGGGGTTCGTAAAGAATTTTGGATTGAAACACGGAGCAATTGCCTCATGTGTAGCGCATGACAGCCATAATATTATCGCTGTTGGGACGAATGATACTGACCTATGCACAGCTATTAATGCAATTATTCGCGAAACGGGAGGTGTTTCACTGGCAAATGGTGGTGAATTAAAAACAGTGGCACTCCCAGTTGCTGGGATTATGTCTAACCTTGACGGATATCAAGTTGCTGATGCCTATGAAAAACTCGACTTGAGATCAAAAGAATTGGGAGCAACGCTTGCGGCTCCATATATGACACTGTCATTTTGTGCCCTCTTAGTTATTCCCAAATTGAAACTCAGCGATAAAGGCTTGTTTAACGGCGAAACTTTTAGTTTTACGAGCGTTTGCGTGTAATCCACCTCGATTATTGGAATAAAAAAACCACCCCAAAATTTGGGATGGTTAATACAATGTGCGAATCGCTAATATTAGTTCTTTGTAAATTTGATAGTTGAATTGCCTAGTTTCACGAAATAAAGTCCACTTTTAAGTGAAGTTAAGTCTAAAATTTTGCTTAATTCAGAAGCTAATATTTCTGTAGAGAAAACAATAGCGCCATTTAAGTCAACAATCACAAACTCTCCGTCCATACCTTCTTTTAAATCAATTTTCAGGTCAGTTTTTACTGGATTTGGTGAAATAGAAATATTATTCTCTATAGGTTCTGCTATACTCGCAACAGCGCAATTAGAAACAAAGCTATATGGGTCTGCCTGTTGTCCTATTAAAGTGACGGTTCTGTCTGGACAAACCATGTAAATATATGGCCAAAAGAATCCTGTTTGATAATCTGCAGCAATCGTATTTCCTGAATTTGCAGGGTTTACCACACAGACAGTTGGGTGAGATGTTCCTGTGAGCCAGTCTCCTTGAGATGAAGTATTACAAGATGTATTTGGTAAACATGTACAATCATTCCCATCTGCTTCAATCGCAAAAATCATAATATCATTGGTCGTTGTTGCCGATACACCAGGGTATCCTGTTGGACCATGTTGAACATACGCATCTTCCATTGATCCCGTTTCTTTATATGTCCAGCAAGGAGGACACCAAACGGCAAATAAATCTAGAAATACGGTTTTGCCATCATCTAGGAGAGTGTATAAATTGTGCGTCGGCCGTCCTCATCTGTAAGAGTAAAGTCGGGTGCAATTGATCCGTTGGCTAGCTGCGAATACCCTTTAAAGGATACAGCTATAACGACCATTAGTAGTAGTGATTTCATAAGTTTTAGTTTAACGTGAAGTTAGTTTATAATAAATCAATAGTGCGTAACTTAGGTTATATGGCTCTTAGCCATTACAACCCTTTTAAAATGGCTGAAATGTCTGTTGCGGAAGGGTTATACTCCAACGCAATAGTATAGTGCTTTTTTGCTTCTTTGATCTTGCCTAGTTTTACATAGATGCTTCCAAGCAGTGCATTTGAATTATAGTCGAAAGGATAAAGGCTTAAGATTTTTTTTAGATGCGTCTCTGCTGTGGTATATTTTTTCCGCACGAAATAGATGTATGCAAGTTGATATCTTGAACTTGTGTGATTACCATCAATAGACAGTATTGCAGTGTAAACTTTAATGACTTCATCCCAATTACTCATCACCTGAAGTGGGTAAATAAGTCCGAGTCTAGCTTCAATACTAGAAGGCTTCAACTTGATTGCGGTAGTGTAAAAACTTTTAGATTTAAGATAATTGGCATTGAGGTAATGTAACCAACCCAATCGTAAATTGGCACTATAAGAGCTGCTTAAATCTATTTTCTCCAAAGTGGAGATTGCTTTTTGATACTGTCCACTGGCCTCATAGGCATAACTAGTCTTAAAAACTTCTACTGAATTTCCTTGTGCGAAAGAACTAACACTGATCGCTGTGATTGCTATAATAAAAATATATTTCATGTTGTTAAAGTTTAAATTTTAGCCCTAAATAGATTGAATTCAATCGGTAATCTACTCCATTAAAATTATCGAATACGGATTCGTACTGATAAGTCAAATAAAGATGTGTTTTTTTTGAAATTGAATATTTAGTAGTTAAACTATATCGTGTCAACGGTGCAAAATAATTGAAGAGTTGAGAACCTTCGAATAAACTTATAGCGTAGTTCCCTTTTTTGAAATAGTAAGCAGAAAACTGAAGTTTTTCACTGATATTTATCTTTAAATAAGGAGAAAAGAAAAAGTTTGAATTTCCATCGTTCAAGATAAATTTTAAATCACTTCCCGCCGTAATGAACCAATGGGAATACGAAAAATCCATGCCAATGGTATATTGATTGATTGTCGCGCCAACAGGTTGTGATGTGCTGTCATTGACCTCAATTGATTGGCTAATGATTGCTGGACCTGTTCGTTCGGTAATCACTGTCGAATCATAATAAGTTTCTAAGTAATTTGACTGTCCTTTTGAAGTATAGAATCCAAAATACCCCGAAGTAATAATGTTGTTCCACTTTTTTGTAAATCTCGGTTCTATCAATAAACCTAGCTCTTTATACGTTCCATTTATTTGATAAGATGAATCGGCTAAAGTGTCAATAAAACTTGCCCCAGGGAATCCCATTGGAGGTGGGGATTGGTAAGTGCCTTCCCAGAGAAAATCAAAAACTCCATCAAATAATGACCCGTGGAGTCCTAAGTTTAATTTGGTCGATTTATTGAATAAATAAGATGGATTCGCATAATATTGATGCTGTGTATAGTTCCCCCAATTTAATGATTGTGAATTAAAAGTGTATGCTTGAACAAAAGCAATTTTCCCTGTTAGATGATGAGTCAAACCAAGGTTTAAGTAGGTAGCATTGTTAGCGAACTGCCTGTCACTTGCAAGCTTTAACCCGTATTCCAAATAGATGCTTGATAATTTCTTATTTGGAGTGTAAGCGATGCGCTGTTGTGTGCTATCATCCAGTTGCGTGTACCATTCTTTCGCTTCTTTCTCCTTTAATAAATGATAATTGCTCCAAAACAAATATTCTACCGCTATTTTATTGTAGGAGTTATTTTGATTTGCCTTGGTGAGAAATTCTAAGCTCGATTTATAATCTTCTAACTTAAAATAGGCAATTCCCATTCTGAGATTAAAATAAAAATAATCCGCGCCATTCTGAGTAGTTTTTTCACCAAATTCAATCAATTTCTCCCAATCCTCATTGACAAAATGTTTATAGGTAACACTATCCACTTGCTTATAGTCTTCTTGCGCGAAGAGAATGAATCCTCCCGATAGAAACATAAAGAAAATATAAAGAGTTAATCGACGCATATTGCTATTATTTTTTTTGAATTCAGTGTCATCTGTAATTTTTCAATACGGTTGTTCTCCACAATGATTTCGGCATCAATCTCCCCACTTTCCTTTCCAAAATAGGAACCTTTTGAATTGGTCGAAAAAACAATCTTTGTAGGCAGATGCTCATTCTCAATTTCGGCGAATTGCATTTGATAATTTGCCTTGCAATAATGAAAAAACGGTGCCGTAAAATCGTGAAGTCCTTTCACAACAGGTGAGAAAAATGCATCAATCAGTAGTTTATCCTTAATGATCGCACCTTTGTAATAACCCAATAAGACACGATGTACAGCTATGTAAAATAAATGCAAAAAGGACTTTTTACTTCCGTAGAAATCGGTGAAATAAAATAGCGTTCCGTTGTTTACAAAATAAGCAGTGGATTTTGTCTTGTGACAATAGAGGTAAGTAAGATTAGCAGGAGTCGTAAAGATTTCCCAATTTGTTGTGTAGGTGGCTTTATTCTCTTCTGTGATTTCAAATGAAATTTTTTGTCCAGGAATAAAGTGGAATGCATCCTTGAGCAATTTTGTTGGATTAATATTACTGACAATGTCCTGCTCTTTTGGAATATCAAAGGAATGGAAGTCAAACCCCTCGTCATTCTTGGTTAAGTAATAACTGATCGGGTATTTTAATGTTTTTGACCCAACAAATGGCGTTGCTTGCAATTGAAAGTGAAGATGCGGTTCTGGAGATCTACCCGAACTTCCACAATAGGCAAGAATATCACCTTTTGATACAAAATCACCCCGTTTTACTTGTGCCGTGTCCTTTTTAAGGTGGGATAATTTACTATAAATGTAGTCTCCATGCTTGATAATTAAGGTATTTCCCCAATTGTTCTCAAGATCAACATCTCCAATTTCGTTGTCTTCAATTCCATCGATAACTTCAACGATCCATCCGTTAGCGGGAGAGGATACAGGGAGATCATAACAGAAATAGTCTTTTAATTGATATCCTGGATCTTTGAAAGTGTCTCCATTCTCATTTACAACATCAAAATCCAACGCTTGTGCCCATTCTCCTTTATGGGTCATATCGCCATCATAACCTTGTGAAATTCTCCAATTCCCAGTTATTGGCAAGGAGATATGGAAATAAGTATCGGAACTAAAGCGATCCAACGAATTGTAATATTTATAATGGTTTTTCTCTGGAGAAAACTGTTGCAAGGTAACTAGCTGGAGCCCGGATGATTTATACCTTAACGCCATCGCAGACAAGAACAATAGAACAACAATGTTAAATGGCAACGAATACAACGGCAGTCCAAATTGTGAAAATAAAGTATGGAGTGCGCTAATAAGTAATGCAATAATTGGAATGGTAAGAAGTAGAATTAGGAATGATTTCTTAGATGGAATCACGAAAAATCCTCCAAGAGCAATCGCTGTTAATATGAAATTGAAGCCGATATAACTATAAATCAACTGGGAGAAATCACCTTCTAGGTAATAGTAGAATAAGTATCCAATTGTGAATCCAAATATGGAAAGAACAAATCCAATTCTTGAATAGATTAAAAGTCCAATAACAATGAAGACACCCGCTAAATCATTAAATTGAAAAAAGATTGCTCCAAGTGATCTTAAGTAAAGCAATATGGCATTTGAAAACGGTAAATCACCTATAAATTCAGTAGTTCCAGAGAATAATCCTGGGAAATAGCGCACTAATGACAGTGTCTCTTTTTGATTTAATTCGAGTGCGGTAAAATTATTTGCTCCAAGAATAATAATCCATACAACCAATAGAAAGGGAATACTCAAAAATGGAAGTCCTTTATTCCCCAACGATGTCGCAAACCAAATCGCAATAAAGAAGGTTAAGATTGATGCAACAATGAGTAAAATCAGAAAGGAAAGATTGAAATCGTAGAAAATACCAATTGCCATACCCACCATAAGTGAATTGTAGGTATACATCCCGTTTCGGATTTGCGAATGACTAAAATTGAACAACAGTGCGGTAATTTGCCCTATCGCGACAGCTATAACCCCACTAATTCCTGCACCGATATCAAAAAAACTAACCAACAACAAAAGCACGGCAAGCACTTTGTTGTTGGAAAAGAATACCTGAGAATAACTATTAATAAGTCCCTCCCAGGAGAGTTTTATGTGGTATTTCGCTGTCAATCTTGGTAGTGATTTAGTTTTGAAATTAAATGATTTAAAACCAACTATAATTCAAAAGTACTTAAATGCGATGGGAGGAGTTCATTTCGCTCGACATCCTCCAATGTCTCACTCGATTTTATTTTATGTGGTACTCCTTTCATGTCAATCATAACTACCGCAGGACGAAGTGAAATAAATTGCATGGATTGCGTTATGTTGTACGCTCCAACGTAATGTACAACCACATGATCTCCTGCATTTAACGGCGGAAGCGTTACATTTTCTCGTACCACATCAATGTTCATACAAAGTGGTCCATATAGCACTGTGTCTTCTGTATATTGACTGAATTCTTGTGCCGGTGAGACTTTATGATCGTACCAAAATGCAGTGAATAATATATTGACTCCAAAATCCAAAATGGTTGACCTACGCCCATCAGACAGACGTTTATTTGAGATAACAGAGCCCAACAAGTAACCAGCACTATCAACTAAAGCACGTCCTGTTTCTAAATAAAGGTAAGGAAGTTCATCAGTATCAAATCCTGCATTTAGCAAAGCACTTGATATTTGTTCTGCATACTCTTCAATATCTGGAACCGCATCAGTGCCTAATTGATAGGATCCTTTTAACGTGTTTTTTGAAGCAAATCCGCCACCCATGTCAATATAGGTAATGATTTTATCGTATCGTTTTTTAATGTTCAACGCAAGTACCGAAAGTTTTGTTGCTGCGACACCATAAGCGCTAGGAGTTAACATATACGTTCCGATATGACAGTGTAAACCTATTAAATTAAGTTTACCAGATGCCATGATTTTATTAATAGCATCCCAAGCCTCTCCATTTTCGTAATTAAAGCCAAATCGATCCCACATCGGGTAGATTCCGGTATCCATATTTACACGAATAGCCACGCGAGGTTTTTTATGCATGTCATCTGCAATTTCAATCAAACGATAGAGCTCATCCAGATGATCAATGTGAATTGGAGAATCATTTTTCACTGCCGTTCTTAAATCATCATCCGTTTTATCTGGTCCGTTGAACAAGATTTTATCTGCCGGAACTCCGTTTTTTAATGCTTTGTTGTATTCAAACATCGAAACAACTTCCCCCCAAGATCCTTCTTGATGAAAAACATTACAGACAGCATTAATATAGTTGGTTTTATAAGACCACGCGAATTGAACTTTGGGATAACGTGTTTCAAAAATCCGCTGCGCACTTTGCATGTTTTCTCTAATTTGTCTTTCCGACATGACAAACAATGGAGATCCATATTCGGCAATGAGATCTTTAACCTTAACCCCATCAATATGAGTCTTTGGAGCATATTCAGTTCGTGTCCCAAACTTATTCATTAAACCAGAATTTAAGGGCTTGATAATTGGCCTTTCGTATGTTTTTTTTTCTATATCCATCTTAAAACAATTTTTTGTAATCAATTTATAATTCTCCGAGTGTAGAGATTTGTTCAAATTCTTTCATGTCTACAATCATATCTTGCGAATAACGAATAAACATTTTTCCTACTTCGTAATCTTTAAACGGAATTACTTTTGTACCCATAGTCAGATTAACGAGTGCTTCGATTTGATTTTGTCCTGCACCAACTGCCAAATAACACCAGGCAGGGAAACGAGGATTAATTTCAATGAGGTAATATTCATCTTCGTTCGTTTTCATAAACTCAAGTTCAAATGGGCCATTCCATTTTGTTTTTTGGACTAAATCTCGCGTGATATCAAGTAGTTTTTTATCGTCTAAAGATACTCCTGCCCATGCTTTTCCTTTATCGGTAATGAATAGTTTCCGCATAGGAACTGCTCCTATTGTTTCGCCTTTAGAGTCGCCAACTCCGCAAACATTTACTTCAGCACCGTGAACAAATTCTTGAACGAGAACAGGCAGCCCCCATTCTGCGCTAATCTTATTAAAATGCTGCATTGCTTGATCAGGAGTATGTGCAATCAGAGCATCGTAGAACTTTCCTTTTATAACTAATGGGAACCCTAATTCGGATGCAATTGCCGGAATTTCTGTAGTATTAAAGATCATTTTTGCGAAGGGGACCTTTATTCCATGCTCTTTTCCATAATCGAATAAGTTTACCTTGTGGCGAGCTTCAAACTGTTCTTGTGTGGGCAATGACATTTTGATTCCAAGTTCGTCCCACAGTCGCTTTTCTAACGAAATATAGTTGAACAATTCGGCATCGAAATTGGGGAACAAGAAGTCCACATCTTCCACAGCGTTAATGTATTTAAATCGCTCGAACAAAACTTCCTGTCCAGCTGATGGGTAAGGGACTTGATATGTTTTATCCACATATTCGTGCATGTAAATTCCAGGTTCTAGTGTTTCGTAGGAAAGTCCAATTATTCTAACATCAAAACTCTGCGCGTCTTTTAATGATCGAATAACTGCCATTCCCGGCCCTGGACTATCAATGGCATTAAGTCCCGTTACAGCAATTGTATATTTTGGTTTACTCATAGCTAGTCGATTAATTTATAGTTTTCTAGCATCCGTATGAAATCATTCAAATCTTTTTCAACAGTGTTTTTATCAATTCGATATTCTTGAAGAATATCATCCAAGATCTCTTTATCTGATTTCCGTTCTTGGAAGGAGTTAATAATTGATTGCCCGATTGGATTTACGGAAAATGAATCTCCAGTCAATGGGTTAAAAATAAATCCTGAATCACTGACTGCTATATTTTTTCGAATTTTCATGATGAGTATTTTAAATGAATCTCATGTTAACAAATGTTGTACACCAAAATTAACGAGAACGTAGATTTAATAGTTTACACAATTTTAAGTTTAATGTGTAAGATTTAGGAATGGTAGATGACGTCACCTAGTAAGTAGGTCATCAAGGGCAACCCTAACTGGTTGTTCCATCTCTTTGTATTCCGAAAACGTGCATCCTGAAATTTGTTTGAACTGTCGGCTGAGGTATTGGACACTACTGTATCCTAGTTGATAAGAAATCTCGCTCAAGGTTAGTGAATCTTCAAGAACAAGTTCCTTCGCTTTTTCAATCTTTAGGAGAATAATGTACTTTTCAAGGGTTGTTCCTGTAATTTTCGAAAACACTTTACTGATTTTATCGTATGGTTCTTGAATACGGTCACTAATATAATCTGAGTTCCGAATAATCGAATTGTTATTATTCGAGAACATGATTAATTCGATTGCGGCAATTTTTATTTTTTCTGTTAGGATGGTTTCTTTGTCGATTATAACCTCGAAACCAATATTTTTAAAATGGGTGCTAATTTGTTCGATTGAAATGATATCCAAATCAGCATAAAGCGAAACCTCCCCTAGAAACACACGATGAACAGTAATATCTTCAACTGCATTAAAGTACACTTCCACTAGTTTTAGACAACTTTTGGAGACCATGTTTTTAAGAATGAACAGATGTTCTTTTACCATTTTCGGCAACGCTTGAACACTAAATTTAGAATTTTGTTTGAATTAATGGTTGAGGGGATTCCAAATTTTAGAGTTTAATGGCTTTAGAATTTAAATAGTAACTATAAATAATTGGGCTAGTCTCATGCTAAATTAAGTAAGAAAGCAACAAATGATTTGAATAATTGATCTGTTTCACTAGAGCGATTGTTGCAATAAAAACGAGAATATCCACCATCAATAATTACTCTTCCTTTCTCTATCGAGCCAGATAGTATAAGCGGTTGATCATCTACCCATGCCTCCACTCGGAGGCGATAATCCATTGGGAATGCAACAGTAGTTCTTCCTGCTGGTACCTTTTTCAAAGAATCAAGAGCTAGATTTCCGTTATTTGTAGCAATTTCAGCATCGTTAACTTGATAATCGCCAAAACTTTCTTTCAAGTAGATTTTCTTTGTCATCTGATTTGACTCTGCTTGAAGTGGCCAATTTTCAGCACCAAGATATACTCCACCACCACTTTCTGCGAAATCAATCAATCGATCTACATCTGAATCACTCAGAGTACTCGTCGAATTCGAAAATATAAAGACAACTTTGTAGTTGGAAAGTGATTTTGGTAGATTGTCCTCACGAATGATCTTTTCATCTTCAATACAAATAGTGGTGTGGTTTCCGATCAATAATATTTCACCTGTTTCCTGCGCCAAAGTAACGAAAGACAATAAGATAATAAGAGTAAGGTAAATACGCATACATTGAAGTACATATAACTTTCTCTTTCGTTCACGCAAAGAGCGATTACACCTTTGAAACCATACTACTAAATTGAGTTTTATGAGAATGGTTTTTTGGATGCCTACTCTGTCTAAATCTTTTAGTTTCATCCAGCGTCAATATGCTGAATAGCCATTGATACTTCAATTGGAAAAGTGAAAGATTCTTAATCTTATTGAATCTGTTTAAACAACGAAATTGGTAACACAAAAAGCAGTGCGGAAAAAAACAAGTCCATTCCGTTTGATTTATCGAACTAAAGTAATAAATCCAGAGGTTTCTTCAGTCCCTCCTAGTTTCGATTTCACTTCTATCTTATAGAAATAAGTCCCATCAGCAACTAGCAATCCAGACTTTGTTCTTCCATCCCACCCTTGAAGTAAGTCATTCGACTCATATACAACCTCACCCCAGCGATTGAAGATGAATACTGTTCCGTCCATATTACACGATTCAGAGAAATACAATAAGTCATTGACTTGATCACCATTCGGAGTAAAAACGTTCACCGATAGTAATTCACAATGCTCTTCTTTTGGGGCTTCTGGACCTGGAGGTATAGGTGGAGTTGGAGGTGTTGATCCAAAGCAAGCATCAGTTATCTTACCATTAAATATTTGCTTTCCTTGATTTGGACTAACAGTTATTCCATCGAAGGTCATACTTTGAGTGAAGTATCCTGTAAAAAAAACATCACACCCATTCACATCCACACTCGCTGCTCGATCGAAATCAGTTCCGCCGCCGCCAAGTACCCAATGCCAATTTCCTAAAGTGTCAAGTCCCGCAACAAATGCTTGAACGCTATCTCCATTTGAGCTAATTGGAAAGAGTCCAAAACTTGCATCACTACTAAATTGTCCTGAAACGAAGATATTTCCTTGATCATTTGCACAAAGACCAGTCACACGATCTTTCCCTTTCTTTGATCCAGCTTTTGTGGCCCACATCCATTGACCGTCTTTGGTCATCCTAGCAACAAATCCATCTTTGCCTCCAGCGGATCCGTAATTATTCAAATACTGTGTTCCGAAGTAGGCAGTGTCTCTAAATTCACCGCCAATGTACATTGTGTTATCGTTTCCGAAAGTAATGGCGTCGCCTCGATCATCAAGTAAACCACCTGCTTGAGTGACTTGTAGGAAGTTACCACTGGGGTCATATTTAATCACATAAATATCTTCTCCGCCAGCACTTATCAAGCTTGTTGTTCCAAATGTTTTGGTGCCAACAAAACCACCTGTCACATAAACATTATCTTCGTCATCTACCGCTACGGCATTATCTCGATGTTGGTAAATCCCTTCAAATGTTCGCACCCATATCCAAGTGCCATCATTTGCCAGTTTAGCAAGAAACGCAACAGAATCTATTGGCTGAATTGGAACTGCAATTGCATCAAAAAAGGCATTTTGGACATTAAATGAATCTATATTTGACAAGAAACCTGTAACGTAAATGTTTCCTTGACTATCTGATGCTAAATCTTGCCCATGATCATCTTGATAGAGGGTTTGATAAGCACCATTCTCATTTATTGTAGAAGCAATGCTTCCGTCAGAATTTCCTGCATTTTTCATCCAAAGTTCATTTCCATTATTATCTAATTTCACAACAAATATTTGATCTGTATAAGAAGACAAATTGTAAACAGAGAGCGAACCAAAATCTAATCCTCCCCAACAAGTCCCTGTAATGTACACATTCCCAGCTGGATCTAGGCAAAGTCCTAATCCACGGTCATCGTAATAGTTAATGCCATTTTTCACCCAAACGTAATTTCCACTGGGGTCAATTTTAGCAACATAAACTTCCTTACTACTGGCAAATGAATAACCAGTATAAAACGGACCAAAATTCGCTTCTGAATTGTAATACCCTGTAATGTATGTAAAACCATCATCATCCACTTGGATAGTTGTACCTTTATCTGAACCATTTAGGCCAGCAGTGTTAATCCACTCTGCTGTTTGAGACAGTATCGTACTAGAAAAACCAAGAATTAGAATTATTAGTGTATATCGAATTGATAGCATATTGGAGATAATAGGTGTTTTCATTAGTAAGACGTAAAATTCAAATAATTAGTTGCCCAAGGCAAATAATAGCACTATCTTAATTGGAAACCTAACCTATGAATCACATTGAGCTTGGTAAAGCTGGAGAAAAACTTGCTACCGATCATTTAAGAGCAAATAATCACATAATTCGATCGCTGAACTATAGCTACAGGCGTGGAGAGATTGATATTATCTCAGAATCGGGCAACTTTTTAGTTGCAACAGAAGTAAAAACAAGGCAATCCCGAAAATATGGAAGTCCAACAAATGCTGTTTCCCTTTCTAAACAAAGGCAATTAGTTAAAGTGATGAATGCTTACATTATTGAAACGAGTAGTGAACAAGAAGTCCGCTTTGATGTGATCTCCATTATCTTAAATCCCCACCAATTGGAAATAGAACACATCGAAGGAGCGTTTTACCCTCTTCTGTAGTATCTGTTTATTGTAATATACGCGCGAACGACTGCTTTTTCTTATCTTTGCGGAAAATGATAAGCTAGATATGGGCAGAGGAAGAGATACGAGCGCAGGGCGATCAGGAGGAAGAGGAAAAGACGCAAAACAAAATTCGTCAAAAGGAAAAAACCCTTCTGATAAGAAGAAAGTAACTGCTCGTGATAAAGGCAAGTACAGCGACTATAAAGATCGTACAAAAAAAGGTGACCCTCTTCCAACTTTTGGAGAAAATGTTCGACTGAATAAATACTTATCGAATGCTGGTATTTGTTCTCGGCGTGAGGCTGATGTGCTAATTCAAACTGGACTTGTATCTGTTAATGGCATTGTAGTCACTGAAATGGGATTAAAAGTTAGTCCAACAGACGAAGTGAAATATGACGGTGGAACAATTGCCGCTCAAAAGAAACAATACGTTCTACTCAATAAACCTAAAGGATTTGTTACTTCGCTCGATGACCCCTTTGGTCGAAAGAACGCAATGACATTGGTAGCAAAAGCATGTAAGGAAAATGTGTTTCCAGTTGGTCGACTTGGAAAAGATACAACAGGCTTGGTGCTTTTCACAAATGATAGTGATCTTGAGAAAAAATTGATGCATCCAAAACATCGAGCTGCTCAATTATTTCATGTTGCACTGAACAAAAAAATGAAACCAGAACATTTAGCAGCCCTTACCAATGGTGTCTTGTTAGAGGACGGAACAATAAAATTTTCAAAGGCTGAATTTGTCAGTGATACAGATTCACGTGAAGTTGGAATAGAGTTCCATTCTGGGAAAAATCAAATCGTTCAACGAGCATTGGAAACGCTTGGATATGCTGTTGTAAAGATGGATCGAGTAACTTTTTCTGGACTTACCAAAAAGGATCTGCCGCGTGGAAATTACAGGCATTTATCAGAGAAAGAAGTTGGGTTTTTAAAAATGACATCATGAAAAAAATCATCCTTCTTTTATCCGTTATTCTTGGAATTACTGCTTGTTCTTCAAAAGAGACAGAAGATAACGCAGAGTTTGCATCCACGAATATGTTTGGCGAATATTTCTATGAATATGATACTATTCCTAAAGTTTACGTTTATAGGGATGTCGTTGGTGGTTTGGAGGAACAGTTTCATCGTGTTTTTTCGATTGAAGACACCGAAGGAAAACACATTGTAGTAGAAATATATGCCGATGATGGCCGAATTTTAGAAGCACTCAATTACAATTTAGACAGCCTTAACTTAATGGATCACATGGTTGTCGACACTTCCTTTGTTAAACGCAAAGCAGAACTCTTCAAAAATCAAATGATCCCACTGGATAAAACATCACAAGCAGAATTCGCAAGTCGTTTTGCTGGAATTATGGATTCAACTCTGTTTTTGAAAGAGGTGAATAGAAAGTATTCAAAAGAGGTGAAATTGGAGGTAATGGGAAAGGAGTACGATGCAGTTGTATTTAGTGATGACTTGCGTCTGACACTTTTCAATCCATTCACTCAGCTGGAGGATGTGAGGGAAGGTCGATCATTCTCCTACTTTGCAAAAGGTTTCGGACTAGTTGAATGGCATACCGAAAATAAATTAGGGCATTTTCGACTTGAAAAAATTATATCTCAAGATGAATTTGTCAACTTAATGAGTAAGCAATGATGAAATTTATTTTGGCTTTTGTACTAATTGCCATGCCTTTTATGGGTGAAAGTCAAACCGTTTGGAGTAAAAAAAAGCAAAAAATTTCTATTGCTAAAGGTACGCTATTTGGTTATTGGGGATACAACAGAAGTGCTTACACGAAAAGCAGTATGCGCTTCATTGGTCCTGGATACGACTTCACATTACAAGGAGTTGTTGCACATGATAACCCATCTAAAGTTGGAAGTGGGCATTATATTAATCCAGCGAAAATTACAATTCCTCAATTCAATGCTAGAGTTGGTTATTACTTCAAAGATCATTGGGCAATCTCGTTCGGCTATGATCACATGAAATATATTTTTGCAGATAATAACAAGGTGCTTTTGAGTGGTCAAATTGATCCCGGAGTTGATACAGAAACGAATTGGTCAGGAATTTATAACGCTGAACCAGTTACAACTGATAGAAATACATTCCACTATGAAAATTCTGATGGATTAAATTATTTGCGCTTCGAATTGACGCGTTCTGACATGCTATTTGGCTTTGGAGATAAGCAACAATTTGTGGTTACATCTAATTTGGGAGCAGCAGCAGGAACTCTACTATCCTTTAATGACTTTACATTTGCAGGGAAGAAAAATATTCGTACAATATCGATGTCAGGCTATGGAATTTCAGCACATGTTGGACTGAGATTTGAATTTTTTAAACACCTGTTCTTACAATCCACATTAAGTGGAGGTTTCCACCATCAGCTCGCTGTGAAAAATAGACCAAATGACCCATCGGCGATTACGAAACAAAAATATGGCTACGGAGAACTTATTACGGTAGTAGGTTTCTTGATTTACATTCGTCCTACAAATTCTTGCGATAGTTGCCCTGTTTGGTAGAATACCATTGTACTGAAGAAATGCAAAATCCGCTCCCTCTGTTCACAATCACAACTTGAGCATTGACCTCATCGTTTTCATAGATTAGTTTATAAGGTAGCTCAACTGTGGTAATTCCATTGCTGATATTTGTATTGAAACCCATTCCTTTTTTTGCCATCAATAGCTGTTCCGTATGCTGGATCATTTCCCAGTAAATTATGTTGAGGTGGTATCCATTAATTTTCAAGCCTGCTCGTATTTTTCCTTGATAAGGAGCGAGAAGAATTTATCTGAGCATTTTTGTCCTTCATCAGCTGATCCGCAATTGTTAACTAGAAGCAATCCAACTAAGATGATATCATTCTAATGATTAAGGAAATCATCGGTAATTAGTTGATTGTTATCTTTGTGTCAATCATCTCATATTTTGAGAATACAACGTGAATTTATGAAAGAATTAGTGGTATTTGTAGTGTCGGTTTTCCTTTTTGCAGGATGCGGTGGCAATGGGGCCGAAAAAACAAAGACTTTAGTAGGACCTCTTTTTGAGCTTGTTTCAGCAATCGAATCTGGAGTTCATTTTTCAAACGATTTGAAAGAGGATGATTTTCAGAATACTTTCTTGTATGAATATTTTTACAATGGTGGTGGCGTTTCACTTGGTGACATTAACAACGACGGACTAACGGATATCTATTTCACCGGAAACATGACAGAAGATAAACTGTACTTGAACAAGGGTGATTTCAAGTTTGAAGACATTACTTCTTCAGCAATAACATCTGGACAAGAAGGATGGCATAATGGAACTACAATGGTTGACATTAACGCTGATGGATTGCTGGATATTTATGTCTGTCGCGCAGGAAATGAAACATACAACTCTGATCGATCTAATCTTTTGTATGTAAACAATGGCGATCTCACATTCACAGAACGGGCTCAAGAATACGGTTTAGCAGATACACTTCTGTCCACTCAAGCATCTTTCTTTGATTATGATTTAGATGGAGATTTGGATGTCTATGTAATGAATATTCCCCAAGATTTTTTTGCGATGAGCCAAGAAGAGATGATAGAAATGTATCGCGGTCATTTAAACGAATCCGATCATTTTTACCGAAACGATAATGGCAAGTTTGTAGATGTTTCCTACGAGACAAGAATCAATAACCATGCGTTTGGTTTAGGGTTGAGTGTTGGAGATCTCAATAATGATGGTTACCCTGATGTATATATTTCCAATGATTATGAAGTCAGAGATTATCTCCTGATGAACAAGAACGGAATTTTTCAAGAAGAGTTAATGCAGCAAATTAATCACATATCAAATTTTGGAATGGGTACTGATATTGGTGATTTTAACAATGACGGGGAACAAGATATTGTTGAATTAGATATGGCTTATGCAACCCATGAACGCTCGAAACGAAATATGGAAAGTATGTCGAGTGAGAAGTTTTGGGGAAATGTGAGCAGAGGAAACCATTATCAATACATGTTAAACACACTCCAGTTGAACAATGGAAATTCTAACTTTAGTGAGATCGGTCAACTTGCTGGGATTTCGAAAACTGACTGGAGTTGGGGGGCACTTTTTGCTGATTTCGATATGGATGGATGGAGTGATTTAATCATTACCAATGGTATTCGAAATGATTTAAAAGACAAAGATTTTCAAGCAAAATTACAGCGAAAAATTGAAAATCAGAAATTGCGAGCAACGGAGGTTTTATCGTTTACACCATCATATAAAGTCAGTAATTATATCTATCAAAATAATGGTGATCTTACCTTCAAGGACCGCACGAGTGATTGGGGACTGAAAAAAGAGATCAATTCTCATGGTGTTGCTTATGCTGACCTTGACAACGATGGAGACCTTGATTTAGTGGTGAATAACCTAGATGATAAAGCATCTATTTACCGAAACCGAACAGATGGGTCTAAGAATTACATTTCCATTGAGTTAAAGGGGAACAAGTCAAATAAATTTGCAATTGGTACACGGATTTCTGTTTACAGTGAGGGAAACAAACAAGTGAAAGAGCTCTTTTTAACGAGAGGGTATCTTTCCTCGATGGAACCCAAGTTAAATTTCGGATTAGGCACAATTAAAAAAATTGATCGCATCGAAATCCGTTGGCCAAATCTGCGCGTGACTGTTCTTGAAGATGTCGAAGTGAACCAAAATCTTGTACTTGACTATTCAGATGTTTCTTTCGGATCGGCTGTTGATAATGTCGATGCTCCTTTCTTTTCAGAGATTCAAATCGATCGTGCTATTGATTATATACATAAAGAGAACCCGTTTAATGACTTTGAGAGAGAACTGCTATTGCCACATACTCTTTCAACTCAAGGTCCTTGCATGGCTATTGCAGATGTTAATGGTGATGGGACGGACGATCTTTATATTGGTGGTTCGAAATCACATTCAGGGCAACTGTTTTATCAAGTCGCTGGTCGTTTTCAAGCGGGAATCTCTACCTCCTTTGCCTCTGATCGCTCTAGTGAAGACCTTGGAGCTCTATTTTTTGATGCAGATGGTGATGATGATCTTGATTTGTATGTTGCAAGTGGTGGTAATGAGTTTTCTGAATCAGATGGAGCCTTGCAAGATCGACTATATATTAACGACGGAACTGGAAATTTTTCAAAAAAAGTAGCTGCTCTTCCTAGGATGATTTCTAGTTCCAAAGTTGTAAAAAGTGGAGATTTTGATGGTGATGGTGACCTCGATTTATTCGTTGGAGGAAGATTAATTCCAGGAAAATACCCGCTGACACCAAACAGCTATTTACTTGAAAATAATGGAAATGGAATATTTACAGATGTGACAGCAAAATGGTGCTCCGAATTATCAACTCCAGGAATGGTGACGGGTGCAGAATTTGCCGACATTAACAACGATGGCAAACTAGATTTAACACTCGTTGGTGAATGGATGGGCTTTACAAGATACATTAATACAGGCACCTCATTTACACAACAAATAATTTTGACTGAAACCGAAGGAATGTGGTTTAGTCTTGCAGCATCAGATATTGACAATGATGGAGATGTGGATTTTATCGCTGGCAACCTTGGAATAAATGCAAAATTCAAAGCTTCCAAAGACAAGCCATTTAATATTTATGGACATGATTTTGATGAAAACGGTTCACTCGACATTGTTTTAAGTACCTATGAAGGAGAAACAAATTATCCTGTAAGAGGAAGAGAATGCACTTCAGAACAAATGCCATTCATTTCAGATAAATTTAGAACGTATGAATCGTTTGCTAAGGCAGACATCAATTCGTTGTATGGTGACAATATACAAGCAGCAAAACACCTTACAATTCGCACGTTGTATTCAAGTGTGTTTATCAATGATGGTAATGGCAATTTCAAGATGAAGCAATTGCCAAATCTTGCACAAGTTTCCCCCTTAATGGGACTAATTATTGAAGATATAAATGGAGATGGATACTTGGACATCCTTGGTGCTGGGAATAAATATGGGGCTGAAGTTGAAACCGTGCGCTATGATGCTGGAATTGGCGTTTATCTACTTGGGGATGGTAAAGGAAACTTTAATCCAACACCAGCACTAAAGTCCGGATTCTATGCAACTGGAAACGTAAAATCACTACTGGGCTTTCAGTTGGGGACTATGCGCGCATATCTTGTAGGTCGAAATAGTGATAAATTGAAGTTGTTTTTAAAGAGATCAAGTCACTGAGGTTCATTTGACTAGAGTAGTAACGGGCAGAATGAAATTAAACTTGATCTGCTAAATTGAATCATGACAAATAGGGATTATTGGAATCTATAATTCTTAATGGGCTACTAGAAAAATGTTTTACTGAATTAACTTTAATCCGTATCGGGACATTTACTGAAGAATTTTAATGATTTCATAGCTATTAAGGTTTATTTCAACACAATTTTCAACTACGTAAACAATTTACGTTCCACGGGTAAATTTCCCCGACACACACTTAACTAAAAAAACCTTCCCTCGTCGAACTAGATTAACTTGGAAAGGTTCTTTTATTTGCTACTCATCACAAATTAGCATCTAAATATGTGTTCTACTATAGTTTAGAAAGTGCAGTTTTTGCAAGTGAGTGTGATTGATATGGGTCAGCACTAAAGGATTTTTCCAATAGCTTTTTTCCATCTGATTCACTACCTGTTTCAATCATTATTAGTCCTGCCAAGCAGTTTATTTTCGGAGAATTGTTGTTCGTTTTCATTGCTTTATCTAGGTGCATTTTCGCTGAATCGAAATCTCCCTTACGATAGAAAATTGCAGCAATAATTTGATTTACATCAATGTTGTTTGGCCTGATTTCATACTCGTGCATTGCGTTGCTCATCGCTTCGTCATAATCTGTAGTGAATTCAAAATACATTTTAGCCATTTCCAAACCAACTTCATGACTGTGTCCGTGTCCAGATGTTGCATCGTGGTCATGACCATGACCATGATCAGAATCTTCAACTCCGCGAAGTGTTGCAAAAGCATTATTTTTTGCAGTTACCATTTCGTCATCCTTTCCTTGTAACTGATATACCTTTGCTAGTTCAGAATAGAACCCAGCTTCTTCGATAAATGAAAGGGCTTTCGTATAGTACTTTTCAGCTTCTCCGTAGTTGGTTTTTTTCATTTCTAATCGCCCCAACCCTGCCAATGCATACGGATAGTTTTCGCGCTCTTCAAGTGCAAGAATATATTGCATTTGTGCGTTTGTTAAATCGCCAGCATCTTCGTACAATTCACCTAGTGTAACACGACACCAAGCTTTACGTTCGTATCCTGGGTATCCTGCTGAAATTGCCATTTTCATAGCATCGATTGCACCTTCATTTTCACCATGAATTTGACGTAAATAAGAGATGCGTGAATATGAGCGTAAATCTGGACGGATTGAAATCATTTTGTCAGACATCGCTACGGCCTCAGTATAATTTCCAAGTTCTACGTTGGCATCTACCATCACGCCGTAAATTCCAGCATTGTAACTATTGATTGCTAGAGCTTGATTCCCAACACTCAAAGCATCATTAAATTTATGTTGAGACAATAAAACAGTGGCCTTAAGAGAAAGCCCTTGAAACTTTGTATCCTCTGTTGCATCTTCATTTGCAATAATATAATTCAACACTTTTAAAGCTGATTCATTGTTATAACCATATCGTCCTGTAATTCTTCCTTCTTGAATGAATACTTCTGCAATTTTTAAATAAGATGCAAGATCTCCGGAATTTGCATTTATAGCTAAGACAGCATTATCATAGATGTCGAGCACATTATCTCGTTCATTGATTGAGCCGAACATCGATTCTCTTTCCATCAACTTAGGAACCTGAAATTGATGTTTAATCTCTTTATTTATTTCACCCTGTTGGGCATTTGAATCTCCACAATTTGTGAGAGAAAGGAGAGCTCCAGTTACTGCGCATCCTATAATGAGTTTAAAATTTAGTGCCTTCATGGTGATGAGTATTAATATTTTTTAAAATAGAGTGGAGAGACGAATCCCTCCACTCATAGATTCTAATTATTTTAATTTAACCAGTTTGGTAACCATTAGTATTTTACCGTTCTGAGATACAATTTTAGCAATATAAGTACCCGCCTTTGCACCAGTGGCATTCCATTTGGCAGTATGTTTTCCAGCCGACTGAAATTCATCAGTTAACAAGGCAACACGCTTACCAGATAGATTATAGACCTCAACGCGAATGTCCCTTGAACTTTTCAGTTCATAAGCAATCGTTGTTGAATTTCTAAATGGATTAGGAGAGGCAATTAAGCCCATTCCTAGTTTCCCCAGTCCTGTAAGACCAACCATAGTTGTATCTGATGCAGGAAGAATCGCTGGTTGAGTGTAATTAATTTCCAATCCACCGCATTTACCAGATCCACTCCATGGCATTTGAACATACGGAAATGTAGTTTGGAACATAGTATCGTTCGCCTCAACTCCTGTTGTGTAACCAAGAACATTTAATAAATCAGTTGTTACAGGCGACGACAGTGTGTCGAAATCATCGTACCACAATCCTATTGCTGCAAGAACAACTCCACCAACAGCTTGTAACTCGATACGTGTAACATCATCCTCTAAACGACGCCCATTCGGGAAACCATCCATGTTAGGTATGTTCATTAACATCGTACCTGAAGCTGTATAAGTTGGGTCTGTCAACCCCAATACTGCTGCTTGAACTAAACCAAGTGAACTAAACGCAGGATCTGTTCTCGACGTTACTGGTGTAGCCATATTCAATCTCAACATATCTCCCCCATTAGGAAGGAAGTTATTGATGAATGGTTTCCCAGTTGTCAACGGATTGTTCCCAGTTTTACCTGTTGCCAATTGATAAGGCTCAAGGTTTGGAACTCCTGTATGGAAGATCGGCCACAAATCTACTGATCGCGGACTTCCAGCAGCTGGAAGCAATAATGTTCCGAAAATCGCATCATCCAAAGCAGTACCTGCAACAGCTGGTGAACCCTTTAATGGCCATAAACCGTCATTTCCATTTCCGAAATCGAACCCTCCAAACACTTGTGCAAGCGAGTTACGTTGGATACGCAATGGTGCGAATCCTGGAACCGCTGGCCCAAACAATGAATTATCCATATACAAACCTAATTCTGGATTGTAGAAATAATCATCAAGAGTTGTTTCAGCCAATTCATCATAAGGTGACAATGAATTCCAGAAATCTTTCTCTCCAATTGGCATGATAACCTCATTTGTTAAAGGCATTCCAATTCTTGAAACTTGAACCCAGTTACCAGAATATGATTCCGTACCGTTTCCATTCAACGTTCTGATTTGTTGGCGACTTGCTGAAGCCCAAACACCAATTACGTAGTTCCCGTCTAAAATATCAGTAGCCAAAGAAACATCTTGACCGTTTTTCTGTAAATCTGAAATTGGAATTTGAATTGCGATTGAACAGACATTCATACAAGCTAATCCATCACGAGCGATTCCACCTTGACGTGGCGCATCTCCGACATCGAAAATACCTCCAAGGTCAACAAAGAAAGGATCATCAACTGAACCACAAAAAACTTGTTCTCCTGTGGATGCCGTTGTAACAGCTGCTGCCATCAAAGCTTGATAAGTCGTTCCTAATCCAACAGTTGCGTCTTGAATTGAACGATCACCAATATTCGGTGGAGGAACAACTCCATTTGAGATAATAGTTGTGAAAGTAACCCCACCATCTGTACTTTTTTCCAGCGTGTAAGTTGTTTTCAGGTTCTGTGCTCCCAAGCGTATATTGAAAAACGTTGTTGGATCTTCGTTCACTTTGTTGAACGTAAATCGATAAATGATGTCATCACCAGTGGTGTTTATATCATTATCGATGTGGATTTCATAACGGATATTTTCACCAAAAGAGTAATAATTTGGTCCGCCATGCGGTAATTGTAAGGGAATGTAGTTCGCAATAATCGTGATTGTATTGGGATCATCAGGACTTCTAAATGCATACAAGTCTGTATTATCTGCCAATGGATCATTCGCGATCAGCGGTGCTTCCCTATGACTAGATGCGAAAGCTGAATAGCTACATGAGAGTATCATGAAACAAGCAATTAATCGCATTGAAATTGTTTGTAATTTCATTTTTTTCTAATTTTTAGGTTTATATTTCTGTTCCTCTCCAAGGAGATTGAACATAAGGAAATGCAGTTTTGAATGTTGTATCATTTTGCTCTACTCCAGTAGAATATTGCAATACATTCAAGAGGTGATTTGTAACTGTAGATTGAGTTGGGCTTGATGCATTGTAATCATCATACCATAATCCAATCGCGGCAAGAACAACTCCACCAACTGCTTGTAACTCGATGCGTGTAACATCATCCTCAAGACGCCTTCCATTCGGGAAACCATCCATATTTGGTATGAATTCAAGTGTAGAAGTTGTATTGTAAGTTGGATCTGTTAGACCAAGAACCGCTGCTTGAATAAGTCCCATCGAGCTAAATTCTGGATCCGTTCTGCTTGTAACTGGCACTGCCATATTCAATCGCAACATATCTCCACCACTTGGCAAGAAGTTGTTAATGAAAGGCTTTCCAACTGCCAATGGGTCGCCATTCTTACCTGTCGCCAATTGATAAGGCGCCATGTTTGGAACTCCTGTGTGGAAGATTGGCCATAAATCAACTGATCTTGGACTTGCAGCTGCTGGAAGCAATAATGTTCCAAAAATAGCATCATCTAATGCTGTTCCTGCAACGGCTGCTGTTCCTTTCAATGGGAAAAGTCCATCTTGTCCGTTTCCGAAATCAAAGGCTTGCAGCGAGTTACGCTGAATACGCAAACCTGCAAATCCTGGAACTGCACCACCAAATTGACTGTCATCCATGTACAACGCCAATTCTGGGTTGTAGAAATAACCGTCCAATGTAGTCTCAGCGAGTTCATCGTAAGGAGTGATTGAATTCCAGAAATCTTTGTTTCCAATTGGAATAATAACTTCGTTCGTCAACGGCATTCCTATTCTAGAAATTTGAACCCAAGAACCTGAATCAGTGTATCCTCCACCAGAAAGGTTAAGTGTTCTTGTTGCTGGACGACTTGCAGAAGCCCAAACCCCGATCACGAAGTCAGGGTCCAAGATATTAACCGCTTGACTTACATCAAGACCGGACTTTTGTAAATCCGAAATTGGAACTTGAATTACGATGCTATGAACATTGTAACGTGCAAGACCATCTCGCACTTTGTTTCCATTCATTTGTCGAGGTGCATCTCCTAGATCGAAAATACCACCAAGATCAACAAAGAAAGGATCGTCAATTGGTCCACAGTAAACCGACTCTCCACTTGTTGCAGTGCCAATAGCATTCGCTTCTAGCATAGCATAAGTTGAGTTCAGTCCCAATACCGCATCGTTAATTGAACGAGGTCCGATGTTGGGTGGAGGAACAGTTCCGTTAGAGATTACCGTAACAAAAGTGACACCACCATCGGTGCTTTTCTCCATTGTATAAGTAGTCTTCAGGTTCTGAGCACCTAAACGAATATTGAAGAACGTCGTTGGATCTTCATTTACTTTACTAAATGTAAAGCGGTAAATAATATCATCTCCAGGTGTGTTGATATCGTTATCTATGTGAATTTCATAACGGATATTCTCACCAAATGAGTGATAATTTGGGCCTCCATAAGGTAATTCGGCCGGAATATAATTCGCGACAATAGTTACCATGTTCGGATTGTCCGGACTACGAAAGACGTAAAGGTCTGTGTTGTCCGCAAGGGGATCGTTTGCAATTAACGGTGCTTCTCTATGGCTAGAGGCGAACACACTATTAGTTAATGTACTGCAAAAGACTATCCCCAGGGTTAACTTGAGTCCTCCCGAAAAATAATTTTGAAATTTTTTCATGAGCAAATAGCTTTTATTTGAAATTGTGTTTACGCATGGATTTTCCATACCTAGAATATACGTGTGAAATCGTCAAGTAGATTTCTGAGATCGAAAATAATTATTTTATTTAATGAAGTGGCTTTTGAGGAAGTCTATTTAGCCTCAATGAATGAAGGCTTCTCTATGGGATGGGACTACTAATAGATAGAGCGCAAATAAACTTTATAGGCTTCACGTCTAAGAATAATCTCACTTATCTGTGGAATGAATTCAGGATCATTTAGCTGGTTTATATATTCTTCTTCTGGAATGTCAATTTGATACAATAACTGTGAAAGGCAATTCGAATTAATCACCTCTTGTAGACCATTAGATAACATTTCTAGGATTGCTTCTTTTGAAATCGGACTGGTTTCAAAACTGCTAGGAAATCTCACGCC
>JAJRQK010000040.1 GCA_024280295.1 Bacteroidota bacterium
TGGTTGGATGGTTGGATGGTTGGATAACAAAAACTATATCATTACCACAAGATGTGAGATCGATTCTTCGAAGTGAATATTTAGAATTGAAATTATCAAGACAGTTCAATATTACCTATCTTTGGGAAATGGTAGAAATTGTAAATCGTGTAAAGGAAAGTGGGTTGACTGCAATTGATTTGGCTGATTTTAAGCCAACAGTTTCAATCATGGAGGTAGATATCGCGCAACAATTATGGCAAAGGTTGGTGTTGAAGGAGAGAGATTTCCGGGCATGGGTAAAATCAACAGATTGGTCACAATTTATGGGCAGCGCAGTTTATATTCATTGTTCAGTAGATGCAATAATTCCTACTTGGGCATATATGCTGATTGGATCGAAGTTAGTTTCTCAAGATATCACATTTGTTGTTGGTTCACAAATTGAATTAGAGAAAAAATTAATCGCAGACAGGATCAAATCAGAACCACTTGAAGACTATATTGATAGTAGAATCATTATAAAAGGATGCGCAGATGTTCGAACGCCTGAGTATGCAATGACATGTTTGGTTCAGCACCTTCAACCCGTTGTCAAGAGTATTATGTATGGTGAACCATGTAGTACTGTTCCGGTATTCAAGAGACCAAAATAAATGCTGGGATTGATACTCCTTACGCAATCACTTCGAAAATGAGCCCTTTCTTTTTAACTATACGGATTACTTCGGGTAAAATCACTTTGACACGATCCATTACTCGTTCGTTATCATGCAATACAAGAATGTCTCCCGCTTTAATTCGATTGATTTGACTTAAGATTTTCTCGATTGAGACGGATTCATCGAAATCATAAGACAACCAAGTCCACATAATAATTTTGTAATTCCTATTTACTGCGTTTGTGAATGTCCATGGCATCCTTCCATAAGGTGGCCGAAATAAGTTCGAATCAACGAATTCACTTGTATCTTTAATTGATTCCAGGTACTCGGACTTAGATATAGAAGTCCATTTTTCGTGTCTCATTGAATGATTTCCAATCACATGACCATGACTCTTCAGCTCGGTTAGTAGTCCAGGGTATATCTTCGCATTTTCACCAACACAAAAAAACGTAGCAACAATTCCATGTGACTTCAATTCTTTGATAATCCACTGAGTCATTTGAGGTGTTGGCCCATCGTCAAAGGTCAGATAAACTTTCTTCTCAGAATGAGAAAACCCCCATCTTCTTCGTGGAAAAATCCAACGAAAAACTATGGGGGTTCTAAATAACTTCACTTATTGCGGATTCAGAGGACCACCTCCTTGGTTTTGTAGATTTTGTTGCATTTGTTCAATCTGCCTTTTAATCTCTTCTTCTGACATCTGACCACCTTGTCCTGTTGGTATCGGTTGCCCATTTAGCTGAGTTGTAGGTTCTGGAACAGGCATTTCTTTCAATCCGAAATGGTACGCAATTCCATCTGAGTACTCCTCTAATTCTCTGTAAGCACGAGCATTTGGACCAGCCATCGAGCCTGAGCTAGTTTCTCCGTTGTAATTCGCATTTTCCTTTAGCTCATTAATCATTGACGGGAAAATCTTATCGTACAAATGCTCAATCATTTTTCCAGTGCGTTTTGCTAAAGCGCCATCACCATTTCCAGATTCTTTCGCCGATAGATGAAGAACAAAATAAGCATGTATCGCCGCATAGAAATCCTTACGATTGTAACTACTTCTGATGAATTTTATATCACTCTTCTCGAAGTAGGCAATGATCGACTCTAGCTGTCCTGCAATTATATCACCTAGTTTTTCTGCACCTTTAGCATCTCCAGCTGTATAAAGAACCGTCACATAACTGTGCAGATCACCATCTTTAATAGATTTCAATGTAGTACCATCAGGCAATTGATAGTCATCCGATGGAATTCGATTATCTGTAGGTTCTCCATAATCAATTACGACATCTGCTGGCATTACTTCAAGAGATCGATGAATAAGATTGATTGCTTTTTTCTTGTAGTCAGCAATTTTTTCCTTCGACAACCCATTTGCAACAGGAATTCCACGTTGATCAGTACCATTTTCAGCCATTAGCGCTTTCGATAAATAATCCTCAGCCAATGCTAAGAAATGTGCTCTATACTGAGTTGTATGCCTTCTTGTATAGTAATCCGTTAACACATCTGGGTTTTGCATTTCACCGAAACTGTAGACTTCCATCAAGTTTTTATACATCTTCTCAGAGTTGTATCGGTCACCTTGAGCATTCAATGGACTAACTTCGAAAGCCATTCCATTTTGCTTTACATATCCACGTCTGTAGATCGCCATGGCAACATCAGAACCTCCAGGCGATGAGAAATAAATCCCACGTTTCCAGTCATTATTCCCAAGAATATCCAACATCATTACTTGTTCTCGCATTAAGAACTGCTCATCAAAACTGAACTGAAGTTCGTCCAAACAATCCTTCTTCTGAGCTTTCGTGATAACACCTGACTTAACCGCATTCTCCTTATTGACAGGAAGAACAAACCCAGAACTTGGGAAAATTCTTAATGATCTTCCTTCATTAAGAATTAAGTTGTCATCATTTCTAACAAACTCCATTGCTTCCGAAAGGTTTGCATAATCCCAACTAGATTCAAAATCCATTAATAGTTTCTGAAGATTCTGTAACGTTTGCTGTGGTGCATTAATAGATGCTCCTTGACCTTGTGCAGCTTGAAAAATCTCAAGAGTCATCTGGATTTTCGTATAGATGTCGTCTACAATATTCGTTGAATCAATTATCGAGAATCTAGTCTTAATTGTGTTTAATCGATCCGTTGCTTGCTGATTTACCGCTGTGATTCCACCCATTATTGCACTCGCCTGTGCGGAGTACTGCTGAAGTGATGCTCGTGTTTTTGCAGGGTTACCACTTTCTCTCAATCGAATTACCTCTTTAATTAATTTAGGATCATTTGCCAAAGAGATTAAGTTCAACAGATCCATGAAATAAACTTGATCCGTTGTTCCTGCATACATTAAGATTTGATCCTCCGTAAATTTAATTGGAAGTGACTCTGAATCGTATGCTTTCATCTTCATTTGATCGGTGTACCAATCTGTTTGCATTAATGAAAGGTTACACACACGAATATCAGTTCTATAACCTTCAACCTCTTGCATGTACCATAATGGGAAGGTATCATTATCTCCATTTGTGAATAGAATCCCATTATCACCGCAAGATTTCAAGTAGTTCATTGCTAAATCTCGCGCAGAAGTTTTGAGACTACGATCGTGGTCATCCCATCCTTGGAAACCAAGAATTAATGGAACCGAAGCTGCGATAAACAGAGAAGCAATCGCACCATGACTATCCTTTTTAAGGATTTTCTTTAATCCCATCATTGCTCCAATGAATATAGCTGCTATTACCGCCACAATTAACCATGACAAAGTTCCCGCCATTCCATTATCCGCACCAGCATCAAGAATTAAGAATAAAAGCAGCCCAGCACCAGCTACCATTCCCATCCGAATGATTTCTTTTTTACCAAACGACCTAAATGCTTCATAGAGCGCATAAGCTCCAATCCCTATCCAGAAGGCGAAGAAGTAGAACGATCCTGCATAAGCATAATCACGCTCTCTAGGTTCGAATGTTTTTTGATTCAAGTAAACCACAATAGCTAAACCAGTAAACAGGAAGCCCAAGAAAACAACGAAAGCATCCTTCGGTGCTCGATAGAAATGGAATACTAGCCCAATCAAACCAAGAATCATCGGCAAGAAGAAGAACATGTTATTCGATGGGTTTTCTTTCGTGAAGTAAGGCGCATGTTCTTGCGAACCGACTCTTGCTTCATCAACCACCTTAAAGCCAGAAATCCAGTTTCCGCGCATTGCGTTCCCATGTCCTTGAATATCGTTTTGTCGGCCAGAGAAATTCCACATGAAATAACGCCAATACATCCAGTCTATCTGATAATTGTAGAAATAGGTTAAGTTTTCTCCCATTGTTGGAAGTCGTTGTTTATCAGAACCAATTTCAGTTCCTTTATCTTCCGAAGCATCATATCCAGACCATCGTTTGTAACCAGCTACTTTATGAGCATCTTGACTCCAATACATTCTAGGAAATACTGTTGTCTGCTCGTAGGTTCTTACAGCTCCCCTTCTTATGGATTCATTTGAGATGTAGTATTTGTCTACAACATCTGCTCCTCCAAGATCTTTCGCATAAGCGTTTGCACGTTTCTCATCCCTAAATGCTTTCACATCTTTATCACCTTTCACAACGACGAATCGTCTTAAATGAACAGGTGAAAGGTCTTCGAAATCCTCTTGAGTGGTGTTTGGTTTTGAGTTCCAATATTGTCCCGATCCAATAGGAGCTGAACCGTATTGTTCACGCTGCAAGTAAGAGTGAAGCGTTACCAAGTTCTCTGGATCATTCTCATCAAGTGGAGTATTCGCATTCGACCGAATTACAATGACCGCAAACGAACTATAACCAATCAAAACAAGAGCAAGTCCAACAATAGAAGTGTATAAAATACGATTTCCTTTCTTACGCGCATATCTCATTCCAAGCACAAGAGAAACAATCACCAATGCAAAAAAGAAGATCGTTCCACTAAAGAATGGCATTCCAAGTGAGTTGACAAAACCAACTTCGAAAACAGAAGCAGTCGCAACAGATCCAGGAATAACGGAAGTCTGAATGAACGCAAGAACGTGAACCGACATTAAACCAACGAGTACAAATTCTACCCACTTGTGTTTTTTGGCCATGAGGAAAATTCCATAGAGAATCCCGCCTGCAATAACAAATAACACTATTGTTTTGACAAATGGGGCATCTCCCGACTGGATTCCAGACAAGAGGTTAATGAGAGTCATCAATCCCCACATACCAAGATAGATATGAAAGAATTGCTTACTTATTTTTCCGTATCGGTAATAAATTACGTAGCCAATAGCTGGCACCATCAAAATGCCCAAAAGGTGAACTCCAACAGCTAATCCAAGTAAGAACATGATTAATAAAATCCAACGATCGGGTGAATGTCCTTTCACTCGGAGCTGTCCATATTTGACCATTGCCATTTCTTCATCCCAACGCATAATTGCCCAGAAGATGAGTGCTGTAAAGAGCGATGCCATTGCATAAACCTCACCCTCAACTGCAGAGAACCAAAATGATTCAGTGAAAGCATAAGACAAAGATCCTATGAAAGCTGATCCGAAAACGGCAATTTTATCTCCATTGGATAATATTGTTCTCGTTTTAAGCATCATTTTCTTAATCAAGATCGTCAACGACCAGAACATAAATAGAATGGTCAATGAGCTAGAAAGTGCGGACAGCCTATTTATAGCCACAGCAACATTTTCAGGGTCTGAGAAGAATGACATCATCCGTCCTAGAACCATAAATAATGGAGCTCCCGGTGGGTGACCAACTTCGAGTTTGTAAGCAGCGGTGATATACTCGCCACAATCCCATAGACTTACGGTATCTTCGATTGTCATGAAATAAACTATGGTAGCGACTAAAAATGCTAACCAACCTATGTAAACATTGAGTTTTCTATAATTCATATGTAGTTATTCTAAAGAGCCAAGACGCAAGTTTAGTTGAAACTGTTGAAATGGCATGTGCGAATTTAAAAATATATACTGAGCACTAATAATTCCAGAAGTAAAAAAATGCCAATTTTAAAGAAAATTGACGAAATAAATAATCTTAGCTTTTTTCATTCTTGTTTTTGTTAGATTGAATTTTGTTGCTACATTTGTCCCCGCATAAGACACCTATTAGTTTAAGGAAACGTTGCGAACTGTCCCATGGTGTAATTGGCAACACGTCTGTTTTTGGTACAGAAGAGTCCAGGTTCGAGCCCTGGTGGGACAACAATTTACATTTTAGAAAGCCTTTAAGTCAGCGACTTAAAGGCTTTTATTTTTCTACTGCACAAAAATCGAACAAATAAGGGGTCAAGTACAATTGTTGGAGACTAGGCATAAATTTTCGCCAATCTGAATAAAAAGAACTCTACGTTTCGAACTCCTCTAAATTGAGATCTAAAGGCTTTAATCTTTACGTTAAAACGACTCAGCAGATGCGTTTGTACTCCTGTCTATGAAATAGTTCACGATTCCATCATAATTTATTTTTATGGTATTTTTAATTGTATTAAAACTTTTGAACCCTGACTTTTCAACCTTGTCGTACCAGTGTGCGAGTTTAGTGAGTGCCACACCTTTTCCTGTTTTGGTATTAAAGAATTCACGAAGTTCTTGTGTTAATTTATAAGCCTCTTCTATTTCAGGGTATGTATTTCATATCAAAACTCTTCATTTTTCAAAGGTTTCGAAGCTTCATTTCCTATCAATTTTTAGCACCTCTATATCGGCATGGTCACTTATTATTGTTGCTTTGTCTCCGAAATAATTTACAAGAGCCGCTAAATAGATTTTTCGTAAATGCTTGAGGTTAGCTTCTTTCTTTATTCCTGTGCATTTCCAGAAATGCGCAAACGATTAGTGCAAAAATTATGAAAAAAGGAAAAAAACAACACAACTACATGTTTTAGTGAATCGCTTAGAAATTGTGAATTTAGGTCTTCGATGAACGGGAATTTTAGTCGAAAATGTATTACCTGTACTTACTAAATATAATTACCCAATTATGAACAAATTAAAAACCAGATATTCCATTCACCGTTGTATACTTCAGAACGTTTTTCTTGTCTGGATGAATTCGAGCAAACGCTGATTGAACTGCCAATGTACCTTCATGAAATCCACAAAGGATCAATTTTAATTTATTAATATAAGTATTAACATCTCCAATCGCATAGATTCCAGGGACGTTAGTTGAGTAATCTAAGGTATCAACTACAATAGCATTTTTTTCAATCTCCAGTCCCCAATCTCCAATCGGGCCCAAACTTGGCTTCAATCCAAAAAGTGGAATAAAATGATCAGTTTCTTTGATGATTTCTCCTTGAGTTTTGTGCTTCACTGTGACATTCTCCAGATGCCTATTACCACCAACGCCAATCACTTCTGCTTCTGTAATGAGATTGATTTTACCTTCATCTGAAAGATCCATCACCTTTTGAACTGAATCTAAATGACCTCTAAACGAAGTCCTTCGATGCACCAAAGATACTTCTGATGCGATATTTTTATCCGCCAAATAAATTGCCCAATCAAGTGCTGAATCACCCCCTCCAGCAATGACGCATCGTTTGCCTCGATACAATTCGGGGTCTTTTATAATGTATTCAACTCCTTTATCTTCATAGTTCTCAAGACCCTCAATAGGTGGTTTTCTTGGTTCAAAAACTCCTAACCCACCAGCGATCATAACAATCGGTGCTTCGTGCTCTGTTCCCTTTATTGTTGTGACGATGAAATTCCCTTGATCATTTTTCTTTATCTCAATGGCTGCTTCACCTAATGTGAATCCTGGATTAAACGGCTCAACTTGTTTGACTAAATTATCGACCAATTCTCCTGCCAATATTGAAGGAAAACCAGGAATATCATAAATTGGCTTCTTGGGATAAATCTCCGAACACTGTCCCCCTGGAGTTGGCAACGAATCAATTAAATGGCAACGAAGCTTCAATAGTCCTGCTTCAAATACGGTAAATAACCCAACTGGTCCTGCTCCGATAATGATGATATCTGTTTTGATCATAGCCTCTGCAATTTTCTGGTGCAAATTTAAGTAACTGTGGGAATTAGTAGGATGGTTTTCATTAAAAATTCGAGATCTTTGTTACTACATTTAATAGATTTCGTCTTGAGTGCTATTTCTACATTTCGTGGTAAATTGTTTGAGCCAGTTTCATCAGCTAGCCTTGGGTTATTTCGTATTCTTGTTGAAATTATCTTGCTTGCCCAAACTTCTTGGCTGATATCTAGTGATTTTGTTCAAGAACATATTTTCGACTCCAAAATCAGATTTAAGTTTGAATTTTTCGAATTCCTTGAACCATTGCCTCCTTTAGGAATGAAGTGGCTTCTCCTTTTGATGTTACTCTCAACAGTTTGTATAATTATTTTCTTAAACCTAAAAAGGTGAACGATGAGCCGAAATGACTGGTTCCCTTGAAGCAAAAAAAACAAGAAGAGTAAAGTGACAGACTTCACTTCTGAAATAAATCAAATATCCAAAAATTGAGTACTATAAAAGTAGGTTTAATCAATCCATTTCTTGGTGAATTCCCAAATGACAATTCCTGCGCAAACAGATACGTTTAAGCTATGTTTTGTACCAAATTGAGGAATCTCTATGATGTAATCTGATATGTTGATGATCCCTTGATCTACCCCATTAACTTCATTACCGAAAACAAGAACATAATGTCCATCCGATAAATCTTCCACATCCTGAAGAAGTGTAGTTTTTACTGTTTGCTCAATGGAGCAAATTTTCTTACCATCTCTTTTCAGTTCAACGATCAAATCGGAGATTGATTCACGATATTCCCAAACCATTGACTCAGTTGCACCTAATGCTGTTTTTTGAATTTCTCGATGTGGTGGTTCTGCAGTTATTCCACAGAGATAAATCTTATCCACATTGAAAGCATCGCACGTTCTAAAGAAAGTCCCGACGTTTGTTAGACTTCGGATACTGTCTAGTACAACAGTAACAGGGTATTTATCCTGTGATTTAAATGCTTCATCGCTCACACGATTAAGTTCCCAAAGTTTTAATTTCTTGTTCATTTTGTGGATAACAACTGCTGTGTATATTTTGTAAACTCGACTTGCGACTATACTTTTATCTTGCAAAAATCATAAATTCAATCGACTTGGCGAAGACAAGCACTAAAAAAGAAGTGAAGGAAACTCCACTGATGAAGCAATACAATCAGATTAAAGCGAGACATCCTCAAGCTTTACTGCTTTTCCGCGTGGGTGATTTTTATGAAACTTTTGGAGAAGACGCGATTACTGCATCGAAGATTCTAGGGATTGTCTTGACGCAACGAAAAAATGGTGCCGCAGGTGCTGTAGAATTGGCAGGATTCCCATACCATTCGTTAGATACTTATTTACCAAAGTTGGTTCGAGCAGGTCAGCGTGTTGCAATTTGCGATCAATTGGAAGATCCCAAGATGACAAAGACGATCGTTAAGCGCGGTGTAACTGAGCTGGTGACTCCTGGCGTGTCATTTAACGATCAAGTCCTTGACACAAAAAAGAACAATTTCTTATGTTCTGTGCATTTTGAGAAACATCAAACAGGGATTGCTTTTTTAGATGTTTCCACAGGAGAGTTTTTAGTCGCACAAGGGACAAATGAATACATTGAAAAACTAATTCAAGGTTTTGAGCCAACTGAAATCATCTATAACAA
>JAJRQK010000041.1 GCA_024280295.1 Bacteroidota bacterium
AAGCGCAAGGTCATTCGTGGAGGTTCATGGAAAGATATTGGATATTACCTTCGAAATGCGACGCGTACCTATGAATATCAAGATACTGCGAAATCGTACGTCGGATTTAGAAATGTGGCGACTCACTTAGGTAGAGGTGGGCGTGATTTTACTAAAGAAGGTGGTGAAGAAATTGGCAGTGATATTCAACTTCGCTAAACAGTTGATTCTGCTCAATAAAACAACAAGAACAACAACAAACAATTAAATTAAACCGAAAAACAAGGAAAACTATGAAACCAGGAAGTAAAGGATGGAAAAAGTTTATGGCGAAACTATATGGCTGGGGTGCAGCTGTGGTAATTGTAGGAGCGCTATTTAAAATTGAACACTGGCCAGGTGCGGGACCAATGCTTATTGCAGGTCTAGGTACTGAGGCTTTCATTTTCTTCATGTCAGCTTTTGAGCCGATTCATGAGGATCCAAATTGGGAATTAGTATACCCAGAATTGGCGTTAGGTCATTCTGATGAGTTAGACCATGAATCTTTGCCTGCAGCAGGTGGTCGTCACGGAGGAACTGGAATAACTGATCAATTAGACAAAATGCTAGAAGAAGCAAAAATTGATGGTGAACTTCTTGAACGTCTTGGAGACGGAATGAGGGCGTTAGGAGAAAATGCGTCGCAACTGAAAGGTGTAACTACCGCAGCGGCTGCAACAGATTCTTACGTGGAAAGCTTACAAGCGGCCTCTGATAAGGTATCAACACTTTCTGAAGCTTACGAAAGAGCATCTGTATCAATTTCTGGAATGACATCTGCTCAAGCAGAAGGAGAATCTTTCGGAGAGCAAATGCAAGCTGTTTCTAAAAACTTATCTGCATTGAATAATGTATATGAACTTCAGTTGAAAGGATCTTCAGCTCATTTAGAAGCTACTGAAAAATTCCAAGGTAAAGTTACTGATATGATGCAGAATCTCTCTGACTCTGTTGAAGATACTCGTCTGTACAAAGAAAACATGTCGATGTTATCTAAGAACCTTACTGACTTGAATACGGTTTATGGTAACATGCTTAAAGCGATGACAGTTACTCGAGATTAATGTCGAAGTAATCTGTTACTATTCGTTTTATTAGCATTATCAAGTTATTATTAACCAATTGAAATTTAATTAATCATGGCAGGAGGAAAAGAAACCCCCAGACAGAAGATGATCGGAATGATGTACCTTGTACTCACCGCTCTTCTTGCACTAAATGTATCCAAGGCTGTTCTTGATGCTTTCGTTGCGATTGAGGAAAACATGCAACAAGCATGTTTAACTGAATATGCACGTGGACAAGAGAAACTTGGAGGCCTCACAGATGTTGAAGGCGATAAATCAAATCCAGGAGCAGCGGCAAAAGCAAAATTGCTTATTGAAGCTGTTGGTCGTATCGATGAGATGACGGCTGATCAGATTAAAATGATCGACGATTTGAAAATATTAGTACTCACCGAAAGTGGAGAGGACATGAAATCTATTGGAAAGGAAGAGTCGATTATAACAACGGCCTATACTTCCAAGGATCCTTTGCGTCCAACTCGTATGGATCTAATGCATGTCCAAGCGAAAGATCAGTACGATCCACCAATGCGTGTTATGCTTGGACCTGAAACTGACATCAAAAAGCCGACCGGTGAAGGGATGAAACTTTGGGACGCAATCAAGAAGTTTAGAGATGGACTTTGTAAAGAAGTTGCGGGGTCACAAGTAACGGCAGATACAAGCGGGAAAGCTATTTATCAAGCTAAATTTAAATACAATGCTCCTGATATTAGAGAGTATAAAGATCAAACTGATCTTGGTATTAAATTACGTAAAGATATTGACCGTCAAGGTACAGTGAACGAAGAAGACATTAATGAAATCATTGATCTTTACCGAGGGCTTACACTGATTGAATATTCCGAGGTGCATGGAGTTGAAGATGTACATTGGTTAGGTAAAACATTTGATCATTCTCCATCTGTTGCGGCAATTGCGTCGTTGACTTCATTGGAGATGAAAGTTTTATCAGCTAGAGCTCATGCAGTATCTGTTCTTCGAGCAAGAGTAGGTGGTGGAGAGTATTCTTTTAATAAGGTAATGCCATTGGCTTACGGACCTGAGGTTGTTAACGCAGGTGATGAGTTTGAAATTGAAATTCTGATGGCTGCATTTGATACTGACAAACAACCAGTAGTAATCTACAACGGTGAAAAAGTTGCAGCTGCTGAGGGTAAAGCTAGACTTAAGTTGAAAGGTACTAGTGGAACAATGGAATTGAAAGGAACTGTTGCTATTCAGAAAAAAAATGGTGACATGACTACTAGAGATTGGACAAAAACTATTACAGTTATGAAGCCATCTGGTTCTATTGAACTTCCAGAGATGAATATGCTTTATAGAGGTTATCCTAATAAGGTTAATGCAACTGCTTCTGGTTATCCAGAGACTTCGTTGAGTGGTTCTGGAGTTAGTATTTCTCCTTCTGCGGGTGGGTATATTGTGAAACCAGTTGGTCGAGCTAAAACAGCTACACTATCTGTTTCAGGTAGAACCGCTGATGGTAAATCAGTATCTCTGAAAACGATGAAGTTTAGATGTTCAAATCTACCTGATCCAGAATTGTATTGGGGAGGTGTTAAAAATGGAGGAAAAGCGTCAAAGTCACAGACACAGTTGTTTGCGAAATATCCGCCAGAAATTCCGTTGAATGCTCAATTTAGAATTATTAAGTGGGAATGTCAAGTTCCTGGTGCAATGGGTAGACCACCTAGTGGACCTGGAGGTAACATTTCCGCAGCGTCTAACTTACTTCGTGCAGCGAAGTCTGGTAGTCAAGTAAGTTTTATCTGTACTGTGGTTGGTCCCGATGGTATTCAGCGTAAGAAAGCTGGAGCATTTAAAATTTAAATTAATAAACCAAGGATTATGAAAAGTTTATTCATTAGTGTAGTAGGAGTATTCCTTCTTGGAACTACAGCAAACTGCCAGATCGAAGAGATCAACGGTGGACCTGTAAATGTTCCAACTGACGGAATCATCGATGGGGTGTACATTCAAGAACATATTCCAACGAAGCGGATGATTCCATATACAAATGTCCGTGAGGCAGATGCAATTTGGAGTCGTAGAGTGTGGCAATATATAGACTTGAGAGAGAAGATTAATCATCCATTATATTACCCATTGGATGAAGTTACACCTTATGCGTGGGTGCGAAATGCATCTCGTTGGAGTTTATGGACGGTTATCAGACAACATGTGTTGAATGGTGATCTTCGTGTATTCTCTCCCTATAATCCTTTGAGTTTCGGACTTGGAGTAATCGATGGTGATCAATTGAAATATCCTATTGACCCTCAACCAGGTTTGAACTTTTATACTGATACTGCATTCAGAGAAACAATGCTGTTTTACATTGGCGAACTTGGAGCTCAAAGTGATGTCCCTTTAGTAGATGAATATGGTGATAATATCATTATTGACCTTCCTGATGGAAGTCAATCATTTCAGTACGATCCACCAGATACAGTATGGTTTAACTCATCTGATATTGTTCAGTATCGTATAAAGGAAGATTGGTTCATTGACAAGCAACGTTCTGTTCTGGATACTAGAATCATTGCATTAGCACCCGTAGTTTATAAATCGGATATTGATGCAAACGGAAATAGAAGTATTTCTGGAACACGTGAATTGTTCTGGTTGTATTTCCCACATTGTAGATTTGTTTTCAATAACTACTTTGTGTACAACGACCGAAATGATTCACAATGGATGAGTTTTGATGATTTGTTTTGGAAACGTAGATTTAACTCAGTGATATATAAAGAAAGTAACGTTTATGATCGTGAGATCGAAAGTTATAGAACCGGACTAGATGCTCTGTATGAGTCTGATGAAATCAAAAACGAAATTAGAAATATCGAGCATGACATTTGGTCTTTCTAATTAGATTATAACACTGGTTGTCTAACAACTAATAGTGAGTCCCAATTCCTTATGGAGTTGGGACTTTTTTATTTTAACACTTCTCAGCGTAACCTTTTTGAGTGTTTTGAATTATGTTGGTATATCAACAATAATTCAAAGACAAGTCTCTCCATCAGATCTTTGATTTATAAATTTTCTAGGTATGAAAAGCAGTGTTCTCCTTCTTTTATTAATCGTGTCGATAAACATCTTCGCACAAGATAGCTTGTGGAATTTCGTACCGCCAAATCTAACTGCTACTGGTCAGATTAATGGTTCTTGGTTAAATGAAAATGTTCTAACTAAAAGAGCAATTCCCTATCCCAATGTTCGAGAAGCGGATGTATTATGGAGTAAGAGAATTTGGCGTGCTTTGGATATGCGAGAAAAATTAAATCATACAATTTATTATCCTCTTGATGAAGTTACTCCTTATGGCTGGATAAGAAATGCGGATAGATGGAGCCTTTGGACTATTATTCGGAAACATGTAATGAATGGCGATCTTCAAGTTTTCTCTCCTTACAACCCAGTTAGTTATGGCTTGGGAGCAATTGACGGCGATCAACTAAAGTATCCGATCCAACCACAACCTGGAAAGAATTTTTACTCAGATCAGAATTTCCGTAATGATATGATCTATTACTTGGGCTATCTTGGTCATCCTGGTGATATTGCTCATGTTGATGTTTATGGTGAGTCAATTGTGGATACAGTGGATGGTATAATATCCTATGAATATGATGATCCAGATACTATGTGGTACAATTCAGAGGATATTGTAGAGTATCGACTCAAAGAAGATTGGTTCTTCGATAAGGCACGCTCAGAAATGGATGTTAGAATTATAGCAATTGCTCCAGTAGTATATAAGTATGTGACAAATGCGAATGGTGGTAGAGAAATAAGCGGAAAAAAAGAACTTTTCTGGTTGTATTTTCCACATTGTAGATTTATATTTAATAATTACTATGTGTACAATCCACAGAATGATGCTTATCCGATGAGTTTTGATGACTTATTTTGGAAGCGTCGGTTCAGTAGTTATATCTACAAAGAAAGTAATGTGTACGGCCGTAAGATAGAATCGTATCGACATGGTATCGATGCACTCTATAAATCTGAAGAGATTACGAATGAAATCCGAAATTTTGAGCATAATTTGTGGTCCTTCTAAATATTAATGAAGGTTGAATTAAGAATACATTAGCAATTCTTCATTACTTATTTAAGTCCCATGAATATTCCATGTATCCAATCTTTGGATTAGATAGTTGCTTAGTTCGGTATTTATTGAAGAAATCAATCACAGTGTTTCCATTCTTTCTGAAGTCTGCACCATACCAATCGAAAATTTTGGAAATTTTAATTGTACTTCCACTAAAATTATTCTTTGAAGTATCTTTTAAAAACCGCTTCGTTTGTGAAGTTAACTGGCCATACAACTTTTTGGGAGTATATGCCTTGTTTAACAAGACTGGACATGACTTACTTGCACAGTTTAAGGCAAAGTGAATTCTTGGTTCATTAAATTGCGCTCTTATGATATCATTTTCAATATTATTGAGACTATATGTCTTACCTCCAAGTTTAATGAATTTCTTGTGCCATGGTTTTGCCGTAATTTTAGTAATCGATGAAGTTGGATAATTATCCACGATCAATTTGATTGTGTAAACATTATAGGCATTGATCCAATACGTTAGTTTTTGAGTATAACTAAATTTTGGATCAGGATAGTTATCTTCAAACTCTTTAATAATTTCAGTTAACTCAGATTTATTCGACTTAATTGAACTATAGTTTACATTACCTGAATAGGTGACGTATGTCGATAAAAATGTATTAAGCTTGTTATACGCGTGAAAGTCAAAGGTCTCATCAATCACATCAACTAATTCAACCATTGGTTCATCGGGAATGGCAAGTTCTTCCATAATTGGCTTTGGAGGGGAGACTTCTTCTTTCTCAGTGGTAAGTACTTCACTCTGAAGCTTAGAAACATTCTCATTTTCATTGAATTTGCTAGTTGACTCATTTATAAGCTCTTCTATGATTTGATCTTGACTATTTTTGTCAGGAGATGTTTTAGGAAGCTCACCTTGAGCGATATTAGTTTGGTTTACAATCTCTGTTGTAGTGTTAGACGTGTCAGACTCTTCTTGACACGACGAAGAAACCAAAAGCAGTGCGAAAATGATAAAAGGTAATCTATTCATGTTTTATTCGACGTTAGTTTACATTCCAACTTACACAATTTTATTCAATTGTTTTGTAATTTTCTATCCAAAGTGGATCCATCACATCGTTGAGGAGCATCCAAAAACTTGTATCGAGAAAAAAATCACCATCGATGTGGCTAATACCATAACGTTCATATAGGTAGATTTCTTGCTTTGGAGCTGGCTTATGGTATTTATTACTCCACCCCATTTCAGTATTTCCTCTAAATGGATACGTTGCAAAACGAATTTTCCAGAGTGAGTCAAGAGGAATACAAGACGGGATCTTTTTCATTTCAATGCTGTCGAAGAAAAGTCCACAATCAATTCCATTTTCTTTAAAGTAGTTTATTTTTTTTGGATTGTATTTGGTAGGCCAATAGCCTGATGCGATTTTTATGAAAGTTTTTGTATCAACTATTCGCTTTGAAGTGAGCCCATAACCGTTATCAATATAACATGCAAATGTTGTCATGCTTGAGTTTGCACCAATAGAAACCCGAACACCAAAAACTGGACGAACTGGGTGCTGCAAGATCACAGAAGAAGAAATCATCCAGACAATCACTAATAGTAGGTAAAATCGCATAATCTCAAGTTACAAAAAAACAGATTAAAGTTCAGATACTAACTCATTCTAAGTCCGTTAGAGTACGAAATTGCCTCATAAATGTTACGTTGTGATAATTAAACTAAAATCGATAAATATTATTAGGCGTAATGCAAGCATTCAAACGAATATCGCTGAAGTCCATTCCTTTAATTTCATCTTCAATTTCGTCAAAATGACTCAAGCCTATAAATGTGCATCTTGGGGAACATTTTTTAAGAAACCTATCGTAAAACCCTTTTCCGTATCCAACTCGATTTCCTTTTTTGTCAATTGCAAGAAGCGGGACAAAAACATAATCGAAATGCTCTGCAGCTATAACTCTTCCTTTCTTTGGCTCAGGGATTCCCATGGGGGAAATTTCGAGTTGATTAACAGATTCAAAAAGAACCTGCTTCATTTCATTGGTTTTCATGTTGGCTTTTGGCACTGCTACTTGAGCATCAAATGACATCGCTTTTTCCCAAATTCGATAAGTATTAATTTCTTTTTTACGTTCAATTGGTAGGAAAAGGCTGATCTTTTTACCTTCCAATTGGTATTTACTAAATGTCATGTGGCAAATTGCCTCAGAAATTTTTTCAAGCTTCTTAGGTGATAATGCCTCGCGTTTTTGCATGTAGTAGTCACGAAGTTCTTGTTTCGTCATAATTACATTCCTGAAAATAGTGATTGAGCAGAGGATATCACCTCTTTCTCGTTTAATTCGTTTACCTTGTCCAGTGTGCGATTAAATGCAACACAAATTAATTCTTCAAGCTCCTCTTTGTCCATGGAAGTAATTTTTTTTGTGATTTCAAACTTAGTAATGGCTCGATTACCATTCATTGATATTCGGATCAGTCCATTACCTGCTTCTTCACTTATTACAACGTCTTCAAGACGATCTTTACTTGCCTCAGATTCACGCTTGAGACTCTCTAATTTTGCTAATAGATTTTTATCCAATATTTTCAGTGTTATTGCGACTGATAAATATACAAAATTCATTGAGTTTCGAGAGAACGTCTTGGTTTAATTTGTTGCTTTCAGTTTAATTTCATTATTTTACCTATTAATTAATATTGTTTTCTCTGTGAATAGATTACTACTAATTTCGTTCTTCTCGCTATTAATCACTGGTGTCGTGACCTCCTTTTCTTGGAGAGCAACATTTGAAAATGTTGAGAAAGTTCATGTGTCACTGACTTCTATTGAAGATGTCCTCTATAGATTAGGCGATCAAAAAATGAATCATACCATAAATGAACTTGATCTTGAAAAGGCTAAAATTGGAGAAGATTTAATCTATTTCGGTCGAACAGATCGAAAAGGAAAAAAATCAAAACGCATCTCTGCTTACTTCGTTTGTACTGATTGTCATAATATGTCGTCTGAATATTCTGATTTGAAAAGTCAAAACCCTTCTGAAAGATTAGCTTATGCTGAAAATAATGGGCTTAAATTCCTTCCTGGATCAACGCTCTGGGGGATATATAATCGAACTTCATTCTATAATGGCGATTATGTTCAGAAATATGGTGAGTTAGTTGATGATGCTAGAAATTCATTAGAAAATTCAACGCAACTGTGTGCAAAGTATTGCTCATCAGGTAGGCATTTGGAGGAATGGGAGTTGGAGGCAATTATGCACTATTTTAAGAAGAACGAAATTATGATCAAGGATTTGAATCTTTCTGAAGATGATCTTTCATTGATTGTAAACTACCAGAGGTTGAATGATAAGAAACGTGAGAAGTTAATAACCGCTATTAAAAACGAGTACGTTCAAGGATATGCCGCTACTTTTTTAGAGACAATGCCACGTGATAAACGTAAATATGGTGAAGGAGGAAATGTAGAAAATGGGAAATTAATTTACGATAAAGCATGCATGTTTTGCCACGAGAATAAGCGTGTGACGTATTTACATTTAGATGATGGGAAACTATCTGGGAAGATGTTCTGGCAGAATATCAAGACCTACAATGATCGCTCACTTTATCAAATTATTCGTCACGGAACATTTTCTAAAACTGGACGAAAGCAATATATGCCTCTTTATACTGAAGAGAAAATGAGCGATGCTCAACTAAATGATCTTGTGGCATACATCAAATTAATTGCAAAAAAGAAATGAAAAGAATACTACTAATAGCGTCCGTATCATTCGCAACATTTGGATTTTCACAAGTTCAAGAAACATTCAATGGAACACGCGTAATTAACGGACATTCAACGGAGACGCTTGAAGCTCGAGTACTCCAGTTTAGAATTGAACATAGATTTGGTGATATCGCTGGAGATAATGGAGGCGTTCAACAGTTTTATGGCTTTGATCAAGCAGCAGATATTCGTTTTGCATTTGAATATGGCATCACAAAGAATTTAATGGTTGGGCTAGGTCGTAGTAAAGGAACAAACGCCCCATACCGATCCTTAATGGACTTGTTTGTGAAATACAAAATTCTCGCGCAAGAGAAAGGTGAAATGCCAGTTAGTATGACTGTTGTAGGTTCCGGAACAGCTACTTACATGCCCGCTTCAGATGATTTGACTCAAGTGACGAGTTTTCCAGATTTTGCACATCGTCTCGCATACAATTCGCAATTACTTATCTCACGTAAATTTGGTGAAAATATTAGTATTCAAGTCATGCCGACTTACGTACATAGGAATTATGTGGATCTTACAGATGTAAACGGACTCTTTGCAGTTGGTGGTGCGTTGAATTGGAAGATCACAAAGACGATTGGTCTAAGTGCAGAATATTACCACACTATTCATGATAGTGGAGTTCGAACTACGAATACGAATAGTTTGGGATTTGCATTCGAATGGATTACCAATGGACATACATTCAAAATTAATGTAACGAATTCGCGAGGGTTCAATGAAACACAATTTATTCCTTATACGTACTCGAAATGGCAAGATGGTGAGTTCCGTTTAGGATTTACAATTAGTAGAAATTTCAAATTATGAGAAAATACGTACTTCCTTATATGTTCCTTTTGGTAGGAATAGCCATGTTTACTTTTACAAACACAGGATGTAAAAAAGATAAAACAATTGAACCTATTGAACCAGTTGTTGAGCCATGTCCAGATACAATTTCTTTCGCTATAGTTGTAGAACCTATTATTCAGCAAAGTTGCTCTGTTACTGGTTGTCATAATGCCAGCGCAGCAGGGGGGTATAATTTGATTGGCTACGCAAATATTTCTACCAACGCTTCTGTCATTTTAAACGTTATTAACCATAATAGTGGATTTGTGCCAATGCCGCTTGGTGGCGCAAAACTTGCAAATAATTTAATCGAACAAATTAACTGTTGGAATTTGCAAGGAGCACTAAATAATTAATAGTAATTTTAGTTTCTCTTAAATTAAATAAATATGAAAAAAAACTACATTTTACCCTCTTTAGCAATTGCTGCTATGGGACTTTTCGCATTTCAAACGTCTAACTCTGACAACGGAATTATCAAAAAATTTATGAAGTCACACTTACTTCAATTAGGTGGTGGACAGTCTGGCTTAACAGGAGCACCAGGTGAAGCTAATTGTACGCAATGTCATTCAGGAACTACGCAGAATGGTGCTGCGCAAAATAGTTTTGTGCTTTTTGATGCTGGTTTAACCCCTGTAACTAGTTATTCACCAGGATTAACTTATACCGCATCTTTACAACTGATTTCAAATCCATCAAGAAAAGGATTTTCTTCTGTTGTGCTTGATGGAACTGATACAAACGCAGGATCATTCACTGGTAGTGGAGCTGGTGGGACTCAAAATTTCTCTTTTAGTGGACGTGATTATGTATCACATACTGCAACTTCAAACACTAGTACTACTCTGGTTTGGACATGGTCATGGGATGCTCCCGCAGCCAGTGCAGGTGATGTAACTTTTTACATTGCTTCAAATGAGGCAAATGATAATGGAGCTAATTCAGGTGATGTTATATATCTGTCGGAGCATATCATAACTGACGCAACAGCTTCAATTGAAGAGTTAACAAATGAAACTTCATTTACAGCTGGTTACAATGTGACAAGTAACAAAATAACGCTTGATTTTACATTTTTAGGAGCTGGTGACATGCACTTAAATTTAGTTGATATGAATGGACGTTCTGTTTTTACTTCTGATCTTGGACAATCTGAAATTGGAGATAATTCTGAATCAATTGCACTTCCAACTAGTATCAAAGATGGAATGTACGTTGTACACTTCTTTATTGGTAATAAAGCAATGTCTGCTAAAATTTTGGTTAGAAAATAATAAAGGTCATTGATCTATAAAATCCGCTTGTGTTTATCACAGGCGGATTTTTTTGTCATAGTAAATGTGTGAAATATTATTCCAAGCGTTTCATCATTATACTCTCTACTTTGTCGAATAGTTGATTTGGGAGGTAAGTTCGCCACTCAAGCTCTTCCATTTCTCCCCCCATGAGTACATATTGGTCAATTCCAATTTGGTGCATTTCTTCTCGAACATGATCATGAAAATTAATGAAGGCGATCCATCCTTCTTCTATATCTTCAGACCATTCTTCATAATAACAATCATCAGAAGAGTGGAAATTCAATACGTTTTCACCAATAACTAGGTACTTTTCTATTCCCAGTGGAAGCAATTCATCAATTAGGTCTCGCTTTAGTGTCATTACATCATTTTCAATAGCATCATTCCACTCTCCAATCATTTCAATTATTGCGTAGCCGTTTTCATAATCTGCAAATAGAATTTTCAAAAATAGCGTCGGTGAACCGATAGGATCCCATTGAGGATGAATGTAATAATTATAGACTGTATCTTGAAACTCGAATTCATTGTACTCTCTGCCATGAAATGGAGATCCTTCATCATCGGATGCAATATACAGTCCCCGCCAGCCATAAAAAGGTTCAATTAAATGCATAAACAAAGATACGAACTCATTTTTTGAGCGAACGATATAGTTGGCACAAATTGTGCATTGATTTATTGATTAAATTTGATACTCACATTACAAGCTCAATTTCCACACTCCATGATTATACGTACGATCACAATTGTTTTCTCCGCTTTGTTTATTCTTGCTTCATGTTCTGAAGAAAATTCGCTAGAGAAGAAAGAACTGAAAGAATATTTTTCAGCATACCTAAAAGATAATGAGGATGTTGTTGCATTTGGGTACTCTAAGATCAAAGATATACTTAATAAAGCGCAGTATGAAAAGGTGGCAATGCTTCAAGCAATTATTGGTGGACAATTAGCTACGTTTGAAGGTGTGATTAATCTTGATCAGCCCGTTTATTACGCTGCCAATGCTCCATTGAATAGGGATGGCGCACCAGAGGAAATTGTGCTCTTTATAGAAGTGGTTGATGACACTAAATTGAAGAACCATTTGGTTTCAGAAATGGGATATGATGTAAGTGAAGGGGATGGATTTAGTTATGCTTCTGATGGTGATATGACGCTCGGAATTCGTGATAATCTACTAATTGTTCTTGTGAAACCTGGTAATTTCGATGAAGAAACTGAACTTTCTAAAGCTTTCAAAAGTGTTGATGGTAAATCTAGTACTGGTGACATTCAGAAATTATTAGATAGCAGTGAAGGGGATGTGATTCTATCCATTAACCTCGGAAATGCAGCACTCAATTCGGAGAATGGTATGAAGGATTTGAATCCGAAAAAACAGCAAGAGATTAAAAAATTATTTAAGAATTCTTATATCAATACGACAATTAAATTTGAGAATGGTCAAGCTGTGATTGAAACACAAAATCAGTTTAGCAAGAAGTTAATGAGTAAAATGTTTTTCTCTAATGATCAGTCTGCTGAAGTAGTCAATCATTTAGGAGGAGGAACACCGATAGCTGGTTTTTCGATGAATATTGATGTGAAAAAAATGGAAGCATTTATGAATTATATTCATCCAGATGCTATGACTAAAATTGGTGGTATGAAATATGTCGGAATGAAATTCATAGCTGGAGCAAACGATCTTGATGAAATTATTGATGGAAAGGCAGGTATTGTTTTCTTTGCTCCAAAAGCAGGTGAGTTTAAAAAATCAAATCTAGTGAACGCATTTATTGGACTAGAATCTAAAGGGACTAAATTAATTGAGAGTGCAACTTCTTCTTTTGGTACAATGTTACCGACTGATCTTCCCGATTTTAGCGTTAAGAATAATGGGCTATCTATTCTCGGCAATAGTTCTCAAATTGGAATGAAACTTAATCTACCATCAGTTGCGAGTGATTTTGGTAAGTCAGGTATTAACTTCTTTATCGATTTAGAGGGATTAGACCCAGCTGATCTTGTTGTAATGTTTAATACAAAAGATTTCGGGCCTATCTTGAAAGTTGCAAAGTCTCTTTCATTTAGCTATTCCAACGAAGGTGGGAAGTTGATTGTAACAGCGAAAAAAGGAAAGGAAAATATATTGAAACAGGCACTTGAAGCGGCGGTTTCGGATATCTCTGAATTGATGGGAGGTGTTTCATTTTAAAATCGAAAGGAATGGATGATATATCAAAAAGAAACGGGTTGAATGCTGAAGAGCGTCGTGTGATTATCAATAAAGGAACAGAACCAGCATTTACAGGAGAGTTTGATGATCACAAGGTCTCTGGAACGTACATTTGTCGTCAATGTGATGTAGAACTCTACCGTTCAGCAGACAAATTCAGTTCAGGGTGTGGATGGCCAAGTTTCGATGATGAGATAGAAGGAGCAATCACGAAAGTTCGCGATGCGGATGGAAGAAGAATAGAAATTATTTGCGCTAACTGTGATGGCCATCTTGGACATGTATTCCACGGTGAGGATTTGACAACTAAAAATACGCGTCACTGCGTTAATTCAATTTCTCTAAAATTTATTGCTGACTAATTGATAGAACATCGCAAGATATAATCGTAATCTTCATGTATTAACTCATCCAGTATCAATTGAGAAGCCAAAGCAAGTTGAGTATAGTTTTGTGAATTATTGCCGAACTGTGCAGCAGAATTCACCCACATAGACCGAATGAGTGACTGACCTCCTTTATATGGATTGATTTTCGCTACAACAGCACTAACATTTCCAGATCCTGCATGATATACGTGGAGGACAAATAGCCTAAACCAAAGATCATTTTCCTTGAATTTGAGATCATGTGCGTTTAAAATTCTTTTTGCTTCTGGAATACATACACGATTAATTAGCCGTGATGCCCCATAAGCGCTTCGCTCAAAATCTTTTCGTTCATCTGTATATCGATTTACTGTTAACCCTTGTGCTCTAGCAACTGCAGGCATTAGTTGAAATGGACCATAAGCGCCAGATCGTGACTTTTTTAATTGACCAGGACTTTCAATCAATAAGATCGCTTGTGCATACCATGGATCAACTTCATAGCGTTCAAATGCAGCAACTCCTTCTGATATGCTTGGATACACAACTTGAAATTTGTAAAAGTCACTTTTTCCTGTGGTTACATAAACATGAGCTTCTTCAGGTAGTCTGTATAATTGTTTAATACTATCTCGATAAGCAGCCTTCTCTGGTTTTGTTTGAGAATTCCATGTAGCCAAACTTGTTTTTTGAATAATTTCCCTTGTTGCACCAATATTAACCAAGCAAGAATCGGAGGATAATTGCATGATTTGCTTCCAAAATATCGGTTGAGCTAATTCCGCCCATCCTTCGTTATAAATTGCTTCTGCACTTAATATTGTATTCTGCTGATCACCATGTTTGATCTCAATTTTTTCATCATCCCATGATTCAGATGGTTGAGCCATGGAAAGACTAGAAATGAAGAAAATTAGAAATGTGAAACTACGCATATAAGGAGATAAATGATTTAGCACTATAAAAATAACGTATAAATAGCTGCATTTGTTACGTATTTACGTTAACTATTCACAATCGATCGTTAAAAATGGTTTATTTTGTGAGTAATTATGACAGTTTTCAGACAAATTATCGGATTTCCATTCATTTTCCTCGTGAAAGTGTATCAATGGGTCATTAGTCCGCTGATTCCTCAATCTTGTCGTTATACGCCAACTTGTTCAAGTTACACCATTGAAGCAATAAAAATTTGGGGACCCATTAAGGGTATTTACTTAGGTGTGAAAAGAATTTCTTCTTGTCATCCATGGTCTCATGGTGGGCATGATCCTGTACCAAAACGTAAAAATAAATGATTAAATTTCCTCTAGTTATCTCTACACTTTTTTTTGTGAGTTCAATTTCTGCACAAACGTTTCGCGCAGCGAAGCCATTAATTTTGAGTTCCTTTGCTATCGAATCTACAAATGAGTTAGGTCAGTTGGCATGGTTCTACCCAGATAGAACTCCTCAGAAAGCGGAACAATTTCAAAAGATTGAGTATGGAATCAAACTTCCAGTTTCTATAAATGATCAGATTGTAGCGTTTTTCACACAGGATGATATGGCAGTTCCTCTGAATCCCTTCAATCGCCATGATATTAACATTAGTGCGGTGTTCTACAAAATTGGACAAGACGTACAAGAGCAGGTGAAAATGGTTGATGCCTTCTATTATGAAGAGTACCGAAGAGATCTTGCAAACAATAAATGGTGGATTGATACAACTTCATTTAGTTTTAGGGTGCGTTTTTCACCCGAAGAAACAGGCGATTATTCGATGCAAATTAAAATTGTGATCAGCGGGGTTGAAATTGCAAAAATGGAATCAAGTTTTCGTGTTTCGGCATCCGAGAGCAAAGGCTTTTTAGAACAAGGAGCACATTATAAACATCTACGCTACTCGAAGTCTAAAACAAGTTTCACAGGTGTTGGACAGGTAATTCCTTGGGCTGAGTATGAGGATTGGTATCACACCGATAAAGCATCAGGGCCGATCAAATTTATGGCATTTTATCAAGCATTTAATAAATTACATGAGTCTGGAGGTAATTTTACAAGGTTTGTAGCAGCACCATGGTTTATGCAATTAGAATGGGAAGCTCTTGGGAATTATCAACCTAAAATGGGACAAGCTTGGGAATTTGATAGAATAAACGAGCGATGTACTGAGCTAGATATTTATTACTTATTCTGTGGGTTACTTCATTCTCCTTTAGAGAGCTTTCCTGATGGTAAAGGACTCGTTGTTCCAGGGATTAGTTGGGAATCATATTGCTATAATGGTGCGGATAATACTCCTTCCGAAATAGCTTCTGAGCCAAAACTGAATACTATTCGTCCTGCTGATTTTTATGGTGATTCAACGGCGAATGATCACCAAAAGAACTATTTCCGATATTTGGTATCACGCTGGGGATTTTCAACTTCTCTTGCAGGATGGCAACTAATGAGTGAGGCTGATCAGACATGTGAATACCGTGATGAAAAACTGGAAGACGGTTCGGTAAAAGACAATTCAGAGAATCGATTGAAAGTAAGTCAGTGGACTGGAAATATGGTTGACTTTATGAGTAACGATTGCGATGATGATCACCCAAAAAGTATTTCTATTATTACAGGAAGAGATTATTCAAGTCACCTATGGGATAAAGATTTATTTAAGCACGATAATGTTGAGTTTTTCGGTTTACACGATTATATTTTCGAGACAAATCCTGCATCTAAAAATATCCGCAATCGAAACCTGATAATGCGATTTGAATCTGTCACTAATCTTGGTGCGGGATTGTCGGATGGAGTTGTCACGGATCCTGAGTTTCATAAGAAAATGTTTATTTATGATGAGTTTGGACAGGTTTCAGTAGTTCCCAGAAAAGTCCCAGAAGATCAAGGGGATGATGCTGTGCGGGCAATGAATAATTGTATGGATTTCAATTTTAAACAAGATTTATGGTTTACTTTTTCCAGCGGGTGTGCTATTGTCGGATTAGATTGGTGGAATGAACATCAAGAACCACGACAGAAAATGTGGGACCGTTATTTTCGTGGAATTATCGATTTTGCATCAGATATCGATTTTGAAGGAGTTAATTATACAGAGATTCGCGAGCGTAAAGGCCAAGTGTATATTGCTCAAAGATGGCCTTTGACAAGAAAAGCAATTGAACGGACAAACGTAAAGGATTATCGAAAATCGGACAAATTAGAGTCTTATATACAAATAGATTCTCTCGGAACTCAAGGATTTGGATGGATGGTGAATCGATCATTTCATTGGGCGAATTTAGTGGATTCTATGAGTTGTTTGGAACCAATAGCAAATGGTACAGAGCCATTCGCGATAAGCTATATGCTCACGCCAGTTGACGATGATATTGTTGATAGTCCGCTATTAATTGAGGAGAATGATGCATTTATCAAAGTTTATAATGTTCAGCGTAAGGCAATATACACTGTTGATTTCTACGATACAGAAACGGGCGAACTTATTGAATCTCGAAAGTTTAAATCACGAGGAGGTACACTTAAAATTTATGCACCAAGAATGAAACCTTCAGAACGCTACGATGTTGCATTTAAATTCTATGATTCCGAACTTGGCTGGAAATAATCATCCAATCGGAACGACTTAAATGGACTGCCTTTCTTATAAAGTTCAAAGGCTAGATAACTGAATAGAATAAGGTATTCAGTTGTTACTAAAAGTCGAACTTCGAAGGATCCGCCATTTCCAACACTGTAGAAAAAGTAGGAGAAGAAAATAAGAAAACTCCAGAGGATTGGAAAAGTGTAGTTTGTGAATAATGAGAGTGTCAACAATGGTAATACGTACCAAGGGTGAAGCGTGCTACCGAAGATGAGGTAGAGAAAAAAACCGAACATCATGCGTTTAAAGAATTGCTTCCAATCTATCGGTTTTTTTACCAGTGAATAAATGACAATTGTTAGCATTGTTCCTCCAGAAAGTATTGGTCCAATAATTCTAATCGGATTGTACTCCACAAATAGTTTTCCAATAGCGATGTAATTATAGAAAATGAACGAATTAAACTCAAAAACTCTAAAATATAATGCCAAACTCTCTAAGAAATGCATAACATTTCGAGGATAGATTAACGTTATTCCTAAACTTGCAATTACGAGTCCAGAAATTAGATAGAAAGTGAATGATTTCTTCCATCCAAAGAAACGAAGGAAGAAGGGTAATAGAAGTAAAGGGACTAATTTAATTTGAACAGCAAGCCCAAAAATGATTGCGCTGATGATTGTGTTTTTAACAAAAATGTGGTAAAACGAAATGCAAAGTAGAGAAATCATTACCCCTTCAAAGTGTACGTTACCTGTACATTCAATAATTAAAAGAGGATTTAAAAATAAGATCCAAAGTCGTGAAGGATCAATTTGAAAATGAATAAACAACTTCTTAAGGTAGACTGCGCCGATTGCTTCAGTTAAAACGATGAGTAATTTCATTATAAATACGTTCACAGCAACTGAAGAAGTTACTCCTGTGGAAAGAATAAAATAAAGTTGATTAACGGGTGGATAGCAAGAGTAGTTCTCTTTGGATAAATCTGCGATGCCGGCATAAATTTCTTGCATGTAAGCCGTTTGAACAAACCCTCGCTCACGTAGTTCTAAAGGCGTAAGATCAAATACATTGATTCCGTTCCAGGTCATTTCTCCATCCCACAAGAAGCGATAGTAATCGTTTGAAAGATTAGGCTCATAGATCATCGAAACTAAGTGGGCAAGACCAGCGATAATAATTAAATGAGTGAACTTGAACCTCTTTTTTTCACGAATGATCAGAAGATAAGAGATAAATGCTAGAAAGTAGAATCCAGCAATGAATCCAAAATTAGTGCGATCTAATTCCCAATTGACCAAAAAGATCGAAATAAGAAAATTTAGGGCTAGTGCGAGACGCCATATTTTGCCTCGCTCCATCAACTATCGTACTTTATTTGATGCTCGAATTTCTGCGATTGAATAAAAGAAGACTAATCCATATCCTAGTGTAAGCATTAAGTGGAAGGGAACCATTCCGAGATCGCCATAAATTGCACGGTTTATCGTGGTATATCCAAATAACAAGAACAGGAAGCCTTCTCCAATATTAAGAATTGAAAGTCGCTTTTTATCGTATTTGTTCCCCTTAAATTCACTTTTCTTATTCACGTTGAATTTAGGTGTTCTAACAAATGAGCTTTTAATTCCGAGGTATCCTTCCATTACTGCTACCGAATTATTTAGCGCAAGTCCCATGGATACAATGAGGAACATTACAAATCGGAATAAGAACCTGAAGAATGTAATGAATAAATTACCTTCCTTATCTTGATATGAATGCCAATAGTAAAAACTAAGGAACAACGTACTTATCAAGAATACTGCTCCGTATTGCAAGACGTTATTGAGGTCAGCAAAACTATCTTTAATATGCAGAATGGGCAAAGTCAAAAGACAAAGGAGAAGAATAAAGATAAACACTGAAGAATTAAACAAATGCGACAATCCATGAATTCGGTCTCCAAGTTTAACGCCTTTTGTGGTGGCAATTCGTTTCCACATCTTGATGAAACATTCTGCTCCGCCTTTCATCCAACGGTGTTGTTGAGACTTCAATGCTGACATTGTAATCGGTAATTCTGCTGGAGCGATTACGTGCTCTAAGAATCGGAATTTCCACCCTTTTAGTTGCGCTCTGTAACTCAGGTCTAAATCTTCTGTCAATGTATCGTGTTCCCAACCTCCCGCTTCTTCAATACATGTTTTGCGCCAAACTCCACCTGTTCCATTGAAGTTAATGAAGTGACCCGAAGCATTTCTTCCTCCTTGTTCTATGGCGAAGTGACCATTTAATCCAAATGCTTGAAGTTCGGTAAGTATTGAATATTTTTTATTGATGTGTCCCCAACGCGTTTGAACAACACCTATCTTCTCATCGTTGAAGTGAGGCATTGTTTTTTGTAACCAATCTGGATTAGGAATGAAATCCGCATCAAATATAGCAATGAACTCACCTTCAACTTGATCCATCGCATCATCCAAAGCACCCGCCTTGTAGCCAGTTCTATCTGTTCGGTGAATATGCTGTATATTGATTCCCGTAGCGGCTACTTCTGCTACTTTTTTTGCGATCAATTCTGTGGTTTCATCCGTTGAATCATCAAGTACTTGTATTTGCAACTTATCGGTAGGGTAATCGAATGCTGCAATTGTCTCAATGATTCGGTCAGCAACATACAACTCATTAAACATTGGTAATTGCACGGTTACTTTAGGGGTATTATTCGGATCGTAAACAGGTTGATTTTCCAGTGCTTTTTTCTTCTTTTTTCTATTTCTAACGTATGCAATTGCAAGTGAAAGTTGTAGTATGCTGTAGAAGAGGATGAGTATTAAACAAGCAAAATAGAAGAAGACCAAAATTTTCGCAGTAAAATGCGCCCAATAATGTTCTTGATCTCCGCTGTCTCCCCAATTCCACATCCATGAAACTTTTCGCCCTACGTTAAAGTCGAGATTTGGTTTGTGAGTTTCTGTAACCTCAAATTCAAATTTCTTGGGATTAAAATCCTTATCAGTAACCTCTAATTCGTACTTTCCTATGGGAGTATTCTTGAAAGTGAACTTGCCACCTGATTTAGATTCAACAACATATTCCTTCCCTGATTCTATGTTTCGAATAGTTACTTCGACTCCAGGTTCTGGTGCTTTTGTTTTAGAATCAACTATTTTACCTACAAAATTTTCGGTTTGAGAAAGTCCAATAACAGGAAGTAAAAGCAGGAAAATTAGTAAAAGAACACGCATGTGATTGACTAGGGAATGATATGTGTTAAATAACGTTTTCATCGATTAAAATCGGTACTTAAAGACCGCAAATATAATCTTTATTCCCGCAAGTACGGTACCTTTTACAGTTCCGCTTACTTTCGATACTCCGATGCGCTTTTTATAATTTACTGGAACCTCACAAAAATTCATTTTCTGCTTGGCTGCTTTGATTTGCATTTCAATTGTCCAGCCATAAGTTTTATCAGACATTTTTAGTTTTTCAAGCTGTTCTGATTTAATTGCTCGAAATGGTCCTAAATCGGTAAATTTTGCTCTGTAGAATAATCGAATAAGTTTTGTCGCAAGCCAATTCCCGAAAATTTGTTGGGGAGTTAATGATCCTTTTTCGCGTTTACCAAGTACTCGTGAACCAATGACCATGTCCATTTTTTGAGTTAGAATTGGAGCTATGACATCTGGTATTTCCTGTGGATAATCTGAATAATCTCCATCCAGAAATACTATAATATCGGTGTTTAATTGTTTACTACGCTCGATGCCTTTGAGACAAGCCCATCCATAGCCTCGCCTTGGTTCATCCAAAACAATCGCACCTGCTTCTGAGGCGACTTTCACGGTAGAATCATTAGAATTATTATTGACAACTATTACATATTCCACAATATCTCGTGGAATATCATTCACCACTTTCCCAATTGATTGCTCTTCGTTGAAGGCAGGGATAATGACAGTAACAACTGGTTTTGACATATACTTTTAACTGAGCGGCAAATCTAAGCATTCAATTTGACCCCGTCCTTAGTTACGATCAATGGATTTGGATCAAACCTACCATCTTCCGGTCCATTTTCTAATTTCAATACTCCACGTGGACAAACTGCAGAACAAATTCCACAGCCTACGCAACTGGCACGTACAATGTTTTCACCTTTTTGAGCATAAGCTCGGACATCAATTCCTTGTTCGCAATATGTTGAACAGTTACCACATGAGATGCATTGAGATCCATTTGTGGTAATTCTAAAGCGTGACTTGAATCGCTGGAAAATTCCCATGTATCCTGCCATTGGACATCCAAATCGACACCAAACTCTGTTTCCTAGAATAGGGTAGAAGCCAACTCCAATAACACCCGAAAATGCAGACCCAACAAAAAATCCGTATGCTTTTTTGATTGACTTACTTTCGAGAAGGAAAACATCTTCAGTTCCACCAAAATAGGCCATGCTTAGAAGAATAAACGCGAAAATAAATATAATCGCTCCGATTAATAAATAGGCATTCTTTTTGAACTTCTTAATCCGAAGGTAAAGTAACCCTGCTGCACCAACAATGAAAATTGCTGATACGAAATAGTAGTAACTTGACTTGTTGATTGTACCGATTCCAATTGCGTATTCTTTACCTGTGAGATATGGAAATAAAGAGGCAATAGTGCTCAGTAGCACGAAGACCATGATTGAATGAATCACCCAACGCTCAATTTTCCATGCTTTCACTGTTTTATTCGACAAATGACGAAAACTGTCACCAGCAGTTTCAGCGAGTCCGCCACATCCACAGAACCAAGAGCAATACCAGCGTTTTCCTACGAAATACGTCACAACAGGTGTCACTACTAGAAACAAAATAATTCCCCAAAACAAGTAGGCCAATCCGACAGGTTGATACGCTTCTTGTGTATATGCGGAAAGCGTTCCACTCGAAAATGCATCTTTATTTAGTGGCCATGAATTAATTGGATTTGCACTGTAATATCCACCGTATTGCTCTTTTCCATCCACTAATATTGTAGCGCTATCATAGCTTAGTGCTTCCATAATGTTTGGAATAAAGTAAGCTAGAATAAGTTGAGATAATATAACAACAAGTGTTCTGATAAGTTGATACCGATTGTGACGGTATTTGATCATGAACTTGGCTCCAAGCACAGTTATTACCAGGGTATACAACGTTCCATATAAAAACCATTGATCGGCAGATTTGCCTCTAAATAATTCCGAAATTGGATCAAATAATCGAATTGCATTTTCTAAAGGATCAACGTGCCAATATAATTGAATGTAAAAAATAGTAAGAAGTATTCCGACGAGCCAACCAATTACTCCGCGACTTGAAAGAGAATTAAACATGACGTAATTGTTTTTAATTCCCTTTACATGGCCTGAATAACTTCCATAAGAATAGAGCAGGATTCCACCCGTCATCAATAGAAGGGAAATTGAAATAAATAGCGTAGGACTCTGAGCAAATGCTGATAGAAAATCATAAACAGCGCTCGTTTCGCCTTCTCCTGGAACAAAGAATCCTGATAACCAACTCATTCCAATAACTGAGAAACCTGCTAAAGCCAAGAGAAGGCCAAGCTTTTGAGAAATGTTGGCACTTTTTTGAAATTGAGAGCCGAAGTAATTTTTCTTAGATGGGTCGTATGTGAAAAATCCAGAGCCTACAAGCATAGCAGCAAAGGCAATCATTAACCAATAGTATTTTTCATCACCTTTAAGAGAATATCCATAATAAATTCCGACTAAGCCACCTAGAAAAAGTAAACTTCCAACATTGTAATACCATTTTCTGTATTCAAAAAAGCCCGCTCCAATGAATAGAAGCAAAAAACCTGCAACTTTATACGTTGAAATTATATCCTTCTCGTTGAATAATCCCCAGCATATAAGAGCAATACCAATGGTAGCAATTGTCCAGCTAATTTTACTTCTCAGTGATAGATTCGGAGATGCAGCGTTAGTTTCTAACATAGGTGTATCTAAAGTATCGCTCATGATATTGTTAATTTTTGCCACCATTTAGGAGCGTTAATAGTAAGTGAAGTGTTAAATTGAGTATTAAACTGATCAATAATTTCAGCTTCATACTTCGTGTAGAACTCAGGATCGAAATTTGCTATTTTTAAATCGATTAGAACTTCTTCAATCGACGCATCGTTTAATAGCCACTCATTGAACACTTGATGGCGTAATCGGATTCCAAAATTATTAATGCCAATAAATTTTCGTGATTCTTTCTCGAATACAAAGTGTAATAAGATTTCTTCGGTTGCATGTTGGTAAACAAATTCTTCTTGCCCTTCTGATAATTTTGCACGAACATCTCCGTATGTTTGATATTCCACTTCAAAAAACTTTGCAGAATTAAACCAGTGTCCTGGATTGTATTCTCTTGGTGATCCAGTGATTGTTTCTGAAACAATTTCTCCCATAAATTTACCAGTGTACCAAACTTGTTCGATTGGGCGACGACCCGGAACAGGTTCTCTAAATTCAGCACAGTCACCAATTGCATAAACATCTTTCGCAGAAGTTCGCAAATAACGATCGACCAAAATTCCACGATTCGTTTCGATGCCACTTTCTTTAATAAAAGCTATATTGGGAGAGACACCTGCTGTTAATCCAACGAATTGGCAATCTATTTTCTCTCCAGATTTTGTTAGAATGCCAATTGCCTCGTCATTTTCGTTTGTCAATATTTCGTCAAGTTCTTCCTGATAACGCATGTGCAAACCATGATGTTTTGAAAGGTGATCCATGATTAATTGTGAATCTTGCTTTGGTAGAACACCTGTCCAGAAACCATTTTCTCGAACTAAGAAGTGGACTTCAATATTTCGTGTTAGAAGCATTTCAGCCATTTCGATTCCGATTAAACCACCACCAATAATCACAGCACGTTCAATTCCATTTGTGGAGGATTCCATGTTTTCAAGATCCTGTTTTGAGTACATTCCTTGAACTCGCTTCGCATCCTGGCCTTTCCATCCAAATTTGTTTGGCTTAGAACCAGTTGCAAGAATTAGGGAATCGTAAGGGAGTGAGTTTCCGTTGCTCAGTTTAAGTTTATTATTAGTTGTATCAATTAGGTTTACCCGAGCATGAAGAAGATCAATGCGATTTTTTTTCCAAAAATGAGGTTCATAAGGCTCTGTATGCTCGAATGTCATGTGTCCCATATAAACATACATAAGTGCAGTTCGCGAGAAAAAGTATTTAGATTCTGAAGATATTATTGTTATTGCTTCGTCACTTTTTTTGCGGATATTTCTAGCTGCGGTGACTCCCGAAATTCCATTGCCAATAATAATGATCATCTATTTTCAGTTTTATGAAAGATAGTGATTTTGACGAGTTGGCAATTCTTGGCTTACAAATTGGGCGCAATTGCTCCTAGTACTGTATACTACTCGTGTATTAAAATATCTACTATAGTAGCAATTATGGTAAATAATCCGTATATTTAGCTACTATAATAGCAATAATGAGTAGATACGGAATAGAAAGTACAGTGAAAGACGTCTTAATTACGACATCTATAAATGCACGCAAATTGAGGAAATCAAAGAAGCTAACACAGCGTGAACTATCAGAGAAATCTGGAGTTGCGTATGCTACAGTTAAGAAATTTGAATTAACAGGAATCATTTCTTATCAATCGCTTTTGTTAATTGCCGATGCTTTAAGCAGTCTTGATGATTTTACACAACTTTTTATAGCATCAAATTTGGAAGATAATCGTCATTTATTTGAATTGTAGTATGAGAATTGATCGGTTAGATGTTTTGATAAAATTTGAAGATAAGGTTCAACAAGTGGGGCAGTTAGTTTTGAATAAATCGGAGATACTATTTAAGTATGAGGAGAGTTATCTTAGCGTAGGTGATAATCTTTCGCCATTAAAACTGACATTTGATGATCGAATTCAAGGAGCTAAACAAAATCCATTTGATGGGCTGTTTGGTGTATTCGCAGATTCATTGCCAGATGCATGGGGTCGGCTTTTGATGCGTAATAATTTACTTAAAAGTGGAAAGCAAATTTCAACATTAAATTCGTTGGATCAACTGAATTTGTCAGGTGACAACGGCTTGGGAGCATTGATTTATAGACCATCTATGAGTTCTCATAAAGAAGATAGTACCGTTGATTTGGATATACTCAACAATTCGATTTCAACGATTTTGGCAGGTGAAAGTACGCAAGTACTCGATGACCTTTTTCAAGTTGGTGGTAGTCCAGGTGGTGCACGTCCAAAAGTTTATACTGGTTATAGTTCAGAACTGGATTCGCTCCTTTTTGGAACACCTAAACTCCCCGATGGCTTCGATCATTGGATAATTAAGTTTGGAGCCTTAGTCGATCAGCCCGATATTGCAAATATTGAATATGCCTACTATTTGATGGTATTGGATGCGGGAATTGAGATTTCGGAGAGTAGACTTTTTGAAAGTGTTTCTGGGAAAAAGTACTTTGGAACGAAGCGTTTTGATAGGGTTGGGAATGATCGAATACACATGGTTTCAGCCGCTGGTATGTTTCATGATGACTACGAAAGAAGCCAAATGGATTATGGAACGCTTTTGTATGAATCCAATCGCTTGATGAACGACGTAAGGGTGCTTGAACAAGTTTATCGTCGTGCAATATTTAATGTCTACGCACATAATCGAGATGATCATTCTAAAAATTTCGCATTCCTGATGAATTCTTTTGGGAAATGGGCGTTATCTCCAGCCTACGATTTAACATTTTCGTCATCTTCACAAGGCCACCATAGTACTACTTGCGCAGGAAATGGAATTGATCCTGGAGAAAAGGAATTATTGGAATTAGCCGACGATTTTTCAATTAAAAATGCTCGAAGTATTATCGCAGAAATTAAATTAGTGATTGCAGATTGGCAGTCGTATGCAAATAAAGCAATGGTTTCAAAACAATCTTCAAGAGCAATTGAAAATACGTTAAAGAGCCTACTTAAGCATTAAATTAACCTTCCCGCTCCTTGTATTCAACTTCCTTCTTTCAAGTAGTGGCCATCTTTTTGTCCGAAGGACGAAAAATTATGAACCAGCAAACATAATATTCGTAAAGCTTTGCTTGATTATTTCCAAACACCTCTTTTAGAGAATGCTTCAATTCGATTGTTTATTCGATCTTCTGGTGAGATTTCTTTCAATTCGAGGAGGTATTTTTTGATGCACTTTTTCACGATCTTAAATGTATCTTCTGGACATCTATGTGCTCCATTAATTGGTTCCTTAATGATGTCGTCAACGATACCGAGTTTTTTCATGTCAGCTGAAGTCAATTTAAGTGCTTCTGCTGCTTTTTCCTTAAATTCCCAAGATCTCCATAGAATTGAAGAGCAAGATTCAGGAGATATAACCGAGTACCATGTGTTTTCAAGCATTACTACTTTATCTCCGACTCCAATTCCGAGTGCTCCACCTGAAGCGCCTTCTCCAATCACAATACAAATAACAGGAACCGTCAATCTCATCATTTCATAGATATTACGAGCAATTGCTTCACCTTGTCCACGCTCTTCAGCTTCTAAACCTGGAAATGCTCCTGGTGTGTCAATCAATGTGACAATTGGCTTGTTGAATTTTTCTGCCATTTTCATCAATCGAAGTGCTTTCCGATATCCCTCAGGATTTGGCATTCCAAAATTTCTGAATTGGCGCATTTTTGTATTCACACCTTTTTGTTGACCGATAAACATTACCGTTTCACCATCTAGTAAACCGAATCCACCAACCATGGCTTTGTCGTCTTTGACATTGCGATCACCGTGAAATTCTTGAAACTGACCACCAGTTATTGCATCAATGTATGCTAATGTGTAAGGTCGCTCTGGATGACGTGACAATTGAACTTTTTGCCAAGGAGTCAAACCTCCAAATATTTCCTTTGTTTTCTTTTTGAGTTTTGTTTCAAGTTCTTTGATTTTGTCGCTCATATCGACCTCCGTATTTTCACCAATCTCCCTTGTTTGGGTGATTTTTTCCTCCAATTCTTTCAATGGTTCCTCGAAATCCAAATAAATTGCCATAATGCTCAATATTTTGAGGGGCGAAAGTTACAAAAATTGTTTAGTTGTTCTACTTTTAGAGAATGATATTATTTCCTCCAGCCAAGATCAATTTGGGACTAAACGTATTTGGGAAACGCTCGGATGGCTATCATGAAATTGAAACCTGCATGTATCCTATTCAATGGACAGATGTACTAGAGGTACTTCCAAGGGATCAGTTTGAATTTGTGCAGACAGGAATCCCTGTGGATTGTTCTCCGGAGAATAACCTATGTGTTAAGGCGTTTCGTCTGATGCAAAAGCATTTTTCTGTTCCAAATGTATTTATCCACTTACGTAAGAATATTCCTATGGGAGCAGGGTTAGGTGGTGGATCTTCGGATGCTGCGTATGTTTTACGAGGAATAAATGAGTTATTTTCACTAGAGGTAGGTAAAGAAGAGCTGAATATTTTGGCTGCGGAATTGGGTAGTGATTGTCCATTTTTTATTAATGATAAGGCACAAATTGCGACGGGTAGAGGAGAAGTTATGATGGATATAAAACTCGATCTATCGGATTTTTTTGTGAAAGTAGTCCACCCAAGCCTTCATGTAGGAACGAAAGAAGCGTATGAAGGAGTTAGATTTTCGGAGCAAGAAATAAGGTTATCTGGGTTGTTGAGGCAGCCAATTGAATCCTGGAAGCATACATTAGAGAATAGTTTTGAGTCAAGTGTATTGACGAAAAATACTTTAATAGCAGACTTGAAAGATAAAATGTATGCTGATGGAGCAATTTTTGCCGCTATGTCAGGAAGTGGATCCTCTGTGTTTGGAATATTCTCTGAGCTACCAAATCAACTGAAAAATGAAACGTCCTGGGTTGGCGTTCTGTAATTCTTTTACTAGCTTATCTTTTTAGTATTTTGCGGACAATCAGCTTGCCAGATTGTAATTCTACGTGAATAAAATAGATTCCACTCGGTAAGTTATTTAAGTCAATTTGTGCTTTAACTGAACTTGGGTTAAGTGTCATTAATTGTTGTCCAGCTAGGTTAAATAAAGAAACTTGATTGAGCTCTCCTTCATTCATGAAAATAGTAATCAGTCCATTTGTTGGATTTGGGAAAATTGATAGATTGATGTCATTATCAATACTTTCGAGTGATGATGTACTGTTTGGGTCATGTTCGTACCGATATATTCCACCTAAATCTTGACCTACGTATGCTTCTAAGTCGCCATCATTGTTTACGTCTGAAATGAAAATTGAACTGAGTCCTTCTGTGTTGATTCCTTGATGAGAAGTTGTGAGTAATGTGAAATTATCCCCTAATCCTAAGTTGGCATCAATATCCGTAAAGTGGTGTAGACGACCTGATAAATCACCGCAAAAGAGATGCGTGACTCCTAATTCACGATAAAAATGAGGTGTAGAGTAACCGTCAGGATTTGAGTTGGTTGTATTTACGTTGCCCAAGCTTGTGTTTTCTAGTTCGAAATTTGGGGCTGAACTTGTTCCGATATTGTGATAGTACGCAATCATTCCAGCTTTTCCTCCAAGCAATAAATCCAATAGACCATCATTATCGAGGTCAAATAATTGAGGGGCGCAAAATCCTCCAGAAGTCACTGTGTTATTCAAATTATCTTGATACCCGATAAGCGGTGAAGAATAGACTGCACCAGACCCTGTGGATGTGTTTTCATAATAGGCGAGTTTTCCATCTTCTAAACCAACGAACATATCCTTGTCTCCATCGCCGTCAATGTCTCCAAACGTAGGGATTGCTCTTAATCCAAAATTTTCTAGTGGGAAATCCAAATAATTGTCATCTATAAATGAAAATTCAGGGTTATTTGCTGTTCCTGTATTTTGATAATAACTCAAGGTTGTTTCTTTATCAAGAATTGCTTTGTACCTAAAAAAGTTCGCAACGACCAAATCTTCCAATCCGTCTTCATTGATGTCAACGATAACTGGAATTGATCCCAATCCCGCTTCTATCATTTCGTTTTGTAAGAAATCATTTCGGACATAAATAAAGTTTGGAAGTGCATTCGATCCAATGTTTCGGTAAAAGGTAACACTATTCACATTTTGAGAGATGTTTTTTGCATTAGCAGCCACTAGCATGTCTTTTATACCGTCAAAATCGACATCGACATAATAGGCAGCAGGAAATAATTGAACATTTGCAGGAGTTGTATTTGATGGAAATGCATTATCGACACTAATCATTGGTGAATCTGAATTTACAGTTGTTCCACCGTTGATCAGAAGATTTAGATTTGGGTAGGAAACATCACCAATAACTAAATCGAGAACCCCAGAGTTATTAGCATCAAATGCCAGGACAGTTGATCCTGCATGTTTTGCTCCACGTTGTGGATTAGGAATATTTCCACCTTGACAGGGTGAATTTGGATCATTGAGAGTGATAGAACTGGTACTAAAATCTTCTACAAATTTCCCCCAGCATTCATTTTTCAGCTCAAACGTTAAGGAATCAGGGATGCCATATAGTTCCATTGACATGTTCTTGTAGTATTCCATGTGTTGTCCACCAATATGAAACGTTAAGACATCAATGTCACCATCTGCGTCAACATCTACTATCGCTGGGATATCAGAAGAGCTTACATATAGATTTGTGTAAGTACTCAAATATTGCGTGTAAATGAGGTCTGTAATTAATTGCCATTGAAGACCATTTGCATTGTCTCCAACATTCCTATATACTTTCAATCCGCCAATTCCATAAGTGAAAAGATCTTTGCGTCCGTCGTTGTCATAGTCAACCATTGTTGCACGGTAGCGAAGGTCGCTTGGAAATGATGCTTTCGCATTGTAAGCGAGTTCATAGTGAGTGTTTGCTCCAGTTCCTTCTTGTTTAAACACACGTACATTGTTGGTGCTGCGATCGAATACAAACAAGTCCATGTCTCCGTCAAAGTCGTAATCGAAATCTGAGAATTGCGCATAATTTAATCCGCCTCCCCAAGCATTTTTAAGTGCAACACCTCCAAATTTTACAGGCAAATTTGTGTTATAGTCAAATGAAAATTGAGATTGAGCTGGAAGCACATAAAGTAAAACTGTCAAAAGAAGAAAGGCGAGTTTTCGCATAATTGTAGCACTTATAACTATAAAACGACAGAATTTTGATTTTAGTTGGTCGTTGAGGAGATAAAGGTGAGAAATTTTTTTGAATTGGGTTTTATTGAGGAGTTCAATTGTTATCTAAGCTGATGAGCATACTTTTACGCGATCAATTTGCGTTAAGGATGCTAGCGGATATCCTTTTATTTTGAAATTAATCGCTGAGTTCACTAGAAATTTTGATTGATAAAAGATATGAGCGAACAGCCTGACCTTCTCGATGCCAATCGGTGAGGGAACGCCCAAGAAGAAGAACATTCAATTCAAGTTGATCCATCGGGGAGGTCTTTAGAGGCTCGGTTTTCTAATTCGGAGGTTGTTAATTTGAATTTAACTAGTCGCACAAAGGAGCTTTATTGTGTATTACTTGAAACCAAACGGGGGAGATTTACATTGCGGATTTTAAGGTAAGTTTGTTGTGTTGGAAATTTATTAAGTGTTAATAATCGTTTACTCCACAGGTTTAGTCACATATCCGAATTCCCTGTCAGTCTTCGCTGAATTCATAGGGGATTTTCACATTACCTCAAAAATATCTTGAGTAGATTTTCTCACTTTCGATCGATGCTGTGCATCATCTTCTACATGCCGGTATCCTATGGCACAAACAAGAGTCGCTTTTAGGTTGCGTTCTGATAATCCAAGTAGTTGATCATAAGCAGTTGAGTCGAAGCCTTCCATCGGAGTAGAATCGATTCTTAAACTTGCACATGTGTGTAAAACTTGCCCTAAGGCGATATATGCTTGATTCTCATTCCATTTTGTTTTTTCTTTTGTGGACATTGGTTGAATTGCTTGTTTCACGAAATCGCCGAAGTCTTTTGTTTCCTCTACTGGAATTGAGCGGGTAGAAGCTACATCTTTCATGTATTCATCTATGTGCAATTCATTTAGGTCGATATAGGAGCAGAGTACAATAATATGAGATGCTTCTGTGAGTTGTGATTGTCCATAGGATGCGATCTTCAATTTCTCCCGTAACTCTTTAGATTGGATAAGTAAAAACTTCAAGGGTTGAAGGCCATAAGAGGTTGCTGTTAGTCTCAATGATTCCTTAATAACATGTAAATCTTCCTCTGAAACTTCCTTTGTTGAGTCAAATTTTTTTGTGGCATATCGCCAGTTCAAATCTTCGATTATTGTATGCATTTAGTTGTAGAATTTTAGTTTTACCAGCCAGATGTTGCACCACCTCCACTAGATGATCCGCCTCCCCATGAACTTCCGCCAGAATAGCCACCAGAACTAGAGCTCGACCAACTTGATCGACTGCTAGATGTATTACTTGATCGAACTAACTTGGCAATTCGGTAACCTGTAATTTTCGAATGTCCACAATTCGCACATTCGTACTTTCTTTCACCTCGTCCTGAAGATGAATAAGTTGGTGATACAATTGTTCTGTCGTAGGATTTTTTGTACGTTTTGAATTTACAGCTTGGACATTTGGTGTAACCAGAAAACAGTTTTTTGTAGGCAAGAATAAGTATGTCTTCAGATTTTTCTGTCACCCAAACATCATAATCAATACTTCTTACAAGTTCTTCGGTTAGTTGCCCCTTGGAAAGGAATTTATCTTCTTCTTGTTCTGTGAGTTTATGCATGATCTCTCCATTTTCGCTAGAGAATCGGATCATATCACGGTACCTTGTTTTTAATTTTTTTGCAAGTAGGATGACAAAAATATGCGTAATTGGAAATAGGATTGCCCAAATCCACAATGAGAACCATTTTACGAGATTGTATTTTGCATAAGGGTCAGACTTAAATCGAGTGATGATGAGTACCAGAAGAAAAAGAATCAATCCAACAGCATGCCATACACTCAGTCCAATGAGCCAATTTTTATTTCGCTTAGACTTTCTGATTCTTTCTTGCTCATCATATTCCTTATAATATTCTTCGTTCTCAACACCGTAGGAATCCATAGCTGTATCGTCAATTGTTTTCCCATTCAATACATCTACTATTCCTTGAACTCCCGCCAGAATTCCTTCTGAGTATTGAGTGCTTCTGAAGTAGGGGATCATATATTGTTGCTGAATTTCATAGCATTTTGTGTCTGGAAGAACAGTTGAAGTTCCATCTCCAGTTTCAAATCGTATTAGACGTTGATCTTGAACAAAAAGAACCAAAAGACCATTATCTGTATTTGCATTTCCGATTTTCCAGTCTGCAAAAAGATCTACTGCGAAATCTTCAATTACATTGTTGCCAATGGAAGTTAAAGCAACAATAGCAACTTCAAATGAATAGTTCGCTTCTAATTCTGTCAGCTTTCCGTTGATCGAATTTTGATCTCTACGGGAGATAATATTGTCAGGGTTAGCAACGTATTTATTTATTGTATTTGACGATTTTGGATTCGGTACTTGCCGCACATTTGTGTATTGACTCCATGATAGTGTACACCAAAAAACGGATATTAAGGTTAGAAGTGATTTCATATTTACCGTTGTTTGATCGGTTTAAGCGAAGTCGATTGATCAGATTGATCGAGGAGATTGTTGTACAATGCAACCGCTTCTACATAACGTTTTTTCGCCACATTTATCCTGTTATCTGATCCTTCCAGAACGATTCTCATATTATCATCAATATTAATATTGGCTTTGACTTCAGAGAGGATCAGTCGATACTCTTGTTCTGATCTTTTGATATTGTCGAAATCAAATTGTGTAATTGCAGTTGAAAAATCTTTCTTAAGTGACCTATCATTTATTTTACCAACGAGTTCCAAAGCACGTTCGTTTCTTGTTTCAATTGCCTGAATGTAAGTAGCCTCCAGTTTTTTCGCATTGCTTCGGAGTTGTTTTAGGTTAGAATTAGAGGAAATATCTGATTGATTCGTAAACTGAGATTCCGTAGAATTGTCATTGCTCGAACAAGTATAAAGAAGAACAAAGATGAGGACTAATCCACCGGCAACCATAGCGATTGTTTTGATGAGTTTTTTTGAATATTTTCCTTCCTTTCTAATTTGTTCAATTGCTGAAAGAACATTTAATGCGATCGAATCGAGGGGGTCATTTTTCAATTCCATTCGTGCATATTGCTCTGCCTTGTAGAATAGTTCATCATCTTGATCTACAATTCCTAGTTTATAATAGGATTGAGCAAGAATTGCATTTCCATCTTTTATATATGGATTTAATGCGGTTGCTTCCTCTGCACTCGCTATTGCATCGGTGTAGTTTTGAACCTTGAGGTGTTGCAGACCTGTATTAAGTGAAACTTCAGCCTTTTGCATAAGTTCTTGCCATTCCGAATCAGAAACACCCATTGACTCTGCTAGCTCTTTCAGCTCCGAAAGAGTTAATGGACGCTCACTATCCTTTGATTGGCTTTTGACCACTTGTTTGAGGTGCTCCCTAAATCTATCTTCGGAAAAGGACATAATTGTGATACTAAATTAATTTCAATTAACTGAACTTAGGTTGGCAGCTAATATACTCAAGATTTTTGCTCAGTTTCTAGAAATAGCAGATAAATGATTCTCTTGAAGTGCAGCAATACTGTGCGAATTGAAAATGTCAAAATTATTTTTCAACGAAGTCGACATTTTTTCGTGGATAACTTGTAAAAGGTTGATTAAAAATGAAGGGCATCCTTTCTTAAATTGCACTTGAATCTAAACTCAAAAACTATGGAAACAATTACAACATCTGATTTAGCGCAAGAAATAGAAGTCTTAAAGACTCAATTGACAGGAGATATGTTTCAAGACATGGAATTGAAAGATAAGATTCACAATCTAGAAATGCAGTTGAAAGGTGTAAAACCAACGGATAGTCATTTTGACTGTATAGGCTGCGGAGCCTAATTTCCCCCTTTTTCTTCTACATTCGGGAAAAACACCAAAAGGAATTCAGTCTACAAGAGAGAAAACTATTCAATAATCTCTACTTCAGTTCTACATTTCCCATATCGAATTGTTACCACTGCCAATAATAAAGCAACATCTTTTTCAAGAGTACTTTTTATACTGTAAATAGTATATTTATAAAATGAAATTGAGGCTTTTCATCATTTTTTCTTTACTTACCATAACTACTTTTGGGCAAAGAGACCTTAAGTCGAGTGTTCATTTGACCATAGAAACTGGATTGAATACTTCTACAGTTAAGGCTTTAACCCAAGGTGCTTTGGGTCAAATTTGGATTGGAACTCAAACCGGATTACAGCGATGGGATGGGCGCTCACTTCAAGCCATTGATGAAATCGATGAGTTGGTAATCAGCTTAGGAAGTCAAAGTAAAAGTGTTTATTGTCTCACCGTAAAAAGTTTGTATCGAATTAATACTTTAGATAATGAAGTGTCCTTTGTACCGATGAAGACCTCTGATTTGCGAGAATGCGTTTTTGTAGAGAATGGAATTCTTATCATTTCGAGAGATCGAAATGATACTATTATGTATGACTATTCTTTAAATGTTCGTAGTGTGGAGGATGATTACTCAACTGCTTCACTTTACGTTAAAGATGTGCACTATGACTTGTCATCGAATACATTTTTGAACGACTATTTACAGTACAATGAAGACATCATATTCGGAGCAGCACAAGAAGGATTAATTGAGTATAGTCAGAGCAATGATGCTTCCATTATCCATTTGGAAGAAATGCGAATCGAATGTTTACTCAAGGATTTCAACAATAATCTTTGGGTAGGGACAGCTGAAAAGGGACTGTTCATGTTTCACCGAAATGTGATTGAGCAGGAGTATTATGAGATACTCGCTAACGATGGTAGTCCAGCAATCTGCTGGGGAATTACTGAAGTGCGAGACCAAGTATTTGTAGCAACTTCTGAAGGGGTGAAAAGAGTAGACACAATGGGGATGAATAGCTCTCCCATAGAAATAGCAACGGAAGGAATGTTTTGTTTTTCAATTCATATTGCGAAGAATTTCTTCTTGGTTGGTACTGCGACAGACGGGCTTTATCGTTTTGAAAATGGCCGATTAAGTCAAATTTATTTCAACACTGAGAGGCCTCTTGACAATACTATCGTTCAAATCTTTAAACGAAAAAATGGATTTTATGTATTGACAAAAATTGGGTTCATTGAATTGAACGAGTTAGGTTTTGTATTAAAATCTGAAAAATTTCCAGTGTATAAAGAATACATCATGGACATGCAGTCAATTGAATCTGGATATTTGGCAGCCACAATAAATGGTGTAAAATATTACACTGTTGATATGGAAGTTGAAACTAAACTTAGTGATAGCTCGGCGGTGCTGTTTTCTGCTATTTCCAAATACCAAGGAATAAATTGGGTAGCGTCAATGGATAATGGATTGTTTTATATTAAGAATAAGACGCTTCATCATGTGGAGGGGCCAAATTCTCAATTGATCACGTTGTCTACATATAATGATCGACTTTGGATGAGTTCTTTTAGTAATGTTGCAGTATATGATGGTGAAAAATTTCAAGTGTTCGATAGAAGAAACGGCTTTCCTATTCAGGAATATAATCAACTAGGATTGCATGTATCTAAAAATAAACATCTTTTAATTGCAGGAGTTGGTGGTGTTTTTAGAATTAACTCAAGCGAAGTGTTAAAAGCGCAAAGCCTCCCTCGTTTAGTTCTCAGGAATAAAAACAAACCTTACAGTACTAAGAAGATAACAACCTTACAACACCTTCAATCTACCATTTTGATTTCTGTTGATGCCGCAATTTTAAGTGATCAAAATAGCTATATAATTGAATATAAGCTCAATGAAAAGTGGAAGGCAATTGAAAATCACTCGATATTTTCATCAAAGATAGATTATGGGGAAAGCAAGCTTGTCTTTCGAATTCGTAATTTAATTAGTGGAGAAGAAGAAGTAAGTGAATTGCATTTTAATCGTGAAGTGCCATATTGGATGCAATCGTGGTTTATAGTTCTATGGGTACTAGTACTATTTGCTGCTATTGTTGGTATGTTCTTCTTTGTGAAGTTTTTTAGAACAAGAAAATTGCATAGACAAGAAGTCGAACAGGGGAAAATAATGAAAGAAAGATTAAGAATTTCCAGAGAATTACATGATAATATTGGAGCAAGACTTAGCCATATAATTTCTTCAATTGACATAGAGCTTCACCAAAAAAATAACAACCAACTAGAAACAATTAATTCTTTTGCTCGCGAAACCATGGGGCAATTGCGCGAAACTATTTGGGCGGTGAGCGATAATACTATATTCTTCTCTGAACTCTTATTGCGTGTTGAACAATATATTTTTCAGTCAAACAAATTGTCAGACATTAAAATTGTTTTTCGGAAAATGAATTTTGCTGATTTTGAACTAAATGCTACACAAACAATTAACGTCTTTAGAATTATTCAAGAATCAATCAATAACTCACTTAAATATAGTCAAGCGAAAACAATTGAATGTAGCATTCACGAAGAAAGTAAATTTATAATTATCTTGATTGCCGATGATGGAATTGGCTTTGACCTTGCTAATTCTGAATTTGGAAATGGAATCAATAATATGCGATCTAGAGCGTTGGAAATAGAAGCAAAGCTAGATGTTATCTCTTCGCCAAATGATGGAACCACAGTTAAACTAGTTTTTAATTAGGGCAGATGCACTATTGAAAGTTAACTATTATGTCAGGAGATTTGAGGATGATTAAAATAGCACTTGCTGAGGATAGTTCATTTTTGGCACAATCGATTATAAATAAGCTTGGTTTATTCGATGAATTCAAAGTTAAATTTCATGCTTTAAACGGGGAAGACCTGTTGACTAAGTTAAAGACTGATTCCAATTTAGACATTATTTTGATGGATATTCAAATGCCTCATTTAGATGGTATTTCGGCTACTAAGATAATCAGTCAAAACTACCCGCACCTAAAAGTAATCATGCTAACAGTAATGGATTCCGGCCAAGATGTATATGAATCTATTCAGGCAGGCGCACTTGGTTACCTCATTAAAGAAAGCTCTCCACAAGAGATTTATGATGGCATTGTTCAAACATTTGAAGGCGGCGGGGTATTGTCTCCATCTATAGCACTCAAAGCAATGAAAATAATCCAAGATCCAACTAATATTAATCATGAAAATGAGGTGTTTGGATTGAGTGATCGTGAGCTACAAGTCTTAAAGCAACTCACAAAAGGACTGAATTATAAACAAATCGCTCTCAACTTAATCATCAGCCCGAATACAGTCCGCAGGCATATCGAGAATGTCTACAAAAAACTAGATGTTTCTAATAAAGTTGAAGCTGTTCAAAAGGCGTATAAATACAATTTGTGTAATTAATTCTATTTGTCCTAATCTCCTAGAGATAGAACCACCAACAATTAGGGCAAGTGCCCCATTGATAAATGATAAATGATATAGGATATTTGATGTAACCAAAAATTAGATCAATTTATGAGACCTATAGTTTTTTTTTCATTAGCAATTATTAGTGCGAATATAACATTCGGACAAGATGACAATTCCATCGAATACAGAGTAGTTTCTGATGAGCCCGAGAGAATACCTGATAACTTTTTATTCTTATATTATTTCGATTATCAAGGAGGCTTACTGAATAATCCAGATGAACGACATAATGCCGTTGGCTCTTTAGGATCATCAGTTGATGTATGGCAACACGTGGGCCCAATTGTTATAAGCGGAACATTTAAACTTGGATATGCAGGAGATGCCTCGGAGGCAAAAAAAATTCATTTTAAAACGGACGTAGGAGTCTCATTGCCAATAGGTAGTAGAACGAAGAAAAAAACGGCAAAAGTTAATGTCAGTCTGTTTACCAAGATTGTTAGCGTCGAAGATGAAGATGGTAATTTTCTAGGAGTTGCTGAAGTTGTAGGTGTGAATCAAATTTTGGTTCCAGCAACTTACAAGTATTCAAGATATGCTCGAGCTGGTATTGATTTTCAGAATGGTACCTATGATAGAAATTTAGCCAGTATTGGAACATATAACAGTCTTGGAATCTATGCTGGTTTTGTACGTGAAAGCAGAGTGAATGTCGTTACTCAATTACTAAATAGAGAGGCGCTATCGAGTCAATATATTCGTATGTACGTTGATGGTTTTTTCTACCCTTTGCTTAGTACAGATGTAGATCCTGTTGGAAAAAAGCTTCCGTTTGGAATCAGAGCAGGAATGCAAGGAAGTTTACCAGGAATGAAGAATTTCATCAATTGGATGGTTCCGAAGGTTGAAATTGGGTTTCATGGTTTTCACGGGACATATTTCATGGTTGGTTTTGGAGTGAATCTATACGATTTGTAATCTATCGACTAACTTTAAAATGAGGAGTTGTATCAAAGATGATTCCATATATAGAGCAATAAAGTGGAGTGGGCCAATAGCTAGTCATTTCGACAGTGTTGGATGCAGAGCCTAATTTTTATTTCACTCTTCTATATTCGGAAGAACTCCCAAACTATCTAACTCCTCTGGACTAATAGCAGGAGGGAATATATTGTTCTCCAGCTTACTCAACACAAATTCAGCTGCAATTTCTGCTTTTTCTTTCGTTTCGAAGCCATATTTCCCTTGGATGGCAGGAATGTGCATCTGATTAACTACCATTTTTGATCCTTGGAACAACTGATAACCCCATTCGTTTCCTGTTTCGTTTAAGAGAACTCGGTAGGTGCATTCTTGAGTGTTTTTTTGAATCGTATCTGTGGGATTTATCGCACTAATTTCGCTCTCACTCTCTTGATCATTCATTTCATTTTGATTATCTGAACAAGAAAATAGGAGTAACCCGATAAGAATAGGAACAAGGAATGACTTCATTTACTTAAAGATGATTTTTCCTGAGTAAACTGTTCCAAAGTGAGGATCAGATAATCTAAGTAAATAATTTCCAGCTGCAACTCCATTTCTCTTTATTTTGAAGCCCTCATTTGTTTCGATAATATCTAACTGTCCATTCATTAATTTCCCTGTCATGGAGTAAACATTACATTTTAGCCCCTCAAGGTCAGTAGCAACATTACAGTAACTAACTGCTGGATTTGGATAAACTGTTACATTGGCTTCAGCAACTAGTTCATCAATTCCAAGAATTGGAGAATATGTGTACATGTCATCTAGGAAAAGTCCATTATAACCTGTAGTTACAAATCCTTGGCCAACGAGAGGGAATCCAATTGCACCTGTTCTTCCAGGCCCTGGCATGCTTGCTCGTTGAATCCAAGTATCGAGAAAATAATTGTATTCCCAAAGATCATTTGTGTAAACTGAATTGATATCTTCTCCAGTGCAGATGTAAGCATTCGGAAAAATACCCCATCCAACGGCTCCCTTTCGCGCAGTTGCTGGACAGTTAGTTTTTTGAGTCCAAGTATCAGTTGTAGGTTCATACTGCCAGAAGTCATTTCTCATAACTCCATCATCGCCAGTTCCTACATAACCTTGTCCACCCATTGTAAATCCAACAGCTTCTTTTCTTGCTGTTCCTCCGAAATCATTGAGTTGAGTCCATGTATTTGTTGTTGGGTCGTAACTATACATGTCTTTTTTAAATCCAGCAGCAGAATATCCAGTGCCAACATATCCAAGATCTCCTATAGCAAAGCCAACAGCCTGGCGACGTGGTCCACCTGCAAAATCTGCAACCTGCGACCATGTTTGAGAAACTAGATCATACTCCCAAGTGTCGTAAAGAAAACCTGATGTTTCAGCTTGACCGCCAACAACAAAAGCACTAAAACCAATGCTAAATGCAGCAGCAGAACCTCGATTTAATCCAGAGCCATTTATTCCACCCAATGATTCTTCTTGATCCCAATCATCTTGAGAAAATAGGTAAGAATACATTTTTCTACGAAAACCATTTTCATCAAGACCGGCTATAATATATGCTTCACCATTCAAGATAACACTAGAACTAACAGATCTTGGAGCACCATTCACAGAATCTTTCTGAGACCATGTGTTTTGACCATAACTTGTTCCGGCAATTAATGCCATGATTGCAACTATAATTCCTCTCATACTATTGAATGATAATGTTTTGTTTCGCAGCTAACTTTCCGTTGGCTTGCTTTGCTATAAGGATATACGCTCCTGCCTGATAATCTTGCACATTTATTTGGCTTACTTGTGACGCTTCAAAAACTTTTCGACCAGTCATTGTATAAATTTCAATCGATTCAATTTGAGTTGTTTGATAATCAAGATTTAGGAAGTCACTTGTTGGATTTGGGTAAACAGACACGTTGAACTCTAAATCATTGAATCCTAAAACTGAATTTGGTGTATACTCATACATGCTTGATTTTTTACCAGAAAACCCTTTACCAGTTCCTACGTATGCCTTTCCGTTAATAGTAAATGATATTGCGTTTTTCCGTTTACTTCCACCGAAATCTGATTTGGGCAACCAAAGATCTGTGTATGGATTGTACTGCCATAAATCATCGAGTAAACCTCCATTACTTCCCATACATATATAACCTCGATCTCCAATACTGAAAGTGCTGACTGAAGCTCTTTCGCTTGCTGGAAAATCATTTAGTTGCGTCCATGAATTAGTAGCAGCATCAAATTCCCAAAGATCATTTCTGTAGACGTCTTGATCTGTACCAAGTCCAACATACCCTTTGAACCCAATTGAGAAGCTCGCAAGTTGATATCTAACCCCACCAGGGAAGTTGGGAAGTTGAACCCATGTATCGAGTGATTGCTTATACTCCCAGAATTCTGAAACGTACGAATTCGGACCTCTTTTCCCTCCACAAACGTATCCTTTCGTATCAATTGAGAATCCAGTTGAAAAATATAACCCACTGCCAGTTCCTCCAGGAAAGATTGCTTTTACTGTCCAAGAATTTAAGGTTGGATCGTATTCCCAGAAATCATTTAAAATTGTTGCTCCTAAATCTGCTGCTGATGCAGTGTTAATTCCAATTCCAACGTAACCGAGATTTCCAATTGCAAATCCAACAGCATTTCTCCTTTGAGACCCTGGAAGTGTTGCAACCTGTGTCCAAGTATCATTAACTGGGTCATATTTCCAAAAATCCTTGAGGACAATTTCATTGGTGTCAACGCCAGTTCCAACGTAGCCGAAGCTCCCGATTGAAAATGAAACTGCTCTTTCTCGTTTCAGCCCACCAAAATCAGCTTTCTTAGTCCAGAAATTTTCAGTTTGAGCATAACTACCTTCGATGATGAATAATGCAATTACAAGTTGAATTAATAGTTTCATAGTTAGTTAAATAAAATTCGTTCTTGGTGAATGATTTCACCGTCAAATACTACTTGATAGAGATATGCTCCACTTGATATGTTTCCACGATTAAAGGTCACAAAACCATTGGTAGCAGAAACTTCACCTATCAGTTTACCAGTAAGCGAGAAAATGTGAATCTCAAATTCTTTCAGTTGATCTGATTTAAATTTAATGAGATTTACTGCCGGATTTGGAAACGCATGAAAATTCGACTTATTTGTCTGCTCATCTAAATCTGCGTAGACTTGAGTTGCATCAAACTCCCATAAATCACTAAAGTTCGTTCCATTCGTCCCAATTCCCATAAATGCTCGATTACCGATTGTGAATCCAGAACAAAATCTACGTTTGGTACCGGGGAAATCTAGCAGTTGGTTCCATTGATTTAACGCTGGATCAAATTCCCAAGTTTCTCCTTGAACATTTGATAAGGAACCGCTATAACCGCAAACAATATATCCTTTGTTATTTTGCGAAAATGACGCTGACGCTCTAGTTGCTATTCCTGGGTATGATGCACGATTCGTCCATTGGTCTGTTGTTGGTTTATATTCCCAAAGTGATGTGCCGTTTTTGATGTACCCTTTGCCATCTATCACAAAACTTGAATTCCATACACCAACTGTAAATGGGATTGAAGTTTTTACGGACCAAATATCTGTTATAGCATCGTATTCATAAACTTGATTTCCCTCAATGCAGTAACCCTTTGTTCCAAAAGCAAATGCCTTGAAATTTTGAGAGTGGACAGGGCAATCAGCAACAGCCGACCAAAGATTGGTAGCAGGGTCATATTTGTAAAACGACAGTGAAAAAGCTACTTGACCACCTCCGATGAATCCATAGTCATCCATTCCGAATGTTAATGGAGCATACGTTCCATTGCCTCCGTTTCCAATGTAATCTGCTTTTTGAGTCCATGTGTTACTTGCTGGATCGTATTGCCACCAATCTTTAAGAACTATATTTGGTCCTGCTCCATTGTAGTGACCAAGTCCCATATAACCTTTTGTTCCAATTGCAATTCCAACACCTCTATGTCGACCATGTGCAGCTAGGCTAGCTTTTTGTGACCATCCAGATACAGCACTCCATCCATCCAAGGAAATGAGGAGGGAAAGTGATACTAATATTAAGCTTAGTTTTTTCATTATTATCTAATAATCAATGTTCCACTTTTAACACGAGTATTCATGTAGATAACGGAATAGATGTAGCTTCCGCTATTCCAGTTTGAAGTATTGATTACTCCAAGTTCATCTAGTGGAATTGTTAAAATTTCTTGTCCAGTGATAGAAGTTACTGAAAGACTAATTTCATTAGTTGGTACATTGTCGTTCCAATCTATATTGAATTGGACTGATTCAGTTGTCGGGTTGGAAAAGCAATTACTTGAAGATCATCGATATTTCGCTCTATAAGTGAAACAGTTTGATCAAATTGCCAGAAATCCTTAAAATTTGTCCCGTTTGTTCCTAGACCAACATAAGCGAAGTTACCAACGACTGTGCCGGATAAATAGCGACGAGCTGTACCTGCAAAGTCTCCAATTTGCAACCAAGCACCAGTTGCAGGATCAAATTCCCACATATCCTTAAAGTTGTTGCCGCTTGAGAAGTCATCTCCGGTTCCGATATACCCTTTACCACCAACTGCAAATCCACAAGCTTCTTGACGAGTTGTTGGACCAACAGGGTTCATTGTTAGCCAGCTGTCTGTAGCCGGATTGTAACGCTGAAAATCATTTGTTGACCCGAAACTAGTATTTCCTGTACCAACATATCCGTAATTTTCAATTGCAAAGGCCACAGATGATGTCCGCCCACCAGTAATAGAGGCAATGACTGACCAAGTTTCTGTTGTAGGATCTAGTCGGTAGAAAGTTGAAGATCTTCCAGAGTTTGTTTCACCTGTCCCAACATATCCATAGTTACCGATAACAAATGAAACGGCACCTCTTCTTGCCGTCCCAGGGAAATCGGCAATTTGTATCCATGAATTGGTTGAAGCTTGATATTTAAAAAAATCTTTTACCAGTGTATTTCCACTTGGTGTAATCCTACCAGTTCCAACATAAGCAGTACCATTAATAGTGAAGCCAGTTGCGTGATAGCAAATACCGCCACCGTAATCAGCTTTTTGAGTCCAAGCTCCAGTTCCTGGATCGTACTCCCACCAATCACCGAAGAGAATATTTGTTCCACCACCATTGTAGTGACCTAATCCTGAGTAAATACGATTTCCAATGGTTAACATTATTGTCCGATGTCTAGCTGTACCCCCGAAGTCTGTTTTTTGATCCCAAGCTCCAACAGAGAATGAATAGTGTCCGATGAGACAAATCGAAATGATGAGTAATGATCGCATTATTTAAGTATTAGTTTTTGAATAGATGTCTGTTCATTATTCATTAAATGAACGAAATAGATTCCGCTTTTAAGGTTTCCTGTTTGAATCGACTCGCTAGCTGAAATAGTTTTATTGATAATAACACGTCCATTTGAATCGATCAGTTTTAGGCCACCAGAAAAATTGTCAGTAATTTTAAAGAACGAATTTGTTGGGTTTGGGTAGATATTAAATTTATCTAATGAGATGTCATCAAGGGCTAATGTCCCTTCCGTTATATTAATAGTATATGCTCCTCCAGCTGAACCCCAACCTTCAACAATCACATAAAGTGAATCAGCGCCGTTAACATTTATTGATAGTTGCGATTGAGTCCCACACGGGGCATAATCATCATTAATAGCAATAGGTGAACCACTCACATCTGTAACAGTTAAGAAAGTATCAAATGAAGATCCACACAATGAAATTTTAAGACTACTCACACCAACAAGTGGCGTAATTAGGTAGTACACATCTGGTGAATTATATACTGTGTTTTGATTACTGTAGCATACAGTGTTGTCATAATTTTCAGTATAAGGTATTGCTGCTACCGGTCTTGGATCAGAAAAATCATCTCCAACGTAAGCCGAACAATCGATTCCGTTTTGAATGTAGATGCTAAAATCAGTGACGGATCCCCATGTAAAGCTTGCACACGGGTCTATAGGGAGTGTACCTCCTTCTTGTTGAATTACCCTCATTCGAGTTGCCCCCGTTGCTGCTCCTGCGGGAACGCTGAATCCGAAAGCACTTAATGAAACAGGTGGGATTCCTGTCCAAGTTCCAATTGATTCAGAAGGTTCGAAAATTAAGTTTTGGTTGAAATCAATCCATGCTTCACCAACCCCACCATAATTTCCGCCACATGTTCCAAATTGAATGTTTGCGGTATAGAAGGCTCCTGCATCTAAAAATGCGGTTTGCGCCAAATATTCTTCAACACCAGTTATTGATGGGCATCCTGTATAACTTATTGATCCTGTAACTCCTGCCAATGATAAAGATTCGAGGTTTGAATCAGCACCAGAAGAAGGTCCTCCAGTAACACAATATTGACCAAACGATGCTAAGGGTAATGAAATTAAAGTACTAATTAGTAATAGTTTAGTCATAAGTAAGATTAATTAGTAATCAACTGTTTTTCTGTTGACAAGCCGTCAAGATACTGAATATTATTTATCTAAGACAATCGATTTTGTATTTGAGACGAAATAAATGATCAAATAGTTGGTTCGTATCTTAAGTTTCCAAAAAAAAGTAATGCAAACTATTCCCAATTTTCGAATATTTTCTTGATAGTATTTTTCTCTGCATAATCAGCAGGTATTTTACCACGAGAATCTGGAGTTGTGAAATTTGCACCGCGCGCTAATAAGTCCTTCACTAAACTTTCTTGATTGTACATGGATGCGATAAACAACATAGTCTGACCAATTTCATTTACATGGCCTTCTAATTTGAAGGCAATATCCTCAGACAATAGTTTGTTCACCAATTGAGTGTTCCCATGTTTGGAGGCGACAAATGCAAGGTTTTCAACCAACTTACGTTGAATTATCTGGACTTCATTTTGTGCTAGAATACGGTTTACGGTTGTCAAATCTTCAGCAATCAACGCAGATTTAATTTCACTTTCAATTTCCATGACCTCTCTGAATTGTTCGTTCTTTTCGTCCTTGGTCAATGCTCCTTTTGTTTTTAGATAAGCAATAATCTTAGGAACATCATTTTTAATTGCATATTCCATAACGTTTTGATTAAAATAACCAACTGCGTTTACCTTGGCTCCATTTTCTGCAAGAAATTTAACTAGCGTTAGATTACGAGCTTCAACGGCCTTAATTATTGGCTGCTCACTGAAATAGCATTTGAGATTAGGATCAGCCCCATTATCAATCAAGAAATGTGCGAGTTCAAGATTGTTGGCTTTAATAGCTTCACACAGATAAGTGTCATGCCTGCTATCGAATGCATCAATATCTGCACCATTTTCTACAAGGAACATAATGATGTCTTTTTGGTTGCAATGGGGTCGGTAATTTTCAAAATTCTTAACATCAACATTTGCTCCTTTATCTTTAAGCATGCGAATTCTTTCCAAATCCTTATTAACTATTGCTAAATACAGAGCAGTTTGACCGTCTCTTCCTTTTGAGTTTATATCAACGCCTGATTCTATGAAGTAATCCAGAAGTTCTATGACATCAGGATCTGTTGACGTGGCGGATAATAAATAGTAGTAGGCTGTATATCCTTCCTTGTTCTTAAAATGAATATCCATTCCACTTTGGTGAAGTTGTTTCACAATATTCACGTTTTCTTCTTTTGATGCCGCCATTAATAGATTATTACCCTCAAAATCTAATTGATTAATGTTCGCACCATTCATAACTAAGAAGTCAAATAGTCGTCTTGATCCATTATATAAACTATAAAAAAGTGCTGTTCTGCCAAAGTCAGTTTGAGCTTCGATATTCACTCCTTGCTTGATAAGGTATTCACACACTGAAAGGCTTCCATTCAGCGTTGCTAAAATTAAGGCAGTTTCTCCCCTTCTATTTTTTTTATTGATGTCTAATTGGTATTTTTCTGTGCAAAGAATTACTTGATTAATATTGCCATTCTTCGCTCCAATTAACAGCATTGAGTTACCAAGTACATTTGTAGCATTAATATTAGCACCAGACTCTATAATGAAATCAATTAGTTCAGTGTTCTCGAAATAAAAAGCTTGTAAAAGTAGGACATCTTTATCTTTCACTCTTGGTGTGAACTCTTTTACCAAATGATCATCGCCATGTGAAAATGCCTCTTTCATTATGAGGCTGATCGGTACTCCGTTATCTGCGAAATAACGGATCATTTCCTCGTTATTGTTATCAAATGCAAATTGGATTGGTGTTACGTAATATTTTCTAAAAAAACCACGTTTCCTTTTTTCTAAATAATCCACAGGGGCTCCAGCTTGCACGAGAGTTTTAACCATTTCTAGGTTGTTTAATTCGGCAGCCTTTACAGTTGTTCTCCCAGGGTTATGATTATGATCCAAAAGGTATTGAACCATCTCTAAATTTTCGTTTTTGACCGCCCAATAAATTGATCTGGCGCTTCTGGCGCCTTTCTCTACCAAGTATTTTAAAATGGGGAAATGATTGTGCTTGATTGCTGCTGAAATTGGAGACAAATGCTGATCATTTCGGTCACTATTAATATCCACTCC
>JAJRQK010000042.1 GCA_024280295.1 Bacteroidota bacterium
AGGCTCTAATCAATGAGGCGTACTTTTCTATTCCAGCTGAACGGCTCGTAGATGCTCTTAAAAGGTTGATTATCGACAGAGGAAAGCCAAAGACGATTAGAACAGATAACGGACCAGAGTTCATCTCGAAAACCTTTATAGAATATTGTACAATCAATGAGATAGTCATCCAATACATCCAACCAGGTAAACCAGCTCAAAATGCCTATATCGAAAGGTTTAATCGAACTTTTAGAGAAGATGTGCTAGATGCTTACTTGTTTGAATCAATCCAAGAAGTTAACGTCAAGGCATACGACTGGCAAATTGAATACAACCAGAGTCATCCTTGTAAAGGCCTCAACGGACTGAGTCCTTGGTTCTATATTGGAGACTCTTTATTAGAAGAAGTCATTAAGGAATAATTATATTTAAAAACTGTCCGATTTAGGGGAAAGCTACAGGATGATATGGCTTTATAGTTTGATGCATCTATAAATTACAGAATAGGGTGTTAGTAATTGATTTGCTTATCACAAATAAGAATAAACCTAAACGACTGATGACGCCACCTATAGTTATGCAAAAAAAAGGGTAGAAAAAAGCAAGCTCATATCTCATGTAAAGAAACACTAATCTAAGTTGCAATAGTAATTTATATTTCAAATACCATGGAAAGTATACAGGTCAATGATTGTTTTAAATCTGAGTACTGTTTAACCAAAAAACAAAATTCGTCGATCAAGGACCATGATGTCAATTCACCTTCATTAAGGTGGATAGGGCCCTGTATACTCAAGGCAAGGGTTTACCCCCGTAAAACAGCGATGATTTATAGATAAGTACATCGTGCTGTCACTGACTAACTCAACATTAAAATCAGCATGCTGTCTCCATTCTTCATAGCAACTATCTGGCTGATTTGAATAATGAATCCCCTCAACCTTCTTAAGTGTTATAAACTCATCAAACGACAGTAATTTATCCTCTGTGACCATACTATAAGTCCCCGCGACAATTTCTAACTCAATTAACCCCTCATTATTGGCAACTACCTTTGTGAAGTCACTCATGTTAGTAGGTCGTTCTCCCTTGTAGAGGTAGTAAATCATTCCACTCATAGGTTGCGTCATATTTGCTTCCATTTCTGGAGTTGGAGCCATGCCACCACAATGAGGTCTATACTCGGTAACATTAATATAGAGTGTATAGGTGTCCTTTTGAACAGTTGATGATTCTATCCCAACTTCAACCTCACCATTATTTACACACCCACAGCCCGTGACAACTAATAAGCCGATACCTCCAATAATTAGTTTAAAACCCATCGAAATCTTGTTTTTCTGTGTTTTCTTTCATTCGCTCATTGAGACGTTCTTTATCCTTGGTTTTAAGAAGCGGAACTTTGAGAAATAATACATCTTTTACATTCTCTCCCTTATAAGATATCAAAGCAATCATCATAATGATACTTGTAATCAATATTGGGTAAAGCAATAATCCAGGATCAAAATCAGGAATGTTAATTGCTTTGTTTTTAGCTAACACAAAAAACAATAGTACAGTAATTAAGCCACGTGGCGCAATAAACAATTCTGGGAAAAGATGATTCCTTGCGAAAAGACGAAGTGCCACATAACGTACAACATATAAAATTACAACGATCCCTAAACTGTTAACGGCCACTTGCCAGTTGTACAATGAACTGAGCGTAATACTCAAACCGAAAACAACAAAGAAAAATGTTCGTATCAGAAAAGCAGATTCAAGTGTCAAATTATGGAAATCACGCAATATAGGCTTTACTTTTTCCTTATCAAATAGCTTGGATAATCGGCCTCTAAAGAAAACATCGGTATTATTAAGAACTACTCCAAAAGTCAGAATAATTAATAGTGAGGATAGATGGTAATACTTCCCGACAGCAAACAGCAGTAGTAGAACTCCGATGACTAAGAATAGCTTCACTTGCATTTGTAAATGTTGAAATAAATAGACCATTACATAAGCAACAACTACGGAAATGAGGATTGTAAATCCAATTTCAAGGGTAATTTCAAGGGCTATCGAACCTCCTCCTGCTCCCCCATCAGCACCGATCATGAAGTAGAAGACCATAATCCCTAAAATATCAGAAAACGTGCTTTCGTAAATCATAAATTCACGCTTCTGCCCCGTTAACCTTCCAACACTTGGTATAATGATCGCACTACTCATAATACTCAGCGGAATTGCATAAACAATCGCTGTATATAGTGATGTGCTTGGAAAAATAATCAAGAAAAAGCCTGCTAGAGCAAACATAGTTACTCCAATTCCTAGAAAAGCGACGAGCAGTGATTTTAAAATCAGTCCAGTCTTACTTTTCTCTAATTTAAGATCTAAGGCTGCCTCTAGAACAATCATCACTAATCCGACATTTCCGAGTACTTCTAAGATTGAGTCAAGATTTAAATCCTCACTCATTCCATACGAATCGAGAACGGATTTTAAAACCATTCCTAACCCAATTAGCATTAAAACCGCTGGAATGTTTGTGCGTTTCGCGATAATATTAAAGAAAAAGCTTAAGATTATTATACTCGCAAGCGCTATGATCAGTAAGTATGTATTCATTATTCGGTGTTGATTTTAGCCAAAGATACAAAAAACATACACTCATAATTTGGCGTGTTAAGTATTTAATCGTAATATTGCGATATATAAATTAATGATTAAGAATGGGATTAACCAAAACAGAGAATTATACGCAGCAACAAGTTGATCTTGGAAAGGTGTTAAAAGTGATGGGGCATCCAGCGAGAATTGCAATACTCCAGTCGATTATTCGATCGAAGACATGTATTTGTGGCGAATTGGTTACTGAAATTGGTCTAGCACAAGCAACCATCTCTCAACATTTAAAAGAATTGAAATCTGTTGGATTAATCCAAGGTACTATTGAAGGTACAAGTGTTTGTTATTGTATAAACAAAGAAACATGGATCAGTGTAAAATTTTCACTCGGAGAACTTTTTGACTCTGCCGAAGAAAATAACGATTGTTGTTAATTAGAAATTAAAAATAGAATTATGAAGGAAACAGTTTTTCCAAGAATGCACATTTCACTTTACGTAAGTGATCTAGCTGCAACAGTGAATTTTTATTCAACATTTTTTGGTCAACCAGCATCAAAAGTAAAGAAAGGATATGCAAAGTACGAATTAGCAGAACCTAGTTTGATCATTTCATTTGTTGAAAACCCGGATCGGGTTCAATCTTCTTTTGGTCATCTTGGAATTCAAGTCGGATCAAAGGAGGAGATGGAGCGAAAATTAGAAGTTGCTCGTGCACAAGGAATTGTTTCCAGTGAAGAAATTGGTGTTTCATGTTGTTTTGCTGTACAAGATAAATTTTGGGTGGATGATCCAGATGGATTCCAATGGGAAGTGTATTACTTCCACGAAGATGTTGAATTTAACGACCCGAAATATTCTGAAGAAGAAGCTTCGGCTTGTTGTATGCCATTGGAGAGAGAAGAAAAACAAAAAATCCAACTTTCTGAAATAGGAAAGAAAGCTCCGTCATGTGAGCCTAATTCTGGATGTTGCTAAAAAACTGATCGATGAAAAATATACTTGTTCTCTGCACTGGAAATAGTTGTAGAAGTCAAATTGCTCACGGTTATTTCGAATATTTCTCGGATGAGAATGTCAAGATATTTTCTGCGGGTGTTGAAACGCATGGAGTGAATCCTAAAGCAATCGCCACGATGAAAGCGGACGGAATTGACATATCAAATTACATATCTAATAATATCGATGAATATAGGGGTCAAAATTTCGATTACATCCTAACGGTTTGTGATAATGCGAAAGAACGTTGTCCATATTTCCCTTCAAATGCTGTGAAATTTCACCAAAACTTTCCAGATCCACCAAAATTTGTGGGTACAGAAGAAGAGGTGATTACCGAGTTTGCACGCGTCCGTGATTTAATTAAAGTGTATTGTAAAGAATTTGTCTCAGCGTATTTATGAAACGGTATATCGCTGAACTTGTAGCTACTTTCTTCCTCGTTTTTTGTGGAACAGGATCGATGGTAATTGATGCCGAAACTTCGGGAGCAGTATCTCATGTTGGAATTGCAGTCACTTGGGGATTGATTGTTACGATTATGATCTTTGCCTATGGAAGAATATCTGGAGCTCACATGAATCCAGCGGTGACAATTACTTTTGTTATTCTTAAAAAGCATCCACTCAAAGAACTTGTCCCCTACTTAATTTTTCAAACAGTGGGGGCATTTTTGGCAAGTTTTACGTTGTTAACACTATTTCCAGAAAATGAATTTTTAGGAGCGACTTTGCCAGCTGGGAGTGAAACGCAATCATTCGTACTCGAATTCATAATGACGTTCATGCTCATGATTGTTATTTTGCTTACAACTACAAGTGGGAAAACCGAAAAAATGTTTGCTCCTTTTGCAATCGGTGGGGTTATATTATTAGAAGCAATGTATGCCGGCCCAATAACTGGTGCTAGCATGAATCCAGCTAGAAGTTTGGCTCCAGCAGTCGTTTCTGGTCATACAGAACACCTCTGGATTTACTTAGTTGCAACGGTCTCCGGTGCAACTCTCGCAGGTATATACTGGCTCTGGCAAAGAGGGTAACTACTTGTTTTTCGCAATATTAAGTTGAATTTTACGGCATTATGTAACTTTTTGTAGGCAACTACTTCTAAAAGCTATCGCCTTACTTCTGGGCAGAAGACTATAATAAGCGCACGATTTAGAATAGTGTTCAATTAATTGCAAGGATCAAACCTACGTGTATCCATAATTTGAATGATCTTCCATGAATCTTCATCATAAAAGAACTGCATAGCATTCACACCGCAATGACTTAATTGATCGTTTCTTTGAAATCTTCAATGAACTTCTTCATTACTTGGGTCCATTTACTACTACTGATGTAGAAATCAATCGAGCATTTTGGTGAATTACGCGTGCCGCTTTATCACCATCTGCCTCTCTAATAGCGTCGAAAAATTGAGCAATCACCATTTCGAGAGTTTTAATTTTTATCGAATCCGAAGTCGCACAGTAAGAAATTGTCGAAATTAAGGGAGCTGTGCTGATAAGAATTGTTTTCATAGATTATTGTATTTTGTGAATACAAGATTAGAATCAATTCTGTAATCACAAGCTAAACTGTGACATAGGGTTTCATGGAATGACACTAAATCTCGCTCAATTACTCAATTTTTTAACGTAATTTTGTGCTTCAAATTAATTAACAAACTAAATCTCATGGCTGAAGTATTAACAGACCTTGGTATTAAAAATATTTTGACTCAATTGAACATTGAGCCAATGAACAATGGAGCATCTACAGGTGGACATTGGTTCAATACACGTGGTGAACAAATCGATTCGATCTCTCCTGTTGATGGAAGAGTGATTGCTAGCGTAAAATCTGCAACTGAAGCAGATTACGAAGCAGTTGTGCTGAAAGCGCAAGAAGCGTTTAAAGAGTGGAGAATGGTTCCTGCACCAAAAAGAGGTGAGGTGGTTCGTCAACTCGGTGAAAAATTAAGAGAATATAAAGAACCTCTTGGAAAACTCGTTTCGTATGAAATGGGGAAATCACTTCAAGAAGGATTGGGTGAGGTTCAAGAAATGATTGACATCTGTGATTTCGCAGTTGGGCTTTCACGCCAGTTGCACGGTTTAACAATGCACTCTGAACGACCTGGACATAGAATGTATGAGCAATATCATCCACTGGGAATTGTAGGAATAATTTCTGCGTTTAACTTCCCAGTTGCTGTATGGAATTGGAATACGGCCCTTGCTTGGGTGTGTGGTGATGTATGTGTTTGGAAACCGTCGGAAAAGGCTCCATTAACCGCTATCGCTTGTCAACAAATAACAAAAGAAGTATTCGATGCAAATGATGTTCCTGAAGGAGTGTCTGGATTGGTAATCGGGGGTGCTGAAATTGGAAAATTGATGGCTGAAGATAAGCGTGTTCCTTTGGTTTCTGCAACGGGCTCTACTCGTATGGGTAAATCAGTTTCTGCTGCAGTCGGAGCGAGATTGGGTAAATCACTCCTTGAATTAGGAGGAAATAACGCAATTATTATCACGCCAACGGCAGATTTAAATATCGTTCTTCCAGGAGCAGTATTTGGAGCAGTTGGAACATGTGGACAGCGTTGTACTTCAACACGTCGCTTGATTATTCACGAGGAAGTTTATGATAAAGTCTTAAGTGCAATTACTGGAGCTTATGGTCAATTGAGAATTGGAGACCCATTGGATGAAAACAATCACGTTGGGCCGCTTATTGATCAAGATGCTGTAAATATGTACTTAGGCGCGGTCGAAAAAGCAAAGGCACAAGGAGCAAATGTTCTTATCGATGCAGAAGTTCTTACTGGTGAAGGTTTTGAATCTGGTTGCTATGTTAAGCCAGTTATTATTGAAGCGAAAAACGAATTGCAAATCGTACAAGACGAAACATTCGCGCCAATTCTATATGTAATGAAATACAGTGGTGCAGTTGAAAATGCAATTAAGCAACAAAACAATGTTCCACAAGGGTTGTCATCGGCAATAATGACAGCATCATTGAAAGAATCTGAAGCATTTTTAGCGGTATCTGGGTCTGATTGCGGAATCGCAAACGTAAACATTGGAACTTCGGGAGCTGAAATCGGGGGTGCATTTGGAGGTGAAAAAGAAACAGGTGGTGGACGTGAGTCTGGATCTGATGCTTGGAAAATCTACATGCGTCGTCAAACAAATACAATTAACTACACAGATTCATTGCCACTCGCGCAAGGAATTAAATTTGAGTTGTAGTAGAGAATATTATTGAGGCCGCTGTGATTTTCGCAGCGGCTTTTTTATAACTTCAACCCAAATTATTGCTCCTTTGTGGTTATTTTAAACTAATCCAGCACTTCGTTTTAAAAATTTTAAATCTCGACCCTAATTCCAATTAAAAAATGTATCCCCCTTAATAGATTCGTGAAGAGTACTCCGTAATTTATCCAACCGCTCTTTAGACGTAACATCGCCGTTTTTGGCTTCTTCTTTCAACTTGTAATACATCTGCATTGTCTCTCCAAACAAATCTTGATCAAGCCGATTCTTTATTGTGGTAATCTTACTATTGATCTCGATTAAGAAATGCTCAATGTCTCCCAGTTCTTTTGTTTCATCAGATGAGGTGTCCTTTTTGCGCACAAGAAATACATAGCGAGGTAGAATCTCACCAAGTATTGAGTTGAATTGATCCAACTCTTGATTTAGGGTTTCTTTGTGCTTTTTGAAGTCCATTATGGTACAATTTAGTAAAAATGTCGACTCAACGCAAAGTGAATATAGAGATTTAACATTTTATGCAAGTCCCAGTTTGATTGATTACCTTTGATTCGTGGCAGGAATTTACATTCATATCCCCTTTTGCAAACAAAAGTGTACCTATTGTGACTTTCATTTTAGCACTACGTTTGAATCTTATCGCAAGAAGATGCTTTCTTCCATGAAACAAGAGTTGATTAACCAAGTTGAGTACCTTGAGAATAAGCCAGTGGAAACAATATATTTCGGTGGAGGAACACCTAGTTTATTAACAAAGACTGAACTTCTTGAGCTGTTAAATACCATTCGGTTGAATTACCACGTCACTGACCATCCAGAGATCACACTTGAAGCAAATCCAGATGATATCAATAGATCCTCATTAAAAGACTGGAAATTAGCTGGCATTAATCGATTGAGTGTTGGTTTACAGTCATTTAAGCGTGAGGATTTAGAATGGATGAATCGAGCACATACTGTGGATGAAGCATTGAACTGCATTCAATTGGCAAAGGATTTCAATTTTGAGAATTTAACAGTTGATCTTATTTATGGACTTCCGAACCTAACTATGGAAGAGTGGGAGCAGCATATCCGAACAGTGATTTCGATGGACGTCCCCCATATCTCGGCATATTGCCTAACAATCGAAGAGAAAACTGCTCTTCACTCATTGGTCCAGAAAGGAAAAATCAGCCCTGCTTCCGAAAATAGTCAAAGCGATCAATTTTTACTTCTTGTGAAAGTTTTACAAGAAAATGGATATCAGCAATATGAAATATCGAATTTCTCAAAGCCAGGAAATCAATCCAAACACAATTCAAACTATTGGAAAGGGGAGTGGTATTTAGGAATTGGACCCTCAGCGCATTCATTTAATGGTGTATCTCGAAAATGGAACATCGCAAACAATCAAAAATACATGAAAGCGATTAATGAGAATAAAATTGCATTTGAAATCGAAATCCTTACCCCTGAAAATCAATTTAATGAACGCATATTAACAGGTATTAGAACTATTTATGGAGTAAATATCAGCGAACTGTCATCTATCATCGACCTCCCACATGACTTCCTTTCTAGCATCGATTCCTTTACCAAAAGTGGTTACATGAAAACGGAACAAAAAACCATCTTCCTAACACAAACTGGCCGACTCCAAGCAGATTATATCGCATCTGAACTGTTCGTTTAACACACCAAGCACTTCTTCCAAGTCTACTTCACCTATCCATAAATCCTTTTTAATCA
>JAJRQK010000043.1 GCA_024280295.1 Bacteroidota bacterium
AAAGCTTAAAGAATCGGGTATCACGCCTAACTTGGATGTAGTTAAAAAAGAATGGGAAGAAACAGTGACAAGTGTATTGAACGAAGCTACATTAACTATTCCTGATAATGGTTGGCAACATGGAGGAGGTAGAAATGGTATGCATTCAGAGCATTTAGGATTCATTTTAACTGAGTTGCAATATATGCAGAGAGCCTACCCTGGCATGAAATGGTAGAGGTCAGTGAAATACAAAAATTATTGGATCAGGTAGTTGATCCTGAAATTCCAGTACTGACAATTCGTGACTTAGGAATTCTAAGAAAGATTGAAATTGTTGAAGGAGAAGTTCATGTCATAATAACTCCGACCTACTCTGGATGTCCTGCAATGACAACAATAGAGGATGATATCGCTCAAGTATTTACCTCAAATGGAATTGATGATTTTACGATTGAATTGGTTCTTTCTCCAGCTTGGACAACTGATTGGATGAGCGAGAATGGTCGAAAGAAGTTAAGGGAATACGGTATTGCACCTCCAGAGAATGAGGTAGATAAAAGCGTTCTCTTTTCTGAACCAATTGTGATTTCATGTCCAAAATGTAGTTCCAAGAATACACGGATGATTAGTCAATTTGGCAGCACTGCTTGTAAAGCTCACTATCAATGTAATGATTGTATGGAGCCTTACGATTATTTTAAGTGTCTAAAATAGTTAGTTAAAAACTGCATTTTATCGATTAAAATTGATGAATTATCGAATGATTCAGTATTTTTAACGAAAACAACCAATAACAAATCTACAATGAAAAAAGGACTATTTATTATTTTTGCAGTATCATTAGGAGCTGTAATTTCGGCATGTTCATCATCTGTCTCTGGTGGTGAGGATTTATTAGAAATGCTTGAGGAAAGAGAGAAGAAAGTTAAATACGAATCAGTTGATGTTGCGGGTTTATATTCTATGGAAATTCCAGATTATATGACTTCAACCACAGAATTAAATGATCAAGCATCTCTACAATATAAACATCTCAACCTCCCAATTGAGGAGTATATTATTGTAATCAATGAATCAAAAGATGAGTTTGTTGATTTATTAAATTTACTCGATATATACGATGAAGATATGTCTGTTGTTGAAAATTTTGCAGCACAACAAAGTGCGCTGTTATCTGAAGGCTTAACGGTAATTGAAAAGAAGGATATTGAAAAAATAAATGGGGAATTGCCAATGTGTGGAATGGAATTAGATGCGAAACTAGCAGGTGTTCCTACCCCAATAGCCTATTATTATGGCTTTGTTGAAGGAGAGGAAAATCTCTACACTGTAATGACATGGACTTTGTTAAGTAATAAAGAGAAGTATGCTAAAAAAGCAATGCGTATGATCAAATCTCTAAAAGAGAAGTAGATCAATAGTTATTTATATGAAGCCTCTAATTTTTTAAATTGGAGGCTTTTTTGTTTTCTAGCCCTTAATTCTGATGGTCACTTATTGATTCGAGCAAGGTACTCCTGTTCACGTTGCCCTTTTGTAGGAATAAGTGTTGTTCTAACATCAAGTTCTAAACAGTCCATAATTGTTGAATAACCAGATCGAGAGATGATGTGCTTCGCTTTTAGAATGATATCATCTTGTTGTAGCCAGTTAGCCGAAATAGATTCTACATCAATAGGTACATTTAGATTCTCATTATGAATCACAATCAATCCATTTGTGAACTTTGAGTTTGTACAAACTTCATCGATTAGTTGTTGTGCATAAACATCAGGACCGCTTGCAATCAAAACGTTTTCAAACTTTTTCACAAGGTTGTTGGAGTAACTTGAAAAGCGCGAAAATGGACCGATATAACTCAAATTTGATCGATTTGAAGCACTTAATGTACCAGCAAGACGCGAATCGGGATAATCCATCACCCAAATATGATCGAATTTGGAGAGGTACTGATTATGGACGAGACTTACCATTTTCTCATGGAACCGCACGGGTAAATTAACCTGATGCGTCACAAAGATCGATTTCACTTTTTTTGAGCAAAACCCGTACCTATGATCAGATAGTATAAGATCAATAGAATGAGCATCAACGAGTGCTTCAACTTGAATTTTCTCTTTCTTCAAGCGACGGTAAAGACTAGAAGATTTACGTGCAAGATCAAATCCGAATTTCCCTTTTCCCTTAAATTCGAAAGGATATCCTTCATGTTGACAATAAGTTAAATCAGTAAAGTATTGCTCAAATATATTTTGTTGCTCTTCTGAGCATGCAATAAAAACACAATTGTTCCGATTTTTAAGTCGGTGTATTAATCCAATGCAACGAGAAACATGTCCCATTCCCCAATTAAGTGGAGAGAGGAGTATTCGTTTACCAGTTACTGATTCTATCGTCATTGAAAAGCTAATATACGGTGATTTCCTAAACCCTCGCGTTAGGGGTTGCAGCGACATCCTTTTTTTGAATAGTGCATCGAAGCTTATGAGGATTTCAATGAATACAAATGTGATCTCTAATTAGAAGTGTCGAGTCAAAAAAAGATATAGCGGAAAACCTGTTGAAACGTCCAAAGAAAATAAACTATATGATTCATACACCAACCATCTTTGATATCATCCGTAGAACAAAATATCATTGTCAATCCCAACTTTGGAGTTATATTTGACGTTCCAATAATGTAAATCAAATTTAACTATGTTCGATAGTAACGAATTTCAAAAATACGCAACGAAGCATTTAGGGCTTAGTAGCATGCACACTCAGCATTACATTGAGTCGTCTTTGACACCTTATATCATTGAGGAACGTCAAATGAACATGACTCAAATGGATGTTTTTTCACGTTTGATGATGGATCGTATCATTTTCTTGGGAACAGGAATTAATGATACGGTTGCCAATATCATCAACGCGCAATTGTTATTCTTAGAATCTGCGGATCCGAAGAAAGACATTCAAATTTACCTAAACTCTCCAGGAGGATCAGTTTATGCAGGTTTAGGGATTTACGATACAATGCAGTACATCAATCCAGATGTGGCAACAATTTGTACTGGAATGGCAGCTTCTATGGGGGCGGTTCTTTTATGTGCAGGTGCAGATGGGAAACGTTCTGCGCTGAAACATGCACGCGTGATGATTCATCAACCAATGGGTGGAGCACAAGGTCAAGCATCCGATATTGAGATCACTGCAAGAGAGATTCAGAAGTTAAAGAAAGAGCTTTACGATATCATCGCAACACACTCTAAACAAGAGTATGATAAAGTGTGGGCGGATTCGGATCGTGATTACTGGATGACTTCGACAGAAGCAAAAGAATACGGTATGGTTGACGAAGTTTTGCTAAAAAACCCAAAATAACCTACTTTCGTAATAATCGAAGCCTATTTCCGTTAGGTTGTAGGTTTCGATTACTAATTAGATATCATGGCAAAGAAAGAGACAAATTGTTCATTTTGTGGTAGACCTCGTGATGAGGTTGGAATGCTCATTGCGGGTGTTTCAGGTCACATCTGTGAAAGTTGTGCAACACAAGCGCACACAATTGTGAAGGAGGAAAGTGTTCAAACAGAGAAGACTGAAGAGGTAGTGAATGCATTAAAACCAATTGAAATCAAGGAAAAACTTGATGAGTATGTGATTGGTCAAGAAGATGCGAAGAAAGTCCTTTCTGTTGCGGTTTACAATCATTACAAACGATTGAACCAGCCAGTATCAAAAGACGATATTGAAATCGAGAAATCGAATGTTATTCTTGTCGGTCGAACAGGTACTGGTAAAACCTTGCTTGCTAAGACGATTGCAAAAATGTTGAATGTTCCGTTTTGTATTGCTGATGCGACTGTCTTAACAGAAGCGGGTTATGTTGGTGAAGATGTGGAAAGCATTTTATCACGTTTGCTCCAATCTGCAGATTACGACGTGAATGCAGCGGAAAAAGGTATTGTTTTCGTTGATGAAATTGATAAAGTTGCACGAAAGAGTGATAATCCATCAATAACTAGAGATGTATCTGGTGAAGGTGTTCAGCAAGCATTGCTAAAATTACTAGAAGGTGCTTCTGTAAATGTTCCACCACAAGGAGGGCGTAAGCATCCCGAGCAAAAAATGATTCAAATTGACACGAAAAATATCCTTTTCATTTGTGGAGGTGCGTTCGATGGTATTGAGAAAATCATTGCAGGTCGTGTAAACCGTCAGACAATAGGATTCTCTTCTTCGGAGACTGAGCGGATTGATTCTGAATCGTTGTTAAAATACATCAACCCAACGGATATAAAAACATTCGGATTAATTCCAGAATTAATCGGCCGTTTCCCAGTCCTTACTTACTTGGAGCCATTGGACGAAGCAAGTTTGAAACGAATACTTACAGAGCCAAATAATGCATTGATTAAGCAATATATTCGCTTATTCGAATTAGATGGTATTGCCTTGAAGTTTGACAAGAATGTGTTTGATCTTATTGTTAAAAAAGCGATCGAATTCAAACTTGGTGCACGTGGACTAAGATCTATTTGTGAGGCGATATTAAACGATGCAATGTACAATTTACCATCGCAAGATGAAAAACAATTTAGGGTAACTGCTGCTTATGCGGAGGCTCAGTTCTTGAAGAGTAAATTGGCTAAATTGAGAGTGGCTTAGATTGTCGTACTAATCATTTGGCATGCTGATGAAATCTATTCTTGTTTGGTGTATAGTATTGCTTATCAGATTTTCTGGTACGGCACAAGAGGATTTACTATCTGGATGCGTTTCTGTTCCTGAAAATTGGTCAACTACTCTATATCTTTCTGTTAAGAATAATTACAGAAAGATAGATATTGTTGATGCTTCTGATATAATTGCATCAACTCGTATCGATAGTAGTGGCAATTTTTCTTTTCCACAGTCTGTTTTCACCAATGAAGAACGAGTTTATCAGCTTCATCTATCTGAACTTGAAAATGAAATAGAAGTGTTTATCTCTGATTATAGTAAAGGCGGAATTGGCAAAAACTTCCTCAATTTAACCGCAGATAATAAATCCCCCGTTCGCATTACCCCCTCGAAAGAAGGAAAAATATTTGGGCCGATTGTATCAACAAATGAAAATGCTTCTAGTTGGCAAAAACTTGACTTTTCACAGAGGAAATACGCCCAAAAGGCATATTCGAATGGGGGTAATGCTTTGAATTATTACATTTCTAACTACCACGATGAGTTGATCGAAATTTCAGACGAAAAATCGAGTGTAGTGAAATTTCTTACGTGTCATTTTCTTCTCAAAGAAGATGCGAATTTATCGAATGCGTATCTTGAATCTATCACTGACCATCTAGATTTTCTAGAGGAGCTTAAATCTTCTCCCAAAAATAGTTATACTGAACATAGACTTCAACTTTCCAAAGAATTAGACCTTGTTAAGTTACAATTAAACGGACGTCAATCACGCACAGAAACTGAAGAAAGAGTGCAACTACTCATCACAATTATCATTGGATTAGTTATCCTCTCTCTGATTCTTATCCTAATAATAATTCGGATGCGCATTCGGAGTAAAAGAACAATTTCACCGAATCTAACGACTCAAGAAAAAAGAATAAAAGCACTAATACTGAGGGGAGCTGCGAACAAAGAAATTGCTCAAAATCTTTTTATAAGTCCGAGTACAGTTAAAACACACATCAACACCCTCTATAAAAAAGAGAAGGTCCACTCACGTAAAGAATTACTATTAAAGCAGAATTAGCCTAGTTCTAGTACTCATCTCAACCCTCTTTTTCTTTCATTCTACGGTTCTTTTTGGGATCATTGTCAAAAAAAGAATGAAAATTATACTTCTCTATTTTGCATTGTCGATCAGTTCAAATCTGTTGTCTCAAATAACAATAACAGATTCTATTTGGTATGAGCCTGACAATTCCTACAGGAAATATAAAGTTTGGCTTCCTGAAGATTATGACTCAAGCAAAACATACCAGACAATTTATACCCTTGATGCTTCTCTGCTCTTCAATCCAATCGTGAGTAGTGTTGAAATCTATTCTTATCCAGATGTTGGGGCTTTACCACCCACAATTGTTGCTGGATTATTCTTCGACCAGCGCAACGATGAGATGGGAATCAATTGGAATGACGGCAGCCTATTTAAATTAGGTGAAGCGTTTAAAAATCTCATCAAATCAGTTCTAATTCCTACAATTGAAAAGAACTACTCAGTGTCAAATTACAGATCCATTGTTGGGCATTCTAACTCCTCAACATTTATTAAATCATTTCTCTGGGATGAAGAAAGCCTTTTTAATGGGTATTTATCGATGAGTGAATATCAATTTGATACTATCGAAGCGCAATTCTGCGGACTTTCAATTCCAGCGGACAATCCCATTAATTACACATTCGTATCAGGAAAACAGGACGCTGAGTATCGCTATGAATCTGGAATAAAGCACGAACAAATTCTCGATTCCTGTTCTCCACCAAATTTGCGATTCACGCACATTAAACTAGAAAATGCCGATCATTTAACGATGGTTCCTCAAGGTATTCCTCTTGGGTTAGAAGCCCTCTATGAGGATTATCACACTTCATCGAAATCAGCAAAGGAAATAGCATTTCATTTAAATAATCTTAGTCCAGTGAAGTATGTTGATAGTCTTGTTTCAAGCCGTTCTGAAAAATATGGACTGGTTGGAGCATACCAATTTGATGATATAAACTTGCTGTATGACATCTATCTTGAACTTTCAGATAGCCTAAACACTTGGCATGCAACAAAGAAGTACTCATTATTGTATAATGATTCGAGTGAGTACTTTTATGAGGCACAAGTTCTAGAATCCATGGGCGCAATACATTCCGCTGAGAAGAGTTATTTGAAGCATTTAAATTATTATCCCACTCCAGGTATTTGGTCTTACAAGCGAATTGTTTGGCTGTACTTGTATAAGTTAAATAACTACTATCAAGCTATATATTGGATTGAGCAAGGATATAAAGACCTGTCAGAATTAGAATTACTCGAATTAAGTATCAAGATAGTTAAGAAGGACAAATCGTTTAGAAAAAGATGTGTACACTTGCTCGAATCTATTGCGAGGACAAAGCAGGAAGCAGAAATAACCAATTCCATCCAGAAAATGATTAATAGAATTGAGGCGTTGAAATAATGAAGCAACTAACCCCTTCATCTACCAATAAAATAGTTTACCGTCCTCTGATTCCCTTGTCCATAATTAGCAGTCAAAGAATAAAGCCCAGGTTTTAACGAATGATGATTAATAATGATTTCATTCGGGTCTCCATTTGAGTCTTGACTGGCTATTGTTCTGCCTAAATTATCACGAATTATTACATGATTAATGCTTTTCATTCTGATGTGAATTCTACTCATTTCGTCAGAAAAAACAAAAGGGTTATTATTCTCACAGGGGACAAAGATTTTAGTGTCAAATTCTTCAGTGGAATCATTTTTATCGGTCTGAGTTAATTTGAAATAGGTAAACTCATCCTCAGTTTTAGTATCAACCCATCTGTAATCAACCCGACTATTGCTACTACCACTTGCCTTAATTTTTGCAATCTCTACGAAATTTTCGTTGTCAGTTGATTTCCATATCGTAAAATAATTGCTATTATTTTCGCTAATAGTTGACCAACTCAAATTCGCTTGGTTGGAAACACATTGCACATCAAAATTTATAAGTCCGAAAGGAAGAATTAAACAAGGTGGATCATTGTAAGTTACACGAAGATTACACAAACTTTCTGTTAGTCTTTTCCAATTTGTTGATAGTTCATTGTCAAAAATCAAAGCTACTTGAAATGCGTTCATTGTAACAAGTTGTGTTTGTAGAAGAGAGACAGCGTTCGGACCAAGGTTATAATAGCCATAAGTTCCTACTCCAGAGACGAAAAACGATGTGTAGTACCCATTCCCCATGTCTGCATAAACAGCAGGCGTGATGTCTGCATAAGGTCCAAATGCTCCAGTCATATCATAAGCGTGAACTAATTGACTCGCTGCACCACCAACCTCATTTACATAAACTTCTAATTCAACATTGGTGACGCATGAAACATCATTAATCGAAGTTGTATTAAATTGTACCCAAGCTCGATGTTCTAAATTTCCACAGCACACTCCCATGCACATATAGTTAGGATTGTTCACGTAATTATTTTGAGATTGCCAACCTCCATTTGCGCCACTAAGAACAACCGTAGGATCCAAGACAACAGGATAGCTAGTTGAAGGGTCATTCAGCCAGTTTGTAGGTAGAATTGTTGATAAGATCCAACCTTCTGTCCTTTTATCAATGAGGAATGCACCTTGAATCATTGATCGTCCATCATTTGAAAGTCCTTTTTTATCATAAAATACAGGTTCGGGAATTGTTAAAACGTGATTATTGTTCTCATCAAGAATGGCGATTGCACTCTCAATTAGTTCCGAATTATGTGCAACTACAGGCTCTAAACTCCAACCGGTAGGGAGAACAAATTTTTCTCGAAACCCAAAGTACTCATCAAAACCATTGGCTAAAAAAAACGGAATATTTTTTAGGATCAATTCATTTTTAACTCCCCCATTCAATAGAGTATACTTGTCATTGATGTCAATATATACATCTTCATAAGTAATACTACCATCTAATGAAATCGCTTTTACCGAAGCGTTAAATGGGATATCTATGACTTGTGCGCCCGATAATTCGGAATAGGTAATTAATTCTTTGAGGCCACCAATTGATATAGCATTTCCATTATATAGTAAATCAATTTTTGAATAGCTCTCAAGCAACGTTGGAAATGATGATTGAATTACGTTTTTTCTGTTTGTAAATTTATCAGTTTCTAATTCAAATGTTAATTCAATTGGATTCCACTCATTGTCAAGTTGATAATTCATTGCCTGAAGCGATATTATTCGTTCTTTGACACCATCGTTATTCAGTATCACTTTAGAGTATCGAGTTCGTTCGATTACTTGCTCCTCAATCTCTTGAGCATCACTGTTGAAAACAATGATTAAACAAAATGGTAGTAGTGATAAGTAGTTCAATTTGAATAGTAATAGTGTGCTGCAAAGATAAAGTAAACATTTCGGAATCATGTGAATTGAAACCCTAAAGTATTCGAATACGTTAATAATTTAACCCCTTTATAATAAGAGAAGTGAGACAAACTTCTTGCTGATAACCTTAAGCTTAGTCAATTCGAAATTTACAGTACTTAATGACAGCCCCTTTAGCAGTAAACAATTTTTCATAGTGTGTTTTTATATGGAAGATGTCTCGTGTCACTGAATCGATATTTTCAGGTAGATCACCATACAAATCCCAAGTTAGCTCAATGAGATCATATCTCTCCATTTTAATTAACTCTTCGGTATATTCAAACAAGAGATCACTGTCTGTTTTCATGTGAATAATTCCACCTGGTTTGAGAATCTGGCGGTAGCGATCCATAAATATTTTTGAGCTTAAGCGTTTATTTGGTTTTTTTGGTTGAGGATCAGAAAATGTCAGCCAAATTTCATCAATTTCTCCTTTTGTAAAATAATCAGTAATGAAATCGATTTTTGCGCGGAGAAAAGCCACATTTGATAGATTCTCTTCTATTGCTTGTTCAGCGCCAACGAACATTCGTGCTCCCTTAATATCACAAGCAATAAAATTCTTATTTGGAAAGTGTTTTGCCAATCCAACAGAATACTCTCCTTTTCCACAGCCCAACTCAAGTACAATTGGATTATCATTTTTGAAATAATTCTTCCAGTTTCCACCTAAGTCAGATGGTTCTTTAATGACAGGTTCAAAGAAGTTAGTAAACTCTTTTACTGCAGCAAACCTTCTTATTTTATCCTTGCCCATGACTACAATGAAATTCGAATTGTTTTTCCTAATTGCTCAAAGAAATAGATTCCTTTGGGGAAATCAGATCGTTGAATTACAAAGTTTTGTTGTTTTTTAAATTCTCGAACAACTCCTCCAGATGCTGCCACTAATCGAGCAATCGAATTTTTAGGTGTCAATATTAATACTTTACCATCTAACGAAAAAACCTTGTAGCCTTTAGGAATGGAAGATTGATCCAGTTCAACCAAGGGGTTCTCCAAAATAAATGTTCTATTCGAGACGATTTGGCTTGAGTCCATTCCTCCGCAAATCAGCCAACGATTCCCTGAAATTTTCGCGATTCCTCGAAGATCCATCACACCATAAGGTTGGGTTGTCTCATCTGTGTAGGAATAATTACTGATTCCAAAATGAAGAACTCTAGTGAGTGGCTCTACCCCAGTTCCGTTACTGTATGCGATTCCATTATAATTGTAAGAGACTCCAGAACCACCAACCCAAAAAACAGTATTTCCTAGTCCACTGCAAGCAGAACGATATCCAGCATCACCAGGTGCATCTAAATTTTGTTCCCAAGTTATATCTGTTGGATCTGCAGTATTTATATATCCTTTTCGTACAAACCTTTTTGCCGAAAATGAGCCTCCAGTAGCTCCGCCATGGTAATAGAGTGTGTCGCCAAGAATGTATCCAGAGGCACCGAAGGCGGTATAAAATGCATTATTGGTTGTGCTAGTTCCAACCTGCCATTGATCTAATGTAGGATCGTAAATTTGAACATTTGGAACATTTGTCGTATTACTCCAACCAGTCACAACAAATATCAAACTGTCTTTATAAACGCACTGAACGTGGTCGTCAATTGGAACTGGAATTGGTGTTCTATCAGATTCATATACTCCTAAAAATGGATTGTAAACATGAACTCGATTTGAAGAAATTTCTGTTGATGGGAATACATGATAGCCTCCCATAATGTAGATTTTTCCTTTCACATAAGATGCCGCGGAGGCAATCTTTCCGAGTGTGTCTGGGAGCGGATCAATTTCCGACCAGCTATTTGCCGAAACGTCATATTTAAATGCTCGTTGATGTATTCCTGCTGCCGTTTTAGTAGAATCGATTCCTCCAAATGAATAGGCGTAATCTTGTCCTGCTACCGATGCTTCGCAAACTGCATTGTTTGAAGTTCGAAATGGCATCTGTTGCATTTCTGTCCATGTCCAATTGTACTGTCCAAAAGATCCAAATGAAATCACAATAAATAGTAGGCTACTTAATTTCCACATAATATCCTGTATGTCTTCGAATGTTTACTACTTGGCCTTCTTCAAAAATTAGGTACTGACCTTTGATTCCCATAAGAGTGCCTGAAATAATAGGTGTCTTCTTAAATGTAAGACTTTTCACCTTCTTAGGGAACTCTATAATGGGATAGCTTAACTCTGTTATATGATCATCCTCTGAAAAATACTCCATGATATCACTGGGTAAGTGTTCTTCCAATGCCCACTTCTCATCTTCAAGATCAATGGTTTCATCAATTTCATTCTTGAGCATTCTTTGCCAATTCGTCTTGTCGGTGAAAAAATCTTTCAAAGCTACCTCAATTCTTCCAGCTTCATACCTATTGGGTACTTCAGCCAATTTTATCGCAGCAGTTGCACCTTGATCTATCCACCGTGTTGGGACTTGCTGTTCTCGTGTTATTCCAACCTTAACGGCACTTGATGCGGCCAAGTAAACGATATGAGGTTGGTTGTGATGCTTCTCTTCCCATTCGGGATCCCTTCCTTCTCCTAGATGCGCTCGACATAATTCCGGACGTAAAATACACTCAGCTGCTTCAGGTGCATTCGCAAAACAAGGATAGCAAAAACCTTCACCAAAAGATTTTTTTGTCACCTTGCTACATTTCTGGCAATTGATAATACCGTTCCATTCAAGTTGAATATTATTCCCAATAAAGTCGTTGAGTAAAATTTCACTTGATAGATTAAGTCGGTACTCTATTGGTGTTCCCAGCTTCGTACGCATCTTGTGGAGATTCCCTTTGCACATAATTACTCCTTTGGAAGGATTTTCATTTTATCTGCGAAATGGTAACAGTAATCACGTAAGTCCTCAGTGATTTTTGTCTCACCAGTTGCACGCTCAAACGTATCGGATAGTGTAAGTAGTGTCTGATGAAAAAACTGCTTCATTTCTTCCACAGACATATCTTTCGTCCACAAATCGATTTTCATTGTGTTTTTCTCCTTTGGATCCCAGATTGAAAGTAGCATTGCACTAGCTTCAGAATCTTTTACATCCCCGTCTTCGGCAGACCATTTCATTCGAACTGGCAAATTATTGTCATTCATTCCAACTGTAACTGCAATTTTTGAGGTCTTTACTACTTTATCTTCCATGTTATTCTTCCGTTTCGTATTCTTGAAGTATGCTATTGTAACTCTTTTTTAAGAGCTCTTCAAGTGTTAAATCAGTGTGATTACTCATGTACTGCCGTACCATTCTCCATCCTAGAAATTGACCAAGGCGATCTGGCCCCACTTCTGGTAATCCTGGAGTAAACGGACCTTCCTTTAACATATTCATTTTTGTCCGATCATCCAATTTGAAAAGAAGTTTTTGATTAACTAAATATTCCCAATAAGAAGCTTCATTTTCTAATGCCCATTCATAATCCTCCTTCGAATATCGGATGATAATATGTTCTTCATCTTCTGGGTAACATGCCTCAACTAGGTAATTAATTTCCCCCCAATAAATGATATTTTCAATTAGTGATCCTCCATTAGGTATTTCAATAATATTGGTCATAATCCAAGATGCCATAACATCTCGTTCTAAGAATTGACGATCCATTGCTTCTTTGATCCATGCATAAAATTCATTGGGTGGTAATTCTTTGATAACATCAATGTTTTGACCTAGATATCGTTCCAATCCAACGGCAATGTCCTCTTCCATTGAGATTGCACTACCAGCAAATCCTGAATTCAAATAGACTACAGATTTCGGCATTTCTTTAGCTGGAAAATGATACTTTAAGTGCTTGAAGCCATCAGTGATTTTTAGGTTTAGATCAGTCTTATCTCTAAATTCCTCCTCAATTCGTTTCTCCAATCGAATCATATATGGATGAGCTAAATATGCTTTGATCGAATCACCCACATCTCGAGAAGTAATATTACCAATTGGCCAACAATGTCCTATCTGATATTCATACACATCTTTGATTTGCGAATGGTAATTTTTACAGGATTTTATTAGTTCAGTCGAACTAGAATTCACGAAAACAGAATCCATATCTATGAATTTGAGATCAACCGAAATGTTGGACACATCCACATCCAATGGATTCTTCGAACATGAAACAATTGCCGACAATATTATTACAGTCAAAAAAATGCTTCTGCGAGTCATTATTTTCATTAATTTTGTAGTCAAAAGTACTCAAAACATCACAGTTTTGATGAAATTGACCATCTATTAAAATAAAAGAAATATGAAAAAAATCGTACTCGGACTAATTGTTCTTAGTCTATCACTTGGAGCTTCGGCTCAAGATGCAGCCGAAAAGAAAATTCAAGCAGGATTAGTTCTTGCTTTCGGACCTACATTCCAAAAAATGGGAACAAAGATCGTAGCAACTGATGGAGCTGGATCAGAATTTTCAATTGGGATGAATTTAAATTATGCATTTAATGAAAATGTTGGTTTCAATACAGGCCTTGAGTTTGATTTTTCCAAATTAAAATATAAGACTAGTCAAGATCACAGTATTTATTACTACTACAATGATAGTGAGATCCTTCAGCGTGATGACGTTACAGGTACAAGCGAGTTGTTTTTGTTAACTTCACGTGAGCAAAAGCCACTTTATTTAACTATTCCTACAATGCTTTTGTTTAGAACGAACTTCATTGGTTATTTCCGCTATTTCGGGAAGTTTGGTTTGAGAAACAGCTTTTTGTTAAAGCATACAATCAACGATACAGGGTTTAATCATGATTTTGAGGTTCCGGGAGAATTAACAATATCAAACGCAACCAACGAAAATATGTCATCAAAAGGAGATATGTTCTTCTTTAGATCAGCATTTGGTGTAGTTGGTGGTGCAGAATGGAACTTCACAGGGGCAACGTCACTGGCATTTGAAATGGGATATTACTATGGGTTCACTCCGATTCACTTGGATAAAAACGATGGCAAGACAACATTGTTTACTGCTGCTGGGCTTAATGGAACTGCTGCTAATGTAGATTTCTCTAATCAAGCCACTCAGCACCAATTACAATTTAAGTTGTCTGTGTTATTCTAAATTGAATATTTTGGAAGCTAAAAAAGTTTCAGTACATATTACAGCCTGGTTGAGCAATTATTGCGACAAAGCCGGGCTGTCTGGTTTTATTATAGGTATCTCAGGAGGAGTTGATTCTGGCTTAGCGTCTACTTTATGTGCTATGACAGGTAAGAAAACTATCCTGTTAAGTATGCCAATCCATCAACCTAGTGCTGAATATCAGCGAGCTAAAAACCATATTACAGATCTTGAAGCACGTTTTGAAAATGTGTCCTCGATGGATATTGATTTAACAGCTTCCTTTGACCAAATCTCCCGAGACTTCCCTAAAGATGTTGCTGCGCATCACTTAGCAATGGCAAACACACGTGCTAGATTGAGGATGTTAACACTATATGCTATCGGTCAAGTAAATGATTGCTTGGTTTGTGGAACTGGAAACAAGGTTGAAGATTTTGGAGTTGGATTCTATACCAAATATGGTGACGGTGGTGTGGATATTAGTCCAATTGCTGATTTGACTAAGTCGGAAGTTTGGACTTTGGCTAGAGAAGTTCAAGTAATTGACGAAATTGTGAAAGCAAAGCCAACAGATGGATTGTGGGATGATGGTCGTTCAGATGAAGATCAGATTGGTGCTTCCTATCCTGAGCTTGAGTGGGCAATGGATTACAAAGGCGATGGTAGTCTTTTAAGTGAGCGCAAGCAAAAAGTTCTTGCAATTTATCAACGGTTGCATAGAATTAACAAACATAAGATGGAACCAATTCCAGTTTGTGTGATTCCCAATGAGTTTAGAACGGCCTAAATAAATTGCTTTTCAACTTTACGGTCTGAAATAAACTCACTAATTCTGAAAGTATGATCAAGCAAGTTCGTCGAAGAGTTAAGCGATTGAATTTACAGGGCATTGGATGATTTTGAATCCTTGAAAATTAGGACTATATTTAGGCTCTTAGCGATGGGGTATTCTCAATTTTGATTTCTAATTTGAGTGTTTGTTTTTCGCTTTTTCAACTGTGAAACTAAAATAATACTCAATTTATGCGTTCTCTCTTTAGAATAATGATTCTTACTTTATTTGTAGGAACTCTATCCACATCAATTGCTCAAAAAGTAACAAACTCCATTCAGAACTATCTTGCTAGTGAACAAATTAAGCTTGGGCTGACAAATTTGGACATTAATAGCTGGAAGATTTCAGATCAACATACATCTGCACAAAGTGGCTTTAATCATATCTATATTGTGCAAACTTATGAAGGAATTGAAATAGCAAAAGGAGTTGCAACATTAATTGAGCGA
>JAJRQK010000044.1 GCA_024280295.1 Bacteroidota bacterium
GGAGAATCACTATCTTGAGCGAAGCATAGATGTGTAAAAGAGAGTAGAATAATGAGTGTAGTTGAAATTTTTAAATTCCAGTTAGTCTGAGTTTTTTTCATCTGTGAGATAATTTGATTTATATCTCTGTACATTTTACTTTTTAATACGTTCACTAAAAAAAAATGCTGCGCTAGATTAATCTAGCGCAGCGTAAAAAAAAGAAATGAATACGACTAAGTATTACCGTTCACAATTTCATCATATAATTCTTGATAGACCTCATCTTCCTCGAACCATTGAGAAACTTTACCAAGTAATGTTCTTGCCTTATCTTGCTGGCGACTATCATTTAAGGCTTGAGCAGAATAAAGAATGCCTATCATTAAAAGATTTCTATCTGCCTCACTATAGTTGTCAATTGATTCAATCTCTTTAAGCAACACCTCACCTTGTTTCCAGTAGTCACGAGCAGTGGTTTTATCACCGTCATTATATTTGCATGCGCCCATCATATATTTGGCTCCTACCAGATTGGTTGATATTTTTTGATATCTGATGACCCATCCAGATGCTCTCTTGAAACCTCCGCCAGACACTTCATTAGCAATCGTTTCGTAAAGTGTCATTTGAAAATTATCTATAAATTCAGCTTCTTCAACAGCCATATCGCCACCATTGTATTTCAAATCGTACTTGATTCCCTTCGCTAAAAATTTGATAGCATTTTTGTAGGCATTTTTAAAATCGGGATCATCAGTTCCTGATAAAGAAATTTTGTACAGACCTTTTGCGAGCCAAAAATAAGGTGGAGTGTCTTTCTTAGTTTTGTCTTTTAGTGTGTATTTTTCAGCTTGTTGTACTAATTTTTCATAGTTAGCATCTGCATATAAGATTCTTAAATCTTTGTACTCTGGTGATTGCGAATAAGCCATCACTGAGAGCATTAGAAAACTGAAAACTGCAATAAATTGTTTCATGTTGGTTTGTTTTTTCAATACAATTTCAAATATTGTGCCGAATCTTAAATTTGCTCTAAAGATAGGAATTTTTGAAAGATTATTATTCATCGTAGCTTTTGATTAACAACTCTAAGATGTCTTGTGCTGCTTTTGATATTTTTGTTCCCGGTCCAAAAACTCCAAAAACCCCAGCTTCATAAAGGAAATCATAATCTTGTTGAGGTATTACTCCACCTGCAATGACCATAATATCTCCGCGATCTAATTTTTCTAATTCTGCGATGACTTTTGGAATTAATGTTTTGTGTCCTGCCGCGAGAGAAGATACTCCTAAAATGTGGACATCGTTCTCTACTGCTTGTTTAGCAGCTTCATCTGGAGTCTGAAATAATGGGCCGATATCTACGTCAAATCCAATATCAGCAAAAGATGTCGCAATGACTTTTGCTCCACGATCATGGCCGTCTTGCCCCATTTTTGCAATCATAATCCTAGGGCGACGCCCTTCCAACTTACTGAATTGGTCCGCAAGATCTTTGGCTCTATTAAAATCGGTATCTCCCATTGATTCTGACGAATATACACCATTTATCGATCTTATTGTAGCTTGATAACGTCCAAATGCACTCTCTAGTGCCATTGAAATCTCCCCCAGTGAAGCACGTTCACGAGCACATCTTACTGCAATTTCGAGTATATTTCCTTCTCCTGTTTTAGCAGAGGTCTCTAATTCGATTAGCAGTTCATCAACTTTTACTTTATTTCGCTCAGATTTTAATTTTGTTAATCGATTTACTTGAGATTCTCGAACTTTAGTATTGTCGACTTCTAAGATATCCATTTGATCCTCCTCATCTCGCACATATCGATTCACACCAACAATAATGTCTTTATCTGAATCAATTCTAGCTTGCTTTCTTGCTGCTGCTTCTTCAATTCGCATTTTTGGAATTCCTGTTTCAATAGCTTTTGCCATTCCTCCTAATTCCTCAACTTCTTCAATTAATTCCCATGCTTTACGTATAAGTTCTTCTGTCAATCGCTCAACATAATAACTTCCTCCCATAGGATCGACGTGTTCTGTAATGCCAATTTCATTTTGAAGGTAAATCTGAGTGTTTCGTGCAATTCTTGCTGAAAAATCAGTTGGTAATGCTATCGCTTCATCGAGTGCATTGGTGTGTAAAGACTGTGTTCCACCAAATGTTGCGGCAAGTGCCTCAATACATGTTCGTGCAACATTGTTAAATGGGTCTTGCTCTGTTAAACTCCATCCTGAAGTCTGACAATGAGTCCGAAGCGCTAAAGATTTCTCGTTCTTAGGGTTAAATTGCTTGACGATTTTCGCCCAAAGTATTCTTCCTGCACGCATCTTTGCAATCTCGGTAAAGTGATTCATACCGATTGCCCAGAAAAAACTTAGTCGCGGAGCAAATGCATCAACTTCCATTCCTGAATTAATCCCTGCTCTCAAATATTCGAGTCCATCGGCTAAAGTATATGCAAGTTCAATTGCTGCTGTTGCACCTGCCTCTTGCATGTGGTAACCTGAAATCGAAATTGAATTAAACTTCGGCATTTTTTGTGCTGTAAACTGGAAAATATCCGAAATGATTCGCATGGATGGCTGTGGAGGATATATATAGGTATTTCTTACCATAAATTCTTTCAAAATGTCATTCTGAATAGTTCCAGAGAGCTCTTTCATATCAACTCCTTGTTCTTCCGCAGCAACAATATAAAAAGCCATTATCGGAACTACAGCACCGTTCATCGTCATCGAGACAGACATTTTATCAAGTGGAATTTGATCGAAAAGAATTTTCATGTCAAGAATCGAATCAATTGCTACTCCTGCTTTTCCTACATCACCTTCAACACGAGGGTGATCAGAATCGTAACCTCTATGTGTGGCTAAATCGAACGCCACTGATAATCCTTTTTGTCCTGCAGATAGATTTCTTCGATAAAAAGCATTAGAATCTTCGGCCGTAGAAAATCCTGCATATTGTCGAATTGTCCATGGGCGAATTGCATACATTGAACTGTATGGGCCTCTTAAATAAGGTGCAATTCCAGAAACGAATCCAATGTGTTCTGAGTTTTCAATATCTGCTTCATTATAAAAATTAGATAATTCTATTTTGTCTGAAGTTGTGCAGGTCACTTCTTGTTTTGCCTCTTTGTAATCAACCAAAGTTTCAAAAGGCACCTTGCTAAAGTCTATTCGATTCATAGTGATACATTTTTAGAAATTATTTCAAAGTTTAATGCTTTAATGCCCAAATATTCGGGAATAACTTTCCATTTAGTACCTGCACTTGATTGACTTTTAAACTTATTGATTCCAATTAGCAATTGATTTCCTTGCTCAAAATGTGCAATCCGCTGTATTCGTTTTTCATTGACCTTAACCTTAAATAAATTTCTTCCTTCGGGTTTCAGAAGTCCGCCATTCTCTTCAATTGATTGAAACTCTGACCACGCTTTTTTTCCGATGAGATCGGTTAATTGCTCTATCATATAACTTCCCCCAATAGGATCAATGACCATATCAAAATAGGATTCTTCTTGGAGTATTATTGGAATGTTTAAGGCCATTCGTTGTGCCAGTTTTGATTTGCCATCTTGGGAGTAGAGGTCGTATGGAAGTACGATAATTTGATCAACTCCAGCTGATAATGCTGACATACTTTCAGTCGTTTGACGCAATAAATTAGTATGTGGATCATCAAGGGATTTATTCATGTGTCCAATTACAGCTGTGATGGAACAGGAATACGCATTCTTATCTTCTGGATTGTATGCATCAATGATTTTCGACCATAAATGTTTCAATGACCTAATTTTAGCAATTTCGTAGAAGTAGTTGGAACCAATCCCGATGTGAAACGCTATTTTGGAACTTGCTTCGTCTATGTTGAGTCCTTGATTTATCAATTGTAAAAGGTACTCATGACCCACATTTAGGCAAAAAGCGATTTCTTGCCAACTTGTTCCTCCTAATCGCTGAATGCCAAACCCATTTACTAAGTACGAACGTTGAATTGAGGTGTTTTTTCCAATGATGAAGTTTTTTGATTCAATGAAATCAATATTGAATTGAACATTTGTGCTATTTTGGGTGATTTTGCGAATTTTTTCAACATCATTATTGTTTTTTGGACTAATTTGAAGTTGAATAAATTCAATTTTGATTTCGTTCAATACTTCCGACCAGTTTGTATCAAAATTTGTCGCTTTAAACCAAATTAAATCGGCACCAGTCATTAATGCATGTAGTGCTTCTACATTTGCTTCTTTCTCGTTGTCTATTTCAATAAAAACTCCGTTTTCCCATGTGTTTTTAGATTTTAAGTTACCTCTTGTAAGAGGGAATGATCCAGGATTGCTTCTTGCGAGTTGATCCTCGGAATGGTAGAAACATGAGAAGTTAAGATCTTCAATTGGATCATCAGTGCTTAAAACCGAAGGGTCTTTTCCGTGAAGATCAGTATGGATTTTATCTGCCCATTCTTTTTTGGATACAGTATTGAAATCGTTAAAGAAGCTACTCATTTAATGATAGATTTTTAATTTTCGGAAGTGCTTTCGAATAATAAAGATAAGCAACTGCGGAAATCATCACGCATAGAACAGGAGCTAATATTACACCTAGATAGGGGATGGCAAATATTCCTAAGAAAATGCTGCCAATTATTAACATTGCTATTGGCTTGGAGAAGGCGAATTCTATGGTTGAGAACACACCTTTGTTTGCTCGTTCCAATGAGAAGTCATAGAACGCAAATCCAAAGAAAAATGCTTTGATTATGAAATGAATTAGAGTGTTTACAGCTTCGGGAGTTCCTGAAATATAAGCAATCAAGGAATAAAAACTAAAGATGAGTAACTCTATGATTACTATAATGATAGTTACTAAAATCATTCTGAAAATATCTTTGATAAACCGTGAAAAGCCTGACTCTGTTTTATTTCCAGTAAGACGGTTTTCTAATTTCTGTCCCAGATAAGTGTTGAATGGTGAAAGTGCAGTTAATACAATGAAAATGTAAATCTGATCAAGAAAGAAATAGAAAACACCAAAAATCAATTCAACCCCCCAATTAATAAAATTTAGAATGAAGTCATACCAGGCTTTAGTATCGTTTAGGTGAATTGTGTCTTCTACTGTTAATGCCATCCATTTTTGGAGGAGATATATAGCAGTAACAACAATCCCAGGAATGAAATACACTAAAAACCGCCCTTTGAATAGTTCCTCGAACGTAATTCTAATCGCATTTATATGATGATTTATTGCTGTCATGAATCACGCCGGATTGAGTTTCACCAAAAAGTTTTCATAATATAATACCCAACAACATAAGCTAATACAATTCCTAGTACTAGTTGAATTGGAGAGGTGTGTCCTTGTTTTTTCCAGTAAAGCCAATTAAGAACACCAACAATGATTGCTGGAATAATAGGGTAGAGGATGATAGGATGCATAGCTTAGTCTACTTACAAGATTCCAAATTGCTCAAAATGATGTGTGAAATGCTTTGAATGAAGTCTTAGCCAGTGCTTATGATCTAGGTTTCCAAAAAATGGATGTAAGTTTATTGCAGATGGGTTATTAATGAAATATTCTTCAAAATCGACCCATTTCATAGCCAATTCGTCGATTGCCAATTCAATATTTTCATTTCGAGTTGCTGGGTTTTCGGGTGCGTAAGTAATTTTGAATCCTTTAGGCATTGGAATATCCGTTTTTAATGATTCAAATGCTTTAGATACTTTATCTTCAGGAATACTCAATTCAGTCTCCACTAACCCCATAGAAAAATCTATGCTGTTTGATAGATGTTCAATCATTTGTTGAGCGGACATTGAACCCCATTCAGGAGATTTATCATCAGATAAAGAAGTAAGTTTTAGTAAGAAAACTTCGAGAGTTGGTTCTAGGAAGTCAGACATGTATTATTTTTTACCCACTAAGATATGAAGACTTTTTGGGACAACACTCACCACAAGTTCTTCTCTTACATTTATTGGCTCGCCATCGTAATGTGCAATCCTTTTTGAAAGTTTTATTTTAGCGTTTTTAAAACGAATAATTTCAGAGTGTCGTGAACTTTGACGTCTCTTTCTGAAATAGTTATAGGCTATCATTGGTGCCGCCCATATTGAGAATGGCTTTAGAATACACAACTCTAATTCACCATCTGTAACATCTGATTCTGGAGAAATAGTAAATCCATTTCCAAATTCAGATGAGTTTGCAACGGTACACAACACAACTGGTAGCGACTTTACTTTGCCATCTACATCAATTGAAACATTTAATGGGTTGTACTTGAAAAATTCACGAAAGATGGTTAGAACATACCCCCACAATCCACGTTTTTTACCATTATCGAACTCTTTTGCCACTACAGCATCAAATCCATATCCACCTACACCTAGAAATCTTTTTTCATTCACTTTGACTGTGTCCATGTGAATATATTGATTGTCATTGATACATAAAATGGCATCTTTAACATTCAGCGGGATTTTTAGGTGGCGTGCTAAACCATTGCCAGATCCAGTAGGGATAATGGCAAGGTGAGTTTTTGTACCAATTAGTGCAGTTCCAACTTCGTGAACAGAACCATCACCACCAACAGCACAAATAATTTCAATCCCAGATTCAGAAGCTTTCCTGGCAAGTTCAATCGCATGCTTGCGATACTCAGTATATGTAATATCGTATTCAAATTGGTCTAAATCAAGGTTCGCCTCAATCAAGTCAGGGATGTCCGTTTTTTTATGGACTCCCGATATTGGGTTTATGATGAATACTATACGTTGTTTCATTATTTTACTCGTGTATTGTTCTGAGTCACATCTCTGCTGTATCGCTGAATCATCGCTTTTAGTATTGGCTCATACACGTCAATCTTTGACTTGTAAACCTTGGATGAATCAACAAGAGGTAGCTTGTTTACATTAAAGTTAAACAATTTTTGTGCCTTATCCTCATAAAATACAATCATATAATCACCAATGAAATGGTAATAACTTCCTTGAAGATATGCTATAGCTTGACCATCATTGCTTTGTAGGAGTGATTTCCCAAAGGAATAGTAGGTGAATTCTATGTTTAAATAATCTAAAACAGTTGGTAGAATATCCAATTGTTGGGCTATTTTACTTCTCTTCTCTGGCAACAGAAGTCCTTGTGGATGATAAAACCCTAAAGGAATTCGATACATATGAGTTCTTGAGTTATACAAGGGTGTTTTTGATCCTGGAGAATGATCTGCTATGAAAACGAACAACGTGTTATTATACCAAGGCTGTTTCTTTGCTTCTTTAAAAAATAATTTCAAGGCATAATCACTATAGCTAATCGATCTACAAATTGCTTGTGATCCTGATTCTGTGAATCGTGTAAATTCTTGTGGAACAACATAAGGGTGGTGAGAGGATATAGTGAAGAGTACATTGCAGAAAGGTTCTTGAATAGTAGACATTTTTCGTGCCGCCCAAGGATTAAAATAGGCGTCAGATATTCCCCAGCGACCATCATAATGATCATCGTTTCCATACTCAGTTCTACCGAAATAGCGATCAAACCCAGCAACGATAGTAAAACCATCAAAATTCATTGAGCCGTTGGTTGCTGCATGAAAAAATGCTGAAGAGTATCCATTCTTGGTAAGTATTTTTGGAAGTGTATTTATTTGATTATTGGAATAGGTGGAAGAAAGATAGTCTTCTGGCATCCAGGAAGGTAATGAAGCAATAATCGCGGGTAATGCTTCTACAGATTTCTTTCCGTTTGCAAATGCATGAACATAGTGCACTGATTCTCTTAACATGGAATCAAGGAAAGGGCTAAATGTTTTTTTGCCACTGATACTTCCAACGAATTCCATCCCAAAGCTTTCAAGAATAATGATCACTACATTTGTACTGTCAGGAAGAATTTTAGCAGGTTGACTGGAATTTATTGGATCAAAAAGAGTCAACTCTTTTTCTTTACTATAATAGTCCTTCGTTTCAATCCCCTCAAGCCCTACTGTTTTAATCAATGTGAAGGGTGTATTTAGTATCAATGGGACATTTTCAGATGAAGTGTAGTTTATAGCATTTAATATTCCGATCGGTCTAGGTTTAAATCCCCCACGACTAATTATGAATATGATGGACATCCCTAAGATCATCCATAATGTATTCGACAGATAGAAAGACCTTGATCTTGATTCTTGTATGAGTCGATCCGTACTACGGTAAGTTAACTCAGTCAATAAAATCAATAAGATCAATAAAATAATGAGTAACCAATTTTCGGATAAAAATGTAGGGTAAAGTTGTGCGAAATCGTTTCCATTGAAAATTGAATCGATTATATCTGTTGTGGATCGCTTTTGTGTATAAGGGAAGTAGGCCGTATCAATTAAATTTAACACCACCATTCCGAGAGCCGTTATATGAAAACTTATCTTGAACAATAATCTGTGAGTTCTTTTTGATCGAATAGGGATGGGAAGTAAATAAAGAAAACAGTATGGTAGAAATAAAAGCGAAATGGTAACTATATCAAACCATATTCCTCCAAGAACATCTGTAAATCCAGCCTTAAGGAAAGCGTTGTGGTTGTAAGCGAAGAAGATTAACCGTGTAGCCTGCATTAATAGAAGTACAAGCCCCAATCGCTTTGAAAGAATAATGATATGCTGTGGAAAGAAGTTGGAAGTCTTGAGCATTAGTACAAAAATATACAATCTCATTGATTGAATGGTAATGAGATTCTACATCTATTTTACGATATTTGTGAAAAGCGTATTTATGAATTTTAATATAACGACGACATTGTTATTAGGTTTCTTAATGTTTGGATCGAATTTAATGGCTCAAATTGAAATTGGAGGAGGTCAAGAGGAATCTAGCGAGGAGAATATTGATGAATTAAGAATTATTGATAAACGAGACGACGCAACAGAAGTATATTTTGTATCGAATTGGTCGCGCACATCAAGTATTTTGACTGAAAGCAAGGGGTTAAGTGCTAAACCACTGGGTGAACGCGAATTTGAAACATCACTCGATACTTGGTCATTTGGTGTTGGCTATAGAACACGTGTTAATAAGTATTTATCTGTTCAAGGTGGAATCTCATACTTACGCAATGGAGAAAGTTACACATACGAGACGATTGACTCCCTTTTTACCTATAATACTACTTATGCATACATCGCGATGCCTGTTAAAGTACTGTTTACGTATGGAAATGAGATTAAACTCTTGGCTGGAGGTGGTGTAAATCCTCAATTGTTTAGCGGATATAGGCAAGATCAAGAATGGAAAACGAAGACGAATGCAACAGGAGATGAGACTATTAAACGCAAAAATGGATATTCTTCCTTTGTGCTAAGTGCCTCATTAAATATTGGAGTGCAGCTTAAGTTTTCTGAGAAATGGGCACTCTTATTTATGCCTGAATACCGTATTCAATTAACAGATTCCTACCTGGAGAATGACGCTTATGATCACTTTGGTCGAGCACTTGGGTTTGACCTTGGTTTGACAATGTATTTATAGAATTTAAAGTCAGCCAAACTATGCTAATCAAAAATATTACAAATTACCTTGAATCATTAGCTCCAATTTCAAGTCAAGAAGCCTATGATAATTCCGGATTAATCGTCGGAAATTCAGATGCTGAAGTTACCAAAGCTTTAATCAGTTTAGATTGTATTGAATCTACTGTTAATGAAGCAGTTAAGCATGGATGTGAGTTAATTATAGCACATCACCCTATTGTATTTAAGGGGTTGAAGAAGATAAATGGTAATGATTATGTTGAGCGGACAGTGATAAAAGCAATAAAAAACGACATCGCGATTTATGCCATTCATACAAACCTAGACAACTACCGGTTTGGAGTCAATGCAGAAATTGGTAAGCGACTTGGCTTGGAGAATTTGAGAATACTTGCACCTAAATCACAAGTGTTAAATAAGTTAGTGTGTTTTGTCCCCACTTCGCATCTTGAAGAAGTTAGGCAAGCATTATTTGATGCAGGAGCTGGTAATATTGGCAATTACTCTTCATGTAGCTTTACAACCGAAGGGGTGGGAACATTCCAACCGTTGGAAGGATCAAATCCGTTTTCTGGTTCAATCGGTGAGCGCTCTAATGAAAAAGAATCGAAGTTAGAAGTAATTGTTCCGACTCATTTCCTGGAGAACACTATAAATGCTATGAAAAAGGCACATCCCTATGAACAGGTTGCTTATGAAGCATATGCTCTGTTAGTAGACAATGAATTTGAAGGAGCAGGGATGATAGGAGAATTAGCAACAGATGTGGATGAAACAGAATTTTTACATTCGGTAAAGGAAGCATTCAGTTGTCAGGTAATTCGACATACAAAATTAAGCGGAAAGAAAATAAAGACTGTTGCTTTTTGTGGAGGGTCGGGTAGCTTTTTACTCCCAAATGCACGGCGAGCTAAAGTGGATATTTTCATTACGGGTGATTATAAATACCATGAGTTTTTTGATGCGGAAGACCAAATTATAATTGCTGATATTGGACATTACGAGAGTGAGCAATTCACTTCTCACCTTTTAAGAGACATTTTGACAAAAAAATTCCCTAAATTTGCGGTTCAATTAACTAGGATAAACACGAATCCGATAAAATATTTTTAAGCTCATGGCGAAAACGGCAAAGAAGAACGAGATGACAATAGCTGAAAAGCTCGACAGTCTATATGTTTTGCAAAAAATTGATTCAGAGATAGATAGAATCAGAACAGTTCGAGGAGAGCTTCCATTGGAAGTACAAGATTTGGAGGACGAGATCGAAGGGCTGGACATGAGAATTGCGAAAATGGAAGAGGAAATTAAAACTCTTGATACAGACATTTCGGATCGTAAAAATGCCAATAAAGATGCAGAAACTGCAATTCTTAAGTACAAAGAGCAACAAAATAATGTACGAAACAATCGTGAGTTCGAATCAATTTCAAAAGAAATTGAATTTCAAGAATTAGAAATAAAATTGAACGAAAAACGTTCGAAAGAAGGAAAGATTAAAATTTCAAATAAGAAAGAAATTCTTGATGAAGCGAAAGAACGTAGAACATTTCGTGCAGAAGATTTAAAATCTAAAAAATCGGAACTAGACGAAATTATTGCTGAAACACAAGTTCAAGAAGAAAAATTAGAGAAGAAATCAAAATCAGCTTTGAAAAAATTGGATGATCGATTGTCTGCTGCATATTCACGTCTTCGCGTAAGCGCACATAACGGATTATCTGTTGTTCCTGTTGACCGAGATTCTTGTGGAGGTTGTTTCAATAAAATTCCACCACAAAGAAAATTGGATATTCAAGCGAAAAAGAAAGTTATTGCTTGTGAACACTGTGGACGAATTTTAGTTCCTTCTGAAGAGATGGAAGATTAAGAACGAATAAATAATTTTAAAAGGACTTCGTTCTGTTTCAGAATTGAAGTCCTTTTTTTGTTTGAACCATTCCTATGAAATTCTCAGATTATTCAATAGCGCCAGAAATTAAAGAGCAACTTGAAGTTCTTGGCTTTAAGCGTCCTACCGACATTCAATTTAAATCAATTTCGCATATATTAAATGGTGAAGATGTCATGGCTATTGCACAAACGGGTACAGGAAAAACCGCAGCTTTTGCGATTCCTACTATACACATGATTGCCAAGCGGAAGTCAAAGTATGATAGTCACAAACAGGTGAAGTGCTTAGTTCTAGTTCCTACTAGGGAGTTGGCAAAGCAAATTGCAACAGTTTACCGCGAAATTGGAAAGCGAACACGTGTTAAATCATTTGGACTTTTTGGAGGAGTAGAGCAGGAGCAACAAATAGCAACATTAAATAATGGAATTGATGTTCTGGTTGCAACACCAGGACGGATGTTTGACCTCATCTCACAAGGTGCATTAGATGTTTCGGCAGTTGAGTATTTAGTCCTAGATGAAGCTGATCTTATGATGGATCTTGGTTTTGCGAAGGACATAAAAGACATTCTATACAAAATTCCAAAACGAAGACAAACGCTATTTTTCTCAGCAACTATTTCCAAAAAGATCAAATCTCTCGCTTATGATGTTGTTAATAATCCAATTCGGATTCAAATTTCGCCGAAAAATCCAGTAGCAAATACGATTCGTCACGCAGTTGTTAACATAGATATGGATGACAAACGTTTCTTCCTTGAAAATATGTTGAAGGAATACGCTGGACATAAAGTCGTTGTTTTTGTTCGAACAAAAGTGCGTGTTGAACGAGTTGTTGCAGCTATGAAACGAGTTTTGATTGATTCAGAAGCATTACACGGAGGAATTGAACAAAAAGAACGTTTTTTAATTCTTGAACGATTTAGAGCAGGTGAAAACAGAGTGCTCATCACAACGGATGTTGCAGCTCGTGGTATCGATATTCCAGAGGTTGATCTGGTCGTAAACTATGATTTACCTGATGTTCCTGAAAACTATGTACACAGATGTGGAAGAACTGGAAGAGGTAAGCGGATGGGGCAAGCGATGTCCTTCTTTTGTGATGATGAACTAGAATTTCTTGAAGCAATCGAAGAATATACAGGTGCAGAACTTGATAGATTTGAAGTCACAAAGACGGATTATCAATCAATCTTAAAGGAAAGCGTGGATGGGTCGGATGATTGGAAGAAATTGCTAAAAGATTCTAATTTAGAAGATGGAACGGAAGATACTTGGTAGCAACTTGTATTAATGACTAGTTCATTCGTACTTTTAATTAAATAATATTCACCTCCCTCTCCAAAGTAATTCCGAACTTCGTTTCAATATCCTCGATGATCTGCGTTGATAAATCCAATATATTTTCACCGGTACATCCAGAATAGTTCACAAGAACCAATGCTTGTAGTTTATGAACCCCGTACGAACCAAGTGTTTTCCCCTTCCATCCAGCTTGATCAATCAGCCATCCAGCAGCTAGTTTCACTTGTCCATTTGGAGCGGGATAATTAGGGACATTTCCGTGTGTTTCCTGAATCTTAGCTACCACCTCTTGATCAACAACAGGATTCTTAAAAAAACTACCAGCATTACCTATTTCATTAGGATCAGGCAACTTACTTGATCGAATAAAAATCACAGCATCGCTAATATTTTTGATTGTAGGGATGTCAATTTTCATCTTTTCTAATTCGGTTTCAATGGCACCATAACTTGCATTAATGATATGCTTTTTTGTCAACCTATAAGTAACAGAGGTAATAATATACTGATTCTTCAATTTGTGTTTAAATACACTTTCTCGATAACCAAACTCACAAGCGGTAGTATCAAACGAGTGAATCTCTCCAGTTTCGATATGAAATGCTTCGAGCGATTCGAATACATCTTTGATCTCTACTCCGTAAGCGCCAATGTTTTGCATCGGACTTGCACCAACACTTCCTGGGATAAGTGATAGGTTTTCAATTCCTCCAATATCATTTCCAACGCAGTGCATTACGAAATCGTGCCATACTTCTCCAGATCCAGACTTTACAATTACTTCGTTTTCGTTTTCATGTAGGATCTCAATTCCTCTAATTTCATTTCTTAAAATCAAACCGTTAAAATCTGAAGTGAAAAGAACATTGCTGCCACCACCAAGAATAAGAAGCGGGTCTTCGTCGAGTTCAGTTAATAATGATACTAATTCTTCTACCGATGAAAATGAGGCAAAGCGTGCTGCTTTTGCTTCAATTCCAAATGTATTGTATGACTTTAAATTGACATTCCGCTCGATCATAGAAGTAAAAGTAATCGAAATCATCTCAGATTAACTTGTCGAATTGACTATTCATCAACGCCATATTGTTGTTAATTCTGATTAATTTCACAATATGAAATTGAAACAAGTCCCCATAACATTAGTGAACTCGTTGAACAAAGGGACACTCATGGAGCAACTCGGAATTGAATGTATTGAAATTGGAGAAGATTTCATCAAGGCTAGAATGCCTGTCGATAATCGAACACATCAACCAATGGGTTTACTTCATGGTGGTGCAAGTGCGGCATTAATCGAGACAATTGGCTCAATGGGGTCAGTATTATTAATTGATATTGAAAAAGAAGTTCCTGTTGGACTTGAAATAAATGCGAATCACCTAGGAAGTGTGAGGTCTGGAAGTGTTTTGGCAACAGGTAAAATCGTTCATGCAGGTAAAAGAACGCATGTTTGGCAAGTTGATATCGTGGATGAAGAAACTGGAAAACTTGTGTGTACTGGAAGGTTAACCGTGATGATCGTCCCTAGATAGGAGTGATGAGTGATACACTGCAATATCGAATTCCATCAAAACAATCAATCAAAAAAGAAGGTGTTTTTCGCGAAGTACCTACTGCTAATTTTAAGGATGGTTTTGTGATTGTTCCTTTTGTTGGGGACATCGGTTACTGGTTTGAAGCGGGAAGATTTGAAGATCAACCCGTAGTGAAGAAACAAAATCCACTCTGTTATTCTAAGGAAGAATATATATTGAAGGCTGATGCATTTATTGAGCAAATAATTGAAAGAAAATTATCCAAGGCAATCTTTTCAAGAATTAAAGAGTCAAAAGTTTCAAGCGATCTCGAATTGATTTATAGTCGACTTTGTGATGCTTATCCAAACGCTTTTGTCTACCTCATCTCAAGTAATTTATTTGGAACTTGGGTAGGAGCAACACCTGAAGTGTTGATGTCATCGGCTAATGGTTTAGCACATACCATATCGCTTGCAGGAACAAAGAAATCAGATGATATATCGCTTTGGGGTAGTAAAGAAATTAACGAGCAACAATATGTTACTGATTTTATCACTGATAATTTAAGTGAGTGGAAGTTCTCTAATATCAAGCAGAGTCCTCCGTATGATTTATTAGCAGGACCTGTTAAACACATCGCAACTAACTTTGAGTTCTCTATTGAGAATCGAAATTTGTTAGAAATTGTAATGAAATTACATCCAACACCTGCTGTTAGCGGCCTTCCAAGAGATAAATCATTGACTTTAATTGACAGAGTTGAGGATCATAATCGTTCGCTTTACGCAGGGTTCATCGGCGTAATTGGAGAAGAATCGAATCTCTTTGTGAATTTAAGGTGTGCACAAATTATTGAGAATGATTGTTACCTCTATCTTGGTGGAGGTTTTACCAAAGATTCTGATAGTGAAAAAGAGTGGGTAGAAACAGAAAATAAGTCCAGAACACTTCTCGACATTATAGAAAAGGAGTAAATTTGTCGCGAGTTCAAATTATGCACATACGAACGACAAATAAATCTGGAATTTCAACATTTATTGATGAGTGTACTCGTCACGGAATGCGACATGTTGTTTGCTCTCCAGGTTCTCGAAATGCACCGTTAATTATTGCAATAGATCAACATCCTGATATTGAAACAATTGTTGTCCACGATGAGAGAAGTGCAGCCTTTTATGCCTTAGGAATGGCTCAACAATTGAAGGCTCCAGTAGGTGTTGTTTGTACTTCTGGATCTGCGTTGTTAAATTATTATCCAGGAGTTGCTGAAGCGTACTATCAGGGAATTCCATTGGTTGTGATGTCAGCAGATCGACCTGTTGAATGGGTAGATCATGGAGATGGACAAACTATAGTCCAAACAGGTGTTTACGAAAATCACATCCGATACCAGGTTACAGTGTTTGAAGATAATTGTGATGTAGAAGAAGTGAAAAAAGCGTTTGATTTAGCCTTGAATGAATGGATTGGGCCTATTCATTTTAATATTCCACTAACTGAGCCTCTTTATGGTACTGTTGATCAAGATTGGCAGCAAAAACCATTTTTTGAACATAAAATGTCACTTTTTTCATTAGCTGATGATCAAGTAGAGGAGATGCGAGAAATTTGGAATAATTCTCCAAAAAAAATGATTCTTTGCGGTCAGTTAGATCAAAACCCTGCTCTTAAAGCCAAACTTGATGAGTTGTCCGATGATACTTCTATAGCTATTTTGGTAGAGAATACTTCGAATCTCGCAGGGAAGCACTGGGTTCATTGTATTGATAGAACGTTGGCAGGTATTACTGACGCTGAAATTGAAGACTTTCAGCCAGACCTTCTAATAACACTTGGAAGTGCGATTATTTCTAAGCGAATCAAGCAATTTCTGCGTTCATCCACGATTAAAACTCATTGGAGAGTTGGTCATGCATTCCCTAAAATGGATACTTATCGCGCATTGTCACATTCATTTCAAGTGGGTGCATCTCAATTTGTGTCAGCTTTGCTCGACCTCAAGTTAACCCGTAATTCATCTAGTTTTGGTTCAGCTTGGAAACAGCGTGATTTCACTATTCAAGAAA
>JAJRQK010000045.1 GCA_024280295.1 Bacteroidota bacterium
AAAAAACCGCTGAATGCGACGTAGATTAGAATCCTTTTTTACCGAAGTGTCAAAATCTAAAGCCAAGCGCTCATAGTTTACCGTTTAAACTTTACACAAAGCTGTGATGAACAGCGAAATCAATTTTAATCTGGCAATATTGATTGTATCAAAATGTTCTTTTAAAACTGAAAATAAGGTTGTACATTCATGGAGAACCTTGGAAATCGGACTTGGATGACTGCCTTATAACACCATCTAAGATAATGATTTTCAATATTTCAAACAAGATAATAGCACTCAAGTTAATGACAATTAGTTGTTTATAGTTTTTGTCATGTAGTTAGATTTTATCTTTATTTAAGTAATTGCTTAAATACAATATTATCCTATCTTTGTATTTAAGCAATTACTTAAATACTGAATCGTGGAAAATTGTATCCGGGAATGTGCTGATAAAAATCAACTTAATCGTTGTGCCGAATCTTTGGAAGAAATATCCTTAGAGATTCAACAAATTGCTTCTATCCTTAACATTGCAGGAAATGAAGTCCGCCTGAAAATTTTTCATTTACTAAATGAGGAACAGGAAATGTGTCCTTGCGATTTAAGTGATGTTCTCCAAATGACTGTTCCTGCTATATCTCAACATTTAAAAAAAATGAAAACTGCCAAGCTCTTGTTCAGTGAAAAACGAAGTCAAACGATCTATTATTCAATTAATTATGAAGAATCGAAAATACTGCTTCCAATGTTAGAGTCATTAAAGCAAGTTTCGGTATGAGTACGAAATCAAAAGGAGTCGTATTCACTGGAGTTTTGGCAGCAATAGCTACATCCTCGTGTTGTATTCCACCTGTAATTGCTGCAATAGCGGGAGTTGGTGGAGCATCTTCTAGCTTATCTTGGATGGATCCACTTCGCCCCTACCTCGTTATTTTGGCTGTCGTTGCTATTGGATATGCTTGGTATTCACATTTAAAAGCAAAAAAAGAAGACGACTGTGGATGCGAAATTGAAAAACCGCGCTTCTTTCAAACTAGAGCATTTCTGATTGGAATGACAATTTTTGCGGTAATTTCTATCAGTTTCCCTTATTATTCCCATGTATTCTTTTCAGATAATGCTAAAGATGTTCAATTATCAGAAAACAGTAAAGTTGAGAAAATCGAAATCAGCATTAAAGGTATGACTTGCGCAGCCTGTGAAACACATGTCGATCATGCAGTAAACGAATTAGAAGGGATCATTAAAGTTAAATCTTCGTACGATGATGCTAAAACAACGATTGAATTCGATACTACTCAAGTTAGTCGAGAAGAAATTAAAAAAGCAGTTAACTCAACAGGATATGCTGTTGTGACGCTCAAATCAATTTAGTGAAAATAAACAAAGAAATAGCCTTAACCTCAACACTTACTTGTCCAGAATGCAATCATAGTAAAGAAGAGATCATGCCAACGGATGCTTGTTCTTGGTTTTACGAATGTGAAAATTGCAAAATAATCCTCAAACCAAAAGAAGGTGATTGTTGCGTGTATTGCTCATACGGATCTGTTCCATGTCCGCCAATTCAAGAAACTGGAAGTTGTGGAAGTGATTGTTGTTAGATTAACTAATTTTAAGCATCCAAAACTGCCGAATTTAATCCAACTAATTTTGGATTCTTCACGACAAAATCTTCTAGCACTTTAAAGAAATTTAGTAAATTTTCAGATTCGTTTGTAGCATTAATTGTCACCAAGCGAATGAATGTATCTTCTCGAAATTTTCCGAAACCGACTACAGTTTCTTGCTGTTCATACAGTGCTGTACATAAGACATTTGCATCGATTCCTTTATAGTTGAAGCAAATTGAAATCGAATCATCAAAGCTGTACACTTGATAATCAGAATTGTTTCGAACGTAATTTCTTGCAACATCAGCAAGAATGAACTGTTGATCAACGATCTGTTCCAATCCATTAGTACCTACTGATTTCCAAAGTGTCCAGAATTTCAGTGCATCATTTCTTCTTCCACACTGGAAAGATGTTTTCCCTAAATTGAAATCATCTCCATCCGTTTGATAAAGATACTCTGCATCATTACTGAATGATCCACTAAGATGTTTTTTATCATTGACTAGAATTATCGAGCAAGTCATTGGAGTGCCTATCATTTTGTGGGCATTGTAGCTAAATGAATCAGAGCGCTCAATTCCTTTAAGAAGATGCTTATACTTCTTACTAAAGAATGCACCGCCAGAATAAGCACCATCCACATGTAACCAAATCAAATACTTTTCACAAACATCAGCGATAGCATCAATAGGATCAAAGGCACCAAGCACCGTTGTTCCAGCAGTTGCATTAACAAAAGCAGGAGTAAACCCAGCAGCAATATCTTTTTGAATTTGATCATCCAATTTAGATGGAATCATCTTCCCAAACTCATCAGTTTCGATGTAGCGTACATTATTTCTTCCGATTCCAGCAAAACTGGCATTCTTAGCATTAGAATAATGAGATTCAGCAGATGAATAGGCAAGAATATTTTTGGTCTTTCCTTCATTTCTGAATTTTGGGTCTGCAACATCTCTTGCCATAATCAAAGCCATGTAATTTGACATCGATCCACCCGTTGGAAAAGTTCCATTACTATTTTCTCCGTATCCGATCATCTTACATGACCGTTTAATTATTTCTTGCTCAATTCCTACTTGCGGACCTGCAACTTTATAAGTGTACATGCTATTATTAAGCATCACTGCCAACAAATCACCGAGAACCGCCTTACTTTGCCTTCCTCCAAAGAGCTGATTAAAAAATAAATTTGTTGCTGTTTTTGGAGTTGCTTCAATAACGTCAGTCATCACACTCTTGAATTCTGAATCGGGAACCCCCTCATCACTAAGAGAAAGATCAAGCACATTGTACAATTCTTGAGCATCAATTCTTTTAGCAACAGGATTTACTCTTTCCTCTTCTAAAAGAACTTTTGCGAGCTCATTGAATAATTTTAAATCGTTATTTATATTCGACATATATTTTTCTGATGATTTATCTTTGATTCAAACTATTGGATGGTGGTATACTCCAATTTTTTATTTACAATTCTATTCATTTCTTCATCATATACATTGCAATTTCGAATTGGTTTTGCGTAGAGATGAAGAGACATACTTCGTGTATCATCCATGTTTTCGAGCTTATGATATCCCATAAAATCAATCATGTAGGTTACTTCTCCTGCAGCAACTTTTGCAACTTTTGAAGGCAGAAGATTGCCTTCTGAATTTTGTGTAAAAATCGTTTCTTTGAAATTACCGTCAATAAATGCAACCCAACATTCTTCTCCCCCATGATCATGGATAGGAGTTACCTGTTTCGGCCCCCAACAAATGAGAATGAGCTCATATTTTTCAGTGTCTATAATACAGTTACGAGTATAGCAGTCTTTAGACCATGATTGAACTTCTTGAAGTTCCTCTAATGATAGATTTATAGTACTGAGTATTTTTCCGAAAGTCGTCCTCTCTCCTTCAGAAAGGGCTGATGTTAAATCTGATAATGTGGTAATATTTTGGGGGATAGTATTTGTTTCTACCAAAATTTTTAATCCTCGCCTCTTTTCGTTCCTTTTGAGTTCAAATCCAGGGTCAATCCCTAATTTCACAAGCACAATTTAGTGTTAAGGCAATAATTTATGCACCTGCGTTAGCAATTTACGAAAAACTGAGGATTTGTGGCTTAATTTGATTCATTATTCTTGAATTTTTGATGGGAAATACCCGTTTTTAACATAATTATTCTCATTTTCGTCAAACTAGATTTATTTCAATTCACATTGAACTATCTACTCAAACCTACATTTCTATGGAAGCTGAAAATTTAATAACCAAGTACATTGTTCTCGCTATTTATGTCGGAATTCTATTTCTAATAGGAATAATGGCATCACGACGTATAAAAACCATGAGCGATTATTACGTTGGTGGTAAAGGGATGGGCTTTTGGGCAGTAGCATTTTCTGCTCGTGCTACAGGAGAATCTGGATGGCTTCTCATAGGCTTGACCGGGATGGGAGCAATGGCAGGTTACTCAGGTTACTGGGTAGTCATTGGTGAACTAGCCGGCGTTGCCATATCTTGGTTTTTAATGGCTAAATTATTTAAGCGAAGGTCAGATGCGTATGGCTCCATCACAATTCCCGACTATCTTCAGAGTCATTTCAAATCTTCAACACATACATTGCGAATAATAGCAGCTTCTGTGCTAGCCATCTTTGTTGTTATTTATGTGAGTTCTCAGATTGATGCTACTGGAATTGCCTTTGAATCATTAATGGACACTAATTACTTCGTTGGAGCATTGATTGGCTTCGTGATTGTAATGGTGTACATCTTCATTGGTGGATTTGTTGCTGCGGTATGGTCAGATTTATTTCAAGGAGTATTGATGTTTGCAGGACTTGTACTACTCCCAATTGTGGTTTGGTTTTCCATGGATCATGGTCAGTCTATTACAGATGGACTGAATGCAATAGACCCTACACTAACACAAGTAATGGGAAGAAGTGATGATGGATGGATGAACCTGTTTACCATTCTTGGTCTTTCTATGATTGGACTCGGCTTCTTAGGTGCCCCTCAGGTTTATGTACGTTTCATGTCAATTAAAGAGGAGAAAGAAATTGACAAAGGAAAATGGGTGGCAGTCGTGTTTACTTTACTAACTGATGCAGCTGCTGTTACAATTGGAATATTAGCGCGAGTTCTTTTCACCGAAAGTGGACAAGACCCTGAAGCAGTGCTAGGTGCAGATGGAGAAAATGTTCTTCACATGTTAACAGAGGCATATCTCCCAATGATTGTAGTTGCAATCTATGTAGCCATTGTCCTCTCGGCTATTATGTCAACGATTGATTCACTTTTGATTCTTGCATCAAGTGCCATAACTCGTGACTTCTACCAGAAAATATTCAAACCACACTTAAAAGATTCAGAACTTACAAAGACTTCTCGTTACGTAACTATTATAATGGCCTTAGCAGCATTATTAATGGCAATTATTGTGGCAAACGTCGCACCCGATAGGCAACTCTTCTGGGTGATTATATTTGGATGGTCTGGTATTGCAGCCACCTTCTGTCCCGTCATCATTCTTACATTATTTTGGCGTGGATATTCGGAGAAAGGGGCAATTGCATCGATGATTTCTGGATTTATTTCAGTCATCTTGTTCAAGTTCGTTTTCCAAAAAATGGATGGAATTGGTGAATATCTCGTTGAATTAGATGTGCTAGCGCCTTCTTTTGCCATTGCTATGATTTTCGGATGGGTCTTCTCGAAAATGTACCCACCAAAGCAATCAGCAATTGATGCCATAGGGTTGCCTGGAAATTCAGAAGAAGATGAAATTAGCACCAACCTTGATTCTAACAAAAACTTAGATTCTTAGAATTTTCTTATACTTGTCAGATGGAAAGAGAGTTGGAGAAACGAAGTAATGGAGCGTGCGAATTGTGTACTTCTACGGATGATTTGAGTGTATTCATTGTAGCACCAAAAGATGGTACTAATCCAGCGAATTGCGTTCATACATGTTCAGCATGCAAAAATCAACTTTCTGGTGATAAAGACTTAGATCTTAATCATTGGCGATGCCTAAATGATAGTATGTGGAGTGAGGTTGACGCAGTAAAAGTTGTTGCATGGAGAACACTTACCGCTCTAAAGTCCGAAGGATGGCCAAACGATCTTCTTGAGATGATGTATATGGATGAAGACATTGAAAAATGGGCTAAACAAGGACTTCCATCTGAGGATGCGGTTATACATCTTGACAGTAATGGGGTTCAACTACAATCTGGAGATTCAGTGGTTTTAATCAAAGACCTCAAGGTGAAAGGGGGTAATTTCACGGCAAAGCGCGGAACTGCGGTTAGAAACATTACACTCGTACACGATAATACTGAACACATTGAAGGAAAAGTGGAAGGGCAAAGAATCGTGATATTGACGCAATACGTTAAGAAATAAAATCAATCTATTCATCTTATTAAAAGACCATTACGTCGAATTTTCAGTGGATTCAACCGATAAGTGAATTTAATTGTCCATTTTTATCCTACATGAATCTAACGACTCCCAGTGCTACAGACATCGAATTTTTTTACGATAAAGGAAAGTACAAACTTGCTTGGCGTCTTACACTACTCTTTGGTCTGGTATTCACATTACTTAGTTTTACTTTCATCAACTCAACAATTGAAGAATTAGGAACTTACATTTTCTGTGCTTTCATTGCACTTGCCTCTTTGGTTTATTTAAAAACTGATTCCCCCATATTTTACCAGTAGGATTTAGCGACGGCTAAAGTTAATCTGTCAAACACCCTGTTTTCAAAGTATCTTCGGTTAAGCTTGTAGCAAAATTCGCCCAAATAGGATTGTAGATATTTCGCTTTGATCTTGTGAAAAGTACCTAGCAATGCTCTTTTGG
>JAJRQK010000046.1 GCA_024280295.1 Bacteroidota bacterium
AATTTCGGATAATCTTAAGTTCTTCAATAACCTTCAACCTAACAAACATGATCAACAAGTAACAAAGCGAATTCTTCCAGAAATCACAAGTAGATTAGGATTTTTAGAAGATGTTGGATTAGGGTATTTAACATTGAATCGTCAATCAAATTCACTTTCTGGTGGAGAGTCACAACGCATCAACTTAGCAACTTCACTTGGAAGTAGTCTCGTTGGGTCGATGTACATTCTAGACGAGCCATCAATTGGTTTGCACCCAAAAGATACTACACGCCTAATTAAAGTTCTTCATGCTTTACGCGATGTTGGAAATACAGTAATTGTTGTTGAACATGAAGAAGATTTAATGATTGCAGCGGATGTAATCATTGATATCGGGCCTCTAGCAGGTGCGTTTGGAGGAGAGATTATTTTCCAAGGTAAGCATAGTGAGTTGTCGAAGGCAAAAAATAGTCTTACCGCCGATTATCTAACAGGAAAAGAAAGCATTCCAGTTCCTTCACGAAGACGAAAGAGTAAAAACAAGCTGATAATTAAAGGTGCTCGGCAAAATAATTTAAAGAATATCGATGTCACTTTCCCTTTAAACAGTCTAGTGTGTATTACTGGTGTGAGTGGTTCGGGAAAATCAACCCTTGTTCGAGACATACTACTTCCTGCTCTTAGAAAAGAATTAGGGATTTACGGAGACAAGCAAGGGGATTTCAGTTCATTCAGTGGTGACATCAAATCTATTAAAGCCGTTGAGTTTGTAAATCAGAACCCAATTGGAAAATCATCTAGAAGTAATCCTATTACGTATGTGAAAGCTTTTGATGACATTCGAGATTTATTTGCACGACAACCACTATCGAAGACTCGTAATTACAAACCTGGATTCTTTAGTTTTAATGTTGATGGTGGTAGATGTGAAGTCTGTGAAGGTGAAGGATTAATCACTGTTGGAATGCAGTTCATGGCTGATGTACATTTAACGTGTGATCAATGTCATGGCTGTAGATACAAAATCGAAACACTTGATATATTATACCGTGACAAATCAATTTCTGACATTCTTGAGATGGACATCCAGACCGCCTTCGATTTTTTCAAAGAAGGAGATGGTCGATTAGAAGAGAAAGTTGTCCAGAAGATCGAACCACTTGTTAAGGTTGGATTAGGATACCTAAAACTTGGTCAGCCTTCTAGCACTTTGAGTGGTGGAGAAGCACAACGAATTAAACTTGCTTCATTTTTAGCCAAAGGAAAATCAGGTCCTTCCACACTATTTATTTTTGATGAGCCTACAACTGGACTACACTTTCATGATGTCAACAAACTTATCATTGCAATTAATGAATTAATCAACAGTGGACACTCCATAATCATCATTGAGCATAATTTAGATGTGATCAAATGTGCAGATCACATTATCGACATGGGACCGGAAGGCGGTGACTTAGGTGGAGAGTTAGTTTTTGCAGGAACTCCTGAAGAAATCGTGAAAGATGAAAAAAGTCATACAGGTTATTACTTGAAGGGGAAATTGGACTGAATTATCTATAATAGTGATTAATTAGGTTCTAAAAACATTATAAAAATCTCATTTCAACTGTAAGGATTCATCTATTAACGTGACTATTGATATAACTAATTGTTTGCTTATTCCCAATTGCATTCAATTATTATACTGAATAGTATGAATGACGATTTAGCATTACTTCTAGCTTGGCCTGAAACTTATTGTAAACAACCAGGATCTTGGTATGATCCATTGATGGATAAATTAGGAGTCAGTGTAAATGGCTACTACAGGGTTGGTCATTCTGCAATAGTCCTTATTAGACGAGAAACTGGATCATGTCATTATTTCGATTTCGGGAGATATCAAACACCAACGAATTTAGGTCGTGTACGTGATAAATCAACAGATAAAAATCTAACAATAAATACGCGCATCAAGTTTACTACAGATGGTTGCCCATTAAATATTGATGATTTACACCATGAACTCTCAACTATGAAAGATTGTAATGGAGAAGGTCGCTTAGAAGCTGGACTAATCAATATCAATTTTAAAAAGTCATATAGCTACGCCAAGAAAGTACAAAAACAAAAGTTTGTACCTTATGGTCCATTTGTGATTAATGGCACTAATTGCTCTCGTTTCACTAGATCTACTGCCCTGAAAGGAATGACATTTTCTGGGCCAAAAATCAGAATGACATTTCCACTAATGCTAACTCCAACTCCTTATTGGAATGTTAGTGTGACAGATAAAATTTCAGGTAAGTCAGATGTTGAAACTGCAAAAGCGATTCACTTCAAATCAAACTTCACCTTATCAAATAATCAACTGTGAAATTAGAAAGCATAATCACCCTTCTTTTATCAATCTTGATTTTCACAAGTTTAGGACAAGGTTCTAAAAAAGTCAGTGAAACAGATGGAATCGGAATTGGTGATACAATTAGTAATTTCAGTGCAATAGACCAACATGGAGAGTTGTTTAATCTTGAAACTGAGCTAGAAAAAGGACCTATTGTTGTAATTTTCTACCGGGGTCAGTGGTGTCCATACTGTAACAAGCACTTAAGCCAACTTCAAGACAGTTTAGAATTGATTGAATCCAAAGGAGCACAAATCATCTCTATTTCTCCCGAAAATCAAGAACATTTACTCGAAAGTGTTGAGAAAACAGGTGCTGAATTTAGACTACTCTATGATGACGGTTATGTCATTTCGGAACTTTTTGATGTATTATTTGACCCACGATCAGGTGAAGTAAAAAAATATAATGTCTTTTTAGGAGCTGATTTAAAAAATGCTCATTCCGATTTCAGTAACAGACTTCCTGTTCCTGCAACGTTTATTATTGGAACAGATATGACTATAAAATGGAGGCACTTTGATCACAATTACAAGCAAAGATCATCTGTTAAAAGTATCTTGGAACATCTAGAATAGCCAACACTCCTGATCACAAAACCATGAGAAATTCTTCTTTGCTCCGTAGAATGCTAAATTCGAAAATTGCAATCGCTGCATTATTTCTTGTTTTTTCAGTTACCACATTTTTTACAACACAACTTTCATCACTGAAGTTCGACTATGACATCGAAAGTTTTTTCGAGAAAGATGATCCTGAGGTAGAATCCTACATAAAGTTCAAAAATACCTTTGAAAATGAGAATGATTATCTTTTGATTGGTATCAAGAATAACAATGGTCTTTTTGAACAGAAATTCTTAGAAAAAATTGATACCCTCTGCGGACAATTACTGAATAAAAATTCAGTTCTAAAAGTCAATTCTCCAACTAGAATTACTACAGTTGTAATTTCTCCAACTAGTGGACCGATAAATGTCCCACTGATTAACTTCAAGAATGATGATCAATTAGCAAAGGACAAGAAAAAAATATACTCCTCTTCGAATTTTACTCGATCACTTTTTTCTGACGACACTACTGTATTGAAAGTAATTGTAAAGACTAAGCATATTACAGATAAAGCCCAAGCAAAAGAATTCATTACAGTTGTTGATTTACTATTAGAATCGAGTAATTTTGACGAATTTCATATCGCGGGAAGATTGAATACACAACAATTCTACCTCCTTGAAATGCGCTCCGAAATGGAGTTTTTTATATCCCTCGCACTTACTATAATTGTAATCTCTCTACTATTAATTCTTCCACGAATTCGTTACGTTTTGATCGCTCTCCTAACATTATTTTTATCTCTCATTATTACCTTTGGCGTACTAGGGTTAATCAACTACCCTATCAATCTAATGATCATTCTTCTACCCGCAATTATTTTGATCACTGGAACATCTGCGTCGATACATCTTCTATCAAAATTTGATGCTTATATCAAAGAACAGAATTCAAAAAATGTAGCACTTCACTTAACTCTCAAAGAAGTAGGAGTTCCGATATTTTTCAATGCTATTACCACAGCAATTGGTTTTGCATCACTCTATTTAATTCCAGTAGAACCTATTCAATACTTCGGTTTACTGACCGCCATGGGAATATTGATCTCACTATTTATTTCATTAATCGTCACCTCATCAATCATCTTGTTATCCACTCTACCCAAAGAAAAAAAGATCCGAGAGATAAAACTTTCAGCATTAAACAAGGTTTTTATCCCCAGTAATTCAAATATCAACTTAAAGCGGATACTTACTATTGTCTCCTTAATTATTGGTGGTTGGATATTCAACAGTCTTAACGTAAACAATTACTTCCTCGACGATCTTGATGATGAAGCTTCACTAAAAAAAGATTTGGCGTTCTTCGAGAATAATTTCGATGGAATTCGTCCTCTTGAATTGATCGTTAAAGCAAAATCAAAAGACTTGAAAGATCAACAGGTTCTAAAAGAAATTGATCAATTATCAGACTATTTACGTCAAGAATATAACGTTAAGACAATTATAAGTCCAGCAGAAATAATTAAAAGTACGAACCAGTCGCAACATGGAGGAGACACTCGATTCCACAAACTACCCTTGCATAGGGAGAAATTTAGAAGTCTACTATCATACATCGACAATCAAAAACTATGGAATATAATTCAACCAACATTAAAGGGTGACATTGCACGGATTTCTGCACGGACAAAAGATCTTGGGAATCAAATTTATCAAGTAAAAAACAAAAAATTAATCGTCCATATTGAGAAGCACTACCCTAATCTTGAGGTTAAATTAACTGGCGCTGCTCATTTAATTGATCGAGCAAATAGTAACATCTCCATCTTTTTAGTCAAAGGGGTTTTTTTGGCCGTTGTAATTTCAACCCTATGCATTTTCTTATTAACAAAGAGTATCAAATTAGCCCTAATTTCTATTATTCCAAATGTACTTCCTATGTTATTTGCTGCATTAATTATGTGGATATTCAATATCCCTCTAAAAATTGGAACAGCAATGATATTCACCATTATTTACGGCCTTGCTGTAGATGACACAATGCACTTTCTACATCAATTCAAGCATTACTCAGATGAAATGTCGAATTTAGAAGCTGCTCGTCAAGCTTATATGAAATTGAGGAAGCCTATGTTGATCACTACTGTTGTTCTAAGTTTAGGTTTTTTCGTATTTGGGTTTTCGCAGTTTGGAAGTATTTCCTCAATGGG